>JAEYYW010000015.1 GCA_023428265.1 Bacillota bacterium | reverse complement strand
TCACGCCGTGCTGCTGGTGAAGAACCGCGAGGGCCTGGTCAATCTTTACCGGCTGGTGTCCATCTCCCACCTGGAGCATTTCAAGAGCCGGCCCCGCATCCCCAAATCGGTGCTGGAAGCCCACCGGGAGGGGCTTCTGGTGGGCTCGGCCTGCGAGGCCGGCGAGCTCTATCAGGCGCTGCTGGCCGGTCAGGACGGGGAAGCCGAGCGCATCGCCGAGTTCTATGATTATCTGGAGATCATGCCCGACGGCAACAACCAGTTTTTGCTGCGCACCGGCAGGGTGCGCGACGCCGAGGGGCTGCATGCCCTCAGCCGCAAGATCATTGAACTGGCCCGCAAGCTCAATAAACCTGTGGTCGCCACAGGCGATGCCCACTTTCTGGAGCCCGGTGACGAGTGCTATCGCCGCATCCTGCAGGCCGGCCAGGGTTTTTCCGACGCAGACCAGCAGGCGCCTCTCTATTTCCGCACCACTACGGAGATGCTGGCCGAATTCGCCTGGCTGGGCGAGGAACTGGCCCGCGAGGTGGTGATCACCGCTCCCAACGCGCTCATTGAGCAGATTGGCGATGTGGAAGCGCTGCCGCCCTATCAGCTCTATGCGCCCAAGGTGGATGGGGCGGAGGAGTTTATCGTTTCGGAAAGCTGGAAGAACGCCAAAGAAATTTATGGCGACCCGCTGCCGGAGATTGTGGAGAAGCGCCTCAACAAGGAGCTGGGCTCCATCACCAAATACGGCTTTGCCGTGTTGTTCTGGATTGCGCAGGCGTTGGTCAAGCGCTCCCATCAGGATGGGTATTTGGTTGGCTCCCGCGGCTCAGTCGGCTCGTCTTTTGTGGCCACGATGACCGGGATCACCGAGGTGAACCCGTTGCCGCCGCACTATATCTGCCCCAACTGCAAGCATTCCGACTGGTCGGTGGACGCGCAGCAGCTTGGCTGCGGCCCGGACCTGCCGGAGAAAGACTGCCCCGTTTGCGGCGCGCAATACAAGCGTGATGGTTTTGACATCCCGTTTGAGGTGTTCCTGGGCTTCGAAGGCGACAAGGTGCCCGATATCGACCTCAACTTCTCCGGCGAGAACCAGCCAGTGATGCACAAGTTCACCGAAGAGCTGTTCGGCACCGGGAATGTGTTCCGCGCCGGCACGATCAGCACCATCGCCGACCGCACGGCTTATGGCTTTGTGCTCAAGTATATGGAGGAGCGCGGCCGCTCCGTCTCCAGCGCGGAGATTGAGCGCCTGGCCTCCGGGTGTGCCGGCGTGAAGCGCACTACCGGCCAGCACCCCGGCGGCATCATCATTGTGCCGAAGGAATATGAGATATACGAATTTACGCCGATCCAGCACCCGGCGGACGACAAGGAATCCGGCACGATCACAACGCATTTTGACTTTGATTCGCTGCATGACCGCCTCGTCAAGGTGGATATCCTGGGTCACGACGACCCCACGATGCTCAAGATGCTCAAGGATCTCACGGGCCTGGATCCGGTCACAATCAAGATTGACGACCGCGACACGATGGCGCTGTTCACCTCCACCAAGAGCCTTGGCGTGAAGCCGGAGGATATCTGCTGCGAGCAAGGCACCTATGGCGTGCCGGAGTTCGGCACCAAGTTTGTGCGCGGCATGCTGGAAGACACCCGACCCACCACGGTTTCGGAGCTGGTGCGTATCTCCGGCCTTTCCCACGGCACCGACGTGTGGCTCAACAACGCGCAGGATCTGATCCTCAACGGTGTAGCCACACTCAAGCAGGCCATCTGCACCCGTGACGACATTATGCTCTATCTGATCTCCATGGGTGTAAACCCCAAGATCGCTTTCGACACGATGGAGAGCGTGCGCAAGGGCAAGGGCCTGAAGCCCAACATGGAAACGGCCATGGTGGAAAAGAACGTGCCCCAGTGGTTCATTGACTCCTGCAAGAAGATCAAATACATGTTCCCCAAGGCCCACGCCGTGGCCTATGTCACGATGGGCCTCAGGGTTGCCTACTATAAGGTGCATTATCCCCGGGAGTATTACGCCACCTATTTCACCGTGCGCGCCGACGACTTTGACGCATCTGTGATGATGGACGACTACAAGAAGATCAAGCAGCAGGTGGAAGAGCTGGACAACCAGGAAAACAAGCTGGCTGTGAAGGACAAAAACAAGCTCACGATCCTGCAGATCGTGCTGGAAATGATGGCCCGCGGCATCCAGTTCACCAACATCGACATTTATCAGTCTGACTCGGTGAAGTTCTTGATCACCGGGGAGGGCTCCATCCGGCCACCCTTGAATGCCCTGCCGGGCTTGGGCACATCCGCTGCCATGAACATTGTCAACGCCCGGGCGGCAGGCCCTTTCATTTCCGAGGAAGACCTGAAAAAGCGCGCCGGCATTTCCAGCGCCGTGATGGAGGTGCTGCGGAAGTTCCGGTGCCTGGAGGGCATCCCGAAGCAAAACCAGGTGTCGCTGTTTGACATGATGTAGGGAGAGAAATGCATGAGAGTTCTGGCCATTAACGGAAGCCCCCGCAAGGATTGGAACACCGCCGCGCTCCTGCGCGCCGCGCTGGACGGCGCCGCCGCCCAGGGGGCTGAGACGGAGCTGGTGCACCTGGTTGATCTTGATTTCAAGGGCTGTGTCAGCTGTTTCGCGTGCAAGCGGGTGGGCGGGAAAAGCTATGGCCGCTGCGCCCGGCAGGACGGTCTCATGCCGGTGCTGGCGGAGATTGAGCGGTGCGACGGTTTGGTGATCGGCTCCCCAATCTATCTGGGGGATGTAACCGGCGCTGTCCGCTCCTTTTTGGAGAGGCTGGCCTTTCAATACCTGGTGTATGACCACTCCCGCAAGAGCCTTTATCCCGGCCACGCGAGGGTTGGTTTTGTCTACACGATGAATGTGGATGAGCAGAGAATGCATCAGATCGGCTACCCCGAGCGACTGAGCAACGCGGAAAACCTGCTCCGGTGGATCATCGGCAGCGTGGAGCCGCCGGTCTATTCCAATGACACACTGCAGTTTGACGACTACTCCAACTATGTATCAAGCATATTTGACCCCCGGGCGAAAGAAGAGCGCCGCCGCACGGTCTTTCCGGAGGATTGCCGCAGATCTTTTGAGCTGGGAGAGCGGTTGGCGGGCAAGGCGGAATGAAATTGGGAATTTACAAATTGTGACTTGATCTCTATTTTACTTCCCCCTATAATCCGCTTGGAGGCGTAACGCATGGCATTCAACGGCATCCCCCCCGAGGGGTTTAAATTCCTGCTGGACATCCGCTTCAACAACAACCGAGAGTGGTTTAATGCCAACAAGGATGTCTATCTCAAATCGCTGAAAGACCCACTCTATGCCCTGGCTGTGGAGCTTGCCCCGGCGGCGCAGGCGGTGGATCCCGCCATTGACGGGCGGCCCAACCGTATTGTGGCCCGCACCTATCGCGATGCCCGCCGCTGCAAGGGGGACTTTTATCGGGACAATCTTTGGCTGAGCTTCAAACGCACCGGAGAAACCAACAGCACGGCGCTGAGCTACTACTTTTATTTGACCCCTGAAGAGATCGGGTGGGGCATGGGCTTTTATATGCCGCAGCCGGAGGCCATGAACCGTTTCCGCAAGCGCATTGACGCCCGACCGGACCTGTTCCGCAGCATTGTCGCAACCCCGGCCCTCAAGGCTTATCGTGTCGCAGGGGAGGATTACGCCAAGCCCAGGAAGCCCGGTCTGGATGGAGAGCTCGCTTTCTGGTACAATAAGAAGACGTTTTATACCGAGCATGTGGAGCCGGTCTCAGAGGCAGCGTTTTCCCCGGAGCTGGCAAACAAGCTGCGCCAGTGCATCGTGGACCATAGGCCGCTCTACCGTTTTATCACCGGCATGGAGGTGGAAGGATGAACCTATATGACGCGATGCGCAAGCGCCGCAGTGTGCGGAAGTTCAAGCCGGAACCGGTCTCCCGCGAGACGCTGGCCAAGCTTGTGGAAGCCGCAACGCTGGCCCCGTCCGGCTGCAATGCCCAGGGCTGGGTCTTTGTGGTCGTGGATGACCCCAAAATGAAGGCCAAGGTTGCCCAGGAGTGCAAGTGGGGCCGCTTCATCGGCGAAGCCGCCGCCTGTGTGGCTGTTTTCTGTGACAAAAGCTCCATCTGCCTGATTGAGGATTGCTCCGCTGCCACAGAGAACATGATACTGGCAGCCGTGGCTGAGGGCCTTGGCACCTGCTGGGTGAATTCCCATGGGTTGCCCCACGCGCCGGCCATTGAAAAGCTGCTTGGTTGCCCGGCAAGCCACGAGCTGGCGGTGCTGCTGGCGGTGGGTGTGCCCGATGGCGAGCCGCAAAAACCGCAGAAGAAGGCGCTGGAAGAAGTGCTGCGGTGGAATCGGTTTTAGTTTCATGTACAAGGGCGGGTAGGGAGCCAACTTAATCAAAAACACAGCTTCTAATGTCTTGCAATAGGGGGATAGGGGGCGAAGCCCCCAGCTACAAACTATGCCCCCTCGCCCAATGCAACCATCATTCCTGCGGAATGACAGTGGGTAAAGGGGGTTGGGGGTGAGGGTCTGGGAGGTTCCATGAAAGACTGGCTCAAACTGAAAAGCGGCACCGATGTGCGGGGCGTGGCCCTGCCCGGCTACAACAATGAGGCGGTGAGCCTCACTGCGGATGACAGCCATGTGATCGCCGCCGTGTTTGCCGGATGGCTGGCGGAGCAGGCCGGCAAGCCTGCTGGCTCACTGAAGATTTCCATCGGTATGGACAGCCGCCTGTCTTCTCCGGACATTTTGGCTGCTGCAGCCCGCGGCATGGCCGCCACCGGCGCGGCAGTGCTCGATTGCGGCCTTTGCAGCACGCCGGCGATGTTTATGACCACGCTACCGGACACGCTGAATTGCGACGGCGCGGTGATGGTCACCGCCAGCCACCTGCCCTGGAACCGCAACGGCCTGAAGTTCTTCACCAAGGGCGGCGGGTTGGAGGGAGCCCAGGTTTCGGAGATTCTGAAGCGTTGCGCCGGCTTTGCACCGGCACAAGTACAGGCAGGGGAGATTGTCAAAACTGCATTCTTGGCCGAGTATGCCGCGGGGCTTGTGAAAACCGTGCGGCAAGTGACCGGTGCGGAGAAACCGCTTGCCGGCCTGAAAATTGTAGTGGATGCCGGCAACGGCGCCGGCGGCTTTTTCGTGGGCGGCGTGCTGGAGCCCCTTGGGGCCGACACAGCAGGCAGCCAGTTTCTGGAGCCCGATGGCCGGTTCCCCAACCACATTCCCAACCCGGAGGAGCATGAGGCCATGGAGGCCATCTGCTCGGCGGTGGAGCGCACTGGGGCCGATCTGGGCATCATCTTTGACACCGACTGTGACCGCGCCGCCGTGGTGGGCGCCGATGGCCGCGAAATCAACCGCAACCGCCTGATTGCGCTGATGGCCGCCATCGTGCTGGAGCAATATCCCGGCGGCACCATCGTGACCGACTCGATCACTTCCACCGGCCTGGCTGCATTCATCAAGGCTCTGGGAGGCGTGCACCGCCGGTATATGCGCGGTTACAAAAACGTGATCGGCGAAGCCATCCGGCTGGAAAAGCAAGGGGTCTGCTCACCGATGGCCATTGAAACATCCGGCCACTGCGCGTTGAAAGACAACTATTTTCTGGATGACGGAGCCTATCTGGTCACCCGTGTTCTGATCAAGCTGGCGGAGCTGAACAAAGCCGGCCGCACACTGACCGGCCTGATCGCCGACCTTGCGGAGCCTGCGGAGGCTGTGGAGCTCCGGCTGAAAATCACCGTGCCAGACTTCAAGGCAGCGGGCCTTGCGGTGTTGGAAAAGGTGAAGGCTGCCCAGGTGGCAGGGTGGTCACCAGAGGCGGAAAACTTTGAGGGCGTGCGCATCAATTCCGAAGCCGGCCAGGGCTGGCTGCTGCTGCGCATGAGCCTGCACGACCCGGTGATGCCGCTCAACATCGAGTCCGATGTGGCCGGCGGCGCGCTCCTCATCGCAAAAGAGCTGGCTCCATTGCTGAATGGCACCGAGGGGCTGGACACATCCACATTGGACAAATTTATCGGCCAAGGCCGTTAATGGAGGTATGAAAGTGAGCAACGTAGAAAACCTGTGTATCAATTCCATCCGCGTATTATCCGCCGAGGCCGTGGAAAAGGCCAAGTCCGGCCACCCCGGCTTGCCGCTGGGATCAGCCGCGATGGCTTTCACGCTTTGGGGCCGCCACATGAAGCACAACAGCGCCAACCCCAACTGGCTGGACCGTGACCGCTTTGTGCTTTCTGCCGGCCACGGCAGCATGCTGATCTACTCTCTGCTACACCTGTTTGGCTACGGCCTGACGATTGACGACCTGAAGCAGTTCCGCCAGCTGGGCAGCAAGACCCCCGGTCACCCCGAATACATGCACACCGTGGGTGTGGAAACCACCACCGGCCCCCTGGGCCAGGGCATTGCCAACGCCGTGGGCTTCGCCATCGCCGAGGCGCATTTGGCCGCCAAGTTCAACCGTGACGGCATGAATGTGGTGGATCACTACACCTATGCCCTATGCGGCGACGGCTGCATGATGGAGGGCATCTCCGGCGAGGCCAGCTCTCTGGCCGGCACGCTGAAGCTGGGCAAGCTGATTGTGCTCTATGACGACAACGACATCTCCATCGAAGGCCACACCGACATTGCTTTCCGCGAAGACGTGGGCATGCGTTATGAAGCCTATGGCTGGCAGGTGCTGAAGGTTGCTGACGGCAACGATGTGGAGGAGATCTCCGCCGCCATAGCCGCCGCCAAGGCAGACACCAGCCGGCCCTCGCTGATCATCGTGAAGACGCAGATCGGCTACGGCTGCCCGGCCAAGCAGGGCAAGGCGTCCGCTCACGGCGAGCCCCTCGGCGCCGACAACGTGGTATGCCTGAAGGAAAACCTGGGCTGGCCGGCAGACAAGGATTTCTATGTGCCCGATGAGGCTTATGCCCATCTGGAAACGATCAAGAAGGCAGGCAAGGAAGCCGAAGCTGCCTGGAACCGCCTGTTTGCCGACTGGAGCAAGAGCTATCCGGAGCTGGCAGCCGAGTGGGATCAGTGGTTCAACGGCAAGGTGCCGGAAGGCCTTCTGGATGATCCGGAGTTCATGAAGTTTGACAAGCCCGACGCCACCCGCAACAGCTCCGGCACGGTGCTGAACCGTCTGGCGGCGATCCTGCCCAACATGATCGGCGGCTCCGCCGACCTGGCCCCCTCCAACAAGTCGGACATGAAGGGTCGCGGCGATTTCTCCGCTGAAAACTATGCCGGCTGCAACATGCACTTTGGCGTGCGCGAGCACGCGATGGCGGCCATTGGCAACGGCATGGCGCTGCACGGGGGCCTGAGGGCTTATGTGGCCACATTCTTTGTGTTCAGCGACTATATGAAGCACTCCATGCGCCTCAGCTCCATCATGAAGCTGCCGCTTGTGTATGTGCTCACCCACGACAGCATCGGTGTGGGCGAGGACGGCCCCACCCATCAGCCCATCGAGCAGCTGGCATCCCTGAGGAGCATCCCGGACTTCACGATGTTCCGCCCGGCGGACGCCCGCGAGACCGCTGCCGCCTGGGTGTATGGCCTCACTGCCAACGGCCCCACGGCGCTGGCGCTCACCCGCCAGAACCTGCCGCTCTATGAGGGCACCGGCAAGGCAGCCCTGAAAGGCGCCTATATCCTCAAGGAAGCCAGCAAGCCCACGCCGGACATCCTGCTGCTTGCCTCCGGCTCCGAAGTGGAACTGATCTACAAGGCCGCCGATGTGCTGGAAGCCCAGGGCATCGCCGCCCGCGTGGTCTCCATGCCCAGCTGGGAGCTCTTCAACCGCCAGAGCGACGAATACAAGGAGCAGGTGCTGCCGAAGGCCGTGCGCGCCCGCGTGGCGGTGGAAGCCGGCAATGACTTTGGCTGGCACCGCTACATTGGCCTCGATGGCGACATCCTCTGCATGGAGGGCTTCGGCGCGTCCGGCCCGGCCAACCAGGTGTTTGCCAAGTTTGGTTTCAATGTGGAGAATGTGGTGGCCAAGGCATTGAAGGTGCTGGGGAAATAGCATTGTAGTATGACAAACGGCAAGAGGCTGGAGCACACACTCCGGCCTCTTGCTTTTTATTTCTTACACGGATTGTTCCGATACGCTGGGCTTATGCCACCCCAAAGCATACTCCCACAGGAAGGGCAGCAGCAGGGCAATCCAAAAGTAATTTTCCTTAGCGCCTGTGTAATCGCTGCCAAACAAAGCGGACAAATCCACATTGACGTGGTAAAGAGTCAGAAAATAGATCACAACGAACGCCGCACAGACCAGAACTGGGCGATGCCACCTCACGCGCGATGCAGCGCGGGTTTTCAGCGATTTGATGTTGAACAGCAGCGTGAGCAGGAAAGCCAGCAGGAATATCCAAATGGTAACAACGAATCGTAAGATGATGGCACCCATAATAGGGGAAAGTTGCCAGAACATATGAGCGATCCATTCCTCCACCGTGTGGACGGTGTACTGCGCAAACAGTGCAAACACCACAAGGGAGACTGAGAAAATGAATCTGTACAGTATGCTTTTTTTATCAATCAACTCGAAAACCCTCCAACTAAACTGTCGATGAAATGTTCATCATAATGAAGAATTTTGTATTAATATGTTCGATTTGTCAATAGTTGTGTAGTTGAGTATAAGAATGCTTCCTATTATTAGTACGTTCCTCCTGCCGACAAGGGAGCGGGGAGGAATGTAAATGCCGCCGCCGGTGGAAAGCGGCAGCGACATATTTAATCGGTCCTTATTCAACGCCCCTCTCCATCTGGACATACCCGATCACTTCAAATTGGTATTCGGGCTTTTCAATTTTTCCGGTCTCCCCCCAGTCATAAGTGGGATACCTGCCGATACCGTCTTGCACGATCACCAGGCTGTAGGAAACCTCCTCGGTATAAGCCGACCCGCCGGAAAGCAGCGTGGTTTTCAGAATTACAATGCTGGCGTCCGGCAGGTCGCAGGAAATGATCGCCGTGCCGGAATACCCCTCGCCGTACTCATCCTTTTTGTAGTTTAGATCAAAACGCGCGATGAAGAAAACCGGTTTCGGGCGATCCAATTGATCCATAGACGATTGCACCGTTTCAATGCTCATCGCGTTGGATTCCAACGAATCCTTCAGATGGTCAAATTCCAAATGCAGCTGCCAATAAAAGAACGCAAGCAGGGCCAGAGCGACTGCAAAGACAGCCGGGGCTGCGTATCGCAGCAACATGCTGAGAATCCTTTGTATCCGCTTGCCCTGTTGTTCCGGTTGCATTTACTCACGACCTTTCTTTGTATATCCATTCATA
>JAEYYW010000016.1 GCA_023428265.1 Bacillota bacterium | reverse complement strand
ATCATCCGCCGGATATCATCTGAAATCATTTCACGTTTCGCTTTTTCAATCAGGATGTTGCCCCCGGTCATGATATAGGAGGGAAAGACCCGCAAATTGCCGAAAAAGAACTCATTTCCGCGAATCTTGTAGGTGGACCCCGATGGGATGCAGTTCTTCTTTGTGCGTTTTTTCGCGATTATGTTAAACGCCTTTTTGGCCACATCGCCCATCAGCATCACGACCTTCAGGTTGGGGAACAGATCGATCTCCCGCTCCAGAATGGGCAAGTGCCCGGTGATTGCCGCTGGGTCGACGGCATACCCGGTTTTTGGAGATTTTACCGCCGTGGTGATGTAGATCCCCATGCCGAGGAGATCGCCGATGCTGCCCGCGTGCACGCCTGCGTCCCGAAACAGTGCAAGTGTGGTCTGCATATAGCCGGGATTGGCGCTGTTGCTGTAGAACCAGTCTTCCGGGTTTCCCGGCGGCACCTCGTTGATCATGATCACCCGGATTGTTTCCGGATCGAGCCTTGCGTCGGGCAGCTGTACACCGCTTGCCGATATGCCCATCTCCAACATGGACTCCTGTAAATAGTCTTTGATGGATAGGATCATGTGCTTCACCTCCCCATGGTTACCACCATCATACCATAGGAACCTGACGGCTGTGTGCCGTCATTTTGGCAATAACGAAAGGGCAGGGAACAAATCTGCCCTAGTCTGAAGAGGTGTGGTCTGTGGAATGAGCTGGGAATAGGGAACAAGGTGGTTTCTGTAGATAAAAAAGAGGTGTGGGTTCCGATGAACCCACACCCCTGACTGAGAGCGACTAGATCCTTGCCACACCGCTCTTGCGGGCGGCCTCGGCCACGGCCTTGGCCACCGCCGAGCCCACGCGGGGGTCAAACGGCGCCGGGATGATGTATTCGGCGTTCAGCTCTTCGGGCTTGATGAGGTCGGCGATGGCATAGGCCGCCGCGATCTTCATCTCGTCGTTGATGTCGCTGGCGCGCACATCAAGCGCCCCGCGGAAGATGCCGGGGAACGCCAGCACGTTGTTGATCTGGTTGGGGAAGTCGGAGCGGCCCGTGGCCATGATGGAGCAGCCGGCGGCCTTTGCTTCGTCGGGCATGATCTCCGGAGTGGGGTTGGCCATCGCGAAGATCAGCGGATCCTTGGCCATGCTCTTCACCATCTCCTGCGTGACGGTGTTGGGGGCGGACAGACCGATGAACACGTCAGCGCCCACCAGCACATCGGCAAGGCTGCCCTTCTTCATGTGAAGGTTGGAAATCTTGGCCATTTCGGCCTTCTCGGAATTCAGGTTTTCGCGGCCTTCCCAGATGGCGCCCTTGGTATCGCACAGGATGACCTTGGACATGCCCATGCTCATCAGCAGCTTCGTCACGGCGATGCCGGCGGCGCCGGAGCCGTTCACGACCACTTCAATGTCCTTGATCTCTTTGCCGGTGAGCTTCAGCGCGTTGATCATCGCGGCCAGCGTAACCACTGCGGTGCCGTGCTGGTCGTCATGGAAGATCGGGATGTCGC
Source organism: Bacillota bacterium (assembly GCA_023428265.1). Lineage (GTDB taxonomy): Bacteria > Bacillota > Clostridia > Christensenellales > UMGS416 > JAEYRA01. The sequence goes on along the minus strand of JAEYYW010000016.1, from coordinate 47,211 downwards.
ACACTTCCTTGAGCCTGCGCTCAATCTCGAAGCAGCGGGGGGCGGAAATATCTTCCAGGTTCACGCCGCCGAAGCTGCCGGCCAGCAGTTTCACGGTGTTCACGATTTCGTCCACATCCTTGCTGCGGATGCACAGCGGGAAGGCGTCCACATCGCCGAAGGTCTTGAAGAGCACGCACTTGCCCTCCATCACGGGCATGCCGGCTTCGGGGCCGATGTCGCCCAGACCCAGCACGGCGGTGCCGTCGGTCACTACGGCCACGATGTTCCAGCGGCGGGTCAGATCATAGGAAAGGTTCACATCTTTCTGGATGGCCAGGCAGGGCTCGGCCACGCCGGGCGTGTAGGCCAGGGAGAGGTCCTGGCGGTCTTTCACGGGCACCTTGCTGATCACTTCGATCTTGCCCTTCCATTCGCCGTGGAGCCTGAGAGATTCCTTCCTGTAGTCCATGGTATATACCTCCAAATAGATTTTACGAAGCCATCGGTTTTACTTATGGTTGCCGCGCGGCTGCGGCGGGAGGGTTATTGCTTCACCTGATCCAAAAACGCCTTCATCTTCTGGGCGCAAGACAGAAGCTCAGCCTCTTCCGTGGCGGAAAAGTGCAGATTCAGGATGCGCTCCACGCCCTTGGCGCTCACGATGGAGGGCAGGCTCAACGCCACGTCGTGAATGCCATAGGGGCCGTCGATCACGCTGGCCACGGTGCGGATTGAGTTTTTGTTCTTCAGGATGGTTTCCACCAGCGAGCTCACCACCGAGGCGATGGCGTAATACGTTGCGCCTTTGTTGCGGATGACGGTGGCGCCGGCGGACTTCACGTCGGCAATGATGGCGGCCTTCTCGCTGTCATCCAAAACAACCCCGGAGGAGCTGCAATACTCATCCAGGCTCTGGCAGGCAATGTTGGAGCAGCTCCAGATGGGCAGCTGGCTGTCGCCGTGCTCGCCGATCATATAGGCGTGCACGTTTTGAATATCCACTTTCAGTTTGTCGCTGAGCAAAAAGCGGAACCGGGCGCTGTCCAACGCGGTGCCGGTGCCCATGACCCGGCCTGCGGGCAGCCCAGACCATTTCTGGATGAGATAGGTGAGAATATCCACCGGGTTGGCCACCACCAGGATCACGCCGCGGGTGTAATACTTCATGATGTTTTCGGTGATGGAGCGGGCAATCGGCACGTTCTTGTTTGCCAGATCCAGCCGGGTTTCGCCGGGCTTGCGGTTCAGGCCCGCAGTTACCACAATGACGTCACAGTTGGCACAATCGGAATAATCGCCGGCGTGGATCTTCATCTGGCCAAAGTTGGAAAGGCCGTGGCTGATGTCCATCGCCTCGCCGATCGCCTTTTCCTTCATCACATCGATCAGCACCACTTCGCTGACCAGCTGGTTCACTGCGATGGTATAGGCAGATGCCGCGCCCACAAACCCTGCGCCGATGATCGCAACTTTTGACTGCTGGTTGCCCATAAATTCCCTCCGTATATTATGCAAAAATTATTGTGATCAAAAATGGATGATTCATCCCAATGGTTCATTTTCCGACGAAAAGTAATGAAATTGGCATGATTACCCAATTTTTGAACATTTTACCCCATTGTAAAATTTAACTGTCACTGTGGAATGATAACACAAACTGTATATTATTCAAGAAGTATTCTGCACAGACAATCTGCGGATTTCTTGTGTGAATGGATGATGCGGAAAATTGTCCCGCCGGCATCGATACAAAATCGCGCCGCAGTGTGATATGATACCACCGCATATCTGCACACGAGGCGGACAGGGATGGCGGACAAAAGACACATGACCTATTGGTTTTCCATCGTGCTTGTGGTGCTCTCCAATGTGGCCTACCATATCATTCAGAAAAACACACCGGCAACCGTGAACCCTTCACTGACGCTTGCCGCCACCTATTTCACCGCGGCGGTGTGCTGCTTCGGCGCCTATCTGCTGTTCCCCGGCGGGCAGGGCTTTCTGGCCGGGTTTCGGCAGCTGAACTGGACGGCCCTTTTGCTGGGCGTCACCATCATTGGGCTGGAAGTGGGGTTCTTGCTGGCATATCGCGCCGGGTGGCAGGTGAGCACAGCGGCGCTTGTGGCCAACATCGCCGTGTCCGTGCTGCTGATCCCGGTGGGGCTGCTGCTGTTTCGGGAAGCACTGAAGCCGGTGCACATCGCGGGCATCGTGCTGTGCGTGGCCGGGCTGGTGTGCGTGTCGTGGAAGGGGTAGCCGATGGCTTCTGCTGATCTCGATAATTTGCCCGGCCTCATCCCGCCTCTTCTTCTTGCGTGGTATGACCGCAGCGCCCGCGTGCTGCCCTGGCGCAGCGACCCCAAGCCCTATCGCGTGTGGGTCAGTGAGATCATGCTGCAGCAGACCCGTGTGGAGGCGGTGCTGCCTTATTTTGAGCGTTTTCTGGCGGCGCTGCCCGATGTTTCGGCGCTGGCTGCCGCCGACGAGCCGAAGCTCATGAAGCTGTGGCAGGGTTTGGGGTATTACAGCCGGGCCCGCAATTTGCAAAAGGCTGCACGGATAATAATGGAAAGACATGACGGCCGGTTGCCCGCCGACTGGCGGGCGCTGCGCGAGCTGCCGGGCGTGGGCGACTACACTGCCGGGGCCATCGCCTCCATCGCCTTCGGCTTGCCGGAGCCTGCCGTGGACGGCAACGTGCTGCGGGTGCTCTCCCGCGTGCTGGCCAGCGGGGAGGACATCGCGCTGCCGAAGGTGAAGAAGCGATTCACCGCGTTGGTCCGCGCGATCCTGCCGCAGGATCGCCCAGGCGACTTCAATCAGGCGCTGATGGACCTGGGCGCAACTGTCTGCCTGCCCAACGGCGCGCCATTGTGCAAGGACTGCCCGCTGGCGGGGGTGTGCCGGGCAAACGCGTTGGGCATTGCGGGCACGCTGCCGGTCAGGGCTGCGAAAAAGCCAAAGGCAATCCAGCTGAAAACGGTTTTTGTGATCCGGTGCGGCGGCAGCACGCTGCTGGCGCTGCGGCCCCCCAAGGGCCTGCTGGCCGGCCTCTGGGAGCTGCCCAACGCCGATGGCTGGCTGGACGGGGCGGAAGCGGCTGCGCTGCTCGCAACCTGGGGCGCGGAGCCCTCCGGGCTTGCGCCACTGCCGGAAGCAAAGCATGTGTTTACCCATGTGGAGTGGCGGATGCGTGGCTTCCTGGTGGATGCGCCATGCTTCTCACCGCCCTGGCAGCATGCCTGGGCTGACGGAGCTGCGCTGCATGGCCGATACGCCGTGCCCAGCGCGTTCAAAGCCTATCTGAAACACCTGCCGTAATGCCGCCTGCTATATCAGCCGCCGCCTTCTCCGGCGCAGGACAAAGCCATAATCGATGATGACGGGCCGCTTGCCGATCAGCCCCCAGTTTCTGGGCCAGAGAAATTCCCGATGCACCAAACGGTGCGTTCTGACAAGGTCCACAAGCTCCGGCGCGAAATACAGTGCCTTTCTTGTTCCCACATGGAAGTAGTCCAGCACCGGCTTCATGTTGCGGATGCTTTCCGCCGCCTGCATCACGAGCATCCTGTGGTCATCGGAGGCCGACATCACCCTGGCCAGCAGATTGCCATTGTAGAGCAGGCTCAAGCGGTGTTCATTCCGGTTTTGCTCCATCCCAAAGCCGTTTTTGGCAACCTTTACCACATAGCCGTTCCCCATATCGTAAACATTCCGCCCGGCGCCGCTTCCCACGTGCGGGAGCCTTCCTCTTCGAATATCGTTGAGTATTCTTTGATAGTCCATCTCCATGGTGGCACTCCTTGGATGGATCAAAATATCATCCATGAATACATACTATTGCCGCAATGGCGGGGATGTGCCCGCGCTGGGCAGCCCGCCATACCAAATGCCTGTGATCTGTGCTAGTATATACAACCGGGTATTTTCATCGGCCGGAGGTTCCCTTGAAAAAAGGATATTGGTATATTGCGGCCACGGCGTTTTTGTTCAGTACGGCGGAAATCGCCAGCAAGTTTATGGCGGGCAAGCTGGACCCGTTCCAACTGGTGCTGCTGCGGTTTTTCATCGGAGGGCTGTTTCTGCTGCCCTTTGCGCTGGCGGAGCTGAAACGCCGCGGCCTGAAGCTCGGCTGGAATGACTTGCTCTATTTCACGCTCACCGGCTTTCTGGGTGTGACGGTGAGCATGTCGCTGTTTCAGATGGCGCTGGTGTATGCCGATGCGTCGGTGGTGGCGGTGATCTTCAGCGTGAACACCGTGTTCACATCGCTGTTTGCCGTGCTGTTTTTGAAAGAGCGGTTCACCTGGCAATCCGCCGCTGCGCTGGCGCTTGGGTTGCTGGGTGTGGGCGCGATGCTGTTTCCCTTTACCGGCGGCGCCGGTGCGCTTGGCGTGGTGCTGACGCTGCTTGCGGCGGCTGTGTTTTCGTTGTTTGGCGTGATCGGCACCAGGCGCGTGGCCAGATATGGCGGGTTCATCCTCAACAGCTTCTCCTTTCTTGCCGGTGTGGCCTTGCTTCTGCCCTTCATGCTGGCCCTTGGCAAGCCCATCCTGGCCGGCCTGGATTGGTCCACGCTGCCGGTGGTGGCATACTACGGCGTGTTTGTGACGGGCCTGGGCTATTTTTTCTACCTTTCAGCAATGAGGGAGACCGGCGCCATTCAAACTTCCGCGGTGTTTTTCATCAAGCCCGCCCTTGCGCCTCTGCTTGCCTGGATCGTGCTCGGAGAAACGATTGGGCCCGGCAAGCTGGCGGGTATGGCGATGATTGTGGCAGGCGCGCTGGTGCTGTTCTGGCGGAGGGTTTCGGAGAAAAAGGGAAGCGCAAAGCCACTGGAAAAAACTTACAAATGATGCAAAAAGGCTGCCCGATGGATCGGCAGCCTTTTTTTGATCCGCATAGTTGTGTGTGTGACAGCCAGACTAAACTCAGAAACTAAAGAAGGAGGTCTGGCAATGTATCAGCAGGAAAACAAAAACAATCCCCCCAGCGGCAAGCAGGCGATCCATTGCAACGTGAAGAGCTGCACACACCATGGTGCACAGGATTATTGCGCTCTGCAGGCCATCAGCGTGGCTGCATGCACCAATTGCAACACCGGCAAGCCCGAGGATGAAAGCATGTGTGCCAGTTATGAGGCGGCGCAGTGGCGATGAGCGCCGATGGGCGGCGCTGCCCCGATTCGGACTGCGAGCATAATCACGGTGGCCGCTGTGATAACCCCTCTTTGGGCATGCTGGGCGCTGCTGCGGGCGCTTCGGTAACGCAGAGCGGCATGCCATTTACCGCATCAGTTGGCCCGGCCCTGATGGCTCTGCCGGCGATGCTGGAAGAGGATGGGCCGGGTGTGGTGAACAGCTGCCCCCGGCGCAGAAAGAGAAGTTTAACAGATTAAGCCGGGGAGACGGAAAGCGAGCCTGTGGGCTCGCTTTCCGATAATCTCAAAACAAATGAATGGATCGAAAAAATAGGTATCAGTCTCTCCTTCTTCCTCCGTTTGCCAATAGCAGCAGCCTCAGAAGCTGGAGTATCGCCATCAGCGTGGCCGCCAGATAGGTGAGCGCCGCGGCGCTCAGCACCCTGCGGGCGCCTGTGATTTCCTCATCGGACAAATAACCTCGCTCCAGCATCGCAAGAGCCCTTCGGGAAGCGTTGAACTCCACCGGCAGCGTGACCAGCTGAAACAGCACCGCCAGGCCAAACACCGCCACGCCCGCGTATACAAGCGGCTGGATTGACAGGATCAGGCCGAGTATCAGCAGCGGCCAGGCGGCATAGCTTCCGATGTTCGCGGCCGGCACCAATGCGCTGCGCAGCGCCATCGGCGCGTATTTTTCGCTATGCTGCACCGCGTGGCCCACTTCATGGGCCGCCACGCCCAGCGCCGCCAGAGACTGGCTGTGATACACCGACTCAGAAAGGTTCAGCGTGCGCGTCCTGGGATCGTAATGGTCGGAAAGCCGGCCGGTGGCCTGGCGGATCTGCACGGAGGAAAGGCCGTTTTCATCCAGCATCCGGCGGGCAGCCGCCGCGCCGGTCATCCCAAGGGCGGACTTGATCTGGGAATATTGGTTGAACGCCCTGCTCACGCGGGCTTGCGCAACTGTGGCCAGGATGATGCCCGGGATCAATAGCAGCATTGTGTTATCAAAGTAGAATGGCAGATAGGGCAACTTTACATCACCTCAGGAATATTATAATCATATTGTTCGCCGCCTTCAACATCGCGATACGGCGGCGCTCCTGAAAAGCCGGGGTGTTTGTCAATGCCGGAATTTTGCGCCAAATCATCGCTTGACAATGCATACACGCGTCCTTATAATTGCGGTATTCGAAAATCCGCCCTGGACGCGGTGCGTGCAGGGGGGATATTGTTTTACCGGCATATGAGAGCGACGGGCACATATACTTTGAGTATCTTGCCCGCAGCGAGTAAGGGAGGAGCTCACACATGTCAGTAGCCAACGGGAAAAGGATCTACCTGACCAAAGACGGCGTGACAAAACTGGAAGAAAAGCTGGAGCACCTGAAGACGACCAGGCGGCAGGAAGTCGCTGACCGGATTCGGGAAGCTATTGCTTTGGGCGATCTTTCAGAAAACAGTGAATATGATGACGCGAAGAATGAGCAGGCTTTCGTGGAGGGCGAGATCGCATCCATTGAGCATACGCTGCGCCACGCCGAAGTCATCAGCGATGAAGATGTTGTCGGCAACATGGTGACCGTGGGGTGCGTTGTGAAGCTGAAAAACAAGGCCACCGGCGCGGATCTGAGCTATGCCATTGTCGGCTCCGATGAGGCCGACCCCTTCAAGGGCCGCATTTCCAATGAGTCGCCCATCGGCGCGGCGCTGATGGGCAAGCACATCGGCGACGTGGTGGAAGTGGACGTGCCGGGCGGCAAACGCCAGCTGGAGATCATTTCAATCAACGGGTAGGTATATATGCAAACATCGGATGAAACCCTTCGCGGGGAAAGCGGCTCACCGGCTGATCTTTTGCAGGTGCGCAGAGACAAGCTGGACTCATTGAGGGCCGCCGGGCGGGATCCCTACAAAATCGTCACATTTGACAGGTCTCACTCATCCGGCCAGATCCTGGCCGGATTTGAGGCGCTTGAGGGCAAAACGGTGTCCATTGCCGGGCGCCTGGTCTCCAAGCGGATCATGGGCAAGGCAAGCTTCGCCAACGTGCTGGATGGGGAAGGCACCATCCAGATCTACGTCAAGCGTGAAGACGTGGGCGAGGAAGCCTATGAGGACTTCAAGAAGACCGACATCGGCGACATCGTGGGTGTGGCCGGTTCCGTGTTTAAAACTCGCACCGGTGAAACTTCGGTGCACGCGGCCTCGGTCACATTGCTGTGCAAATCTTTGCTGCCGCTGCCGGAGAAATGGCACGGTCTGAAGGATCCGGATCTGCGCTACCGGCAGCGGTATGTGGATCTGATTGTGAACCCTGAGGTGCGCCAGGCTTTCCGGGCCCGGTCGCAGATCCTTTCCGCGGTGCGCCGTGTGATGACCGGCAAGGGTTATCTGGAAGTGGAAACACCGGTGCTGCACAACCACGCCACCAATGCCGCCGCCCGGCCCTTCTACACCCATCACAACACGCTGGACATCGACATGGTGCTGCGCGTGGAGCTGGAGCTTTATCTGAAGCGCCTGCTGGTGGGCGGTTTTGAGCGTGTGTTTGAAATCGGCCGCATCTTCCGCAACGAGGGGATGTCGGTCAAGCACAATCCCGAGTTCACAATGCTGGAAATGTATGAGGCCTATACCGACTACAACGGCATGATGGCGCTGGCCGAGGAGCTCTATACCACGATTGCCCGCGAGCTCAACGGCGGCTATAAAATCTCCTATCAGGGCACGGAGATTGACCTTGCCCCGCCGTGGAAGAGGCTCACGATGACCGACGCCGTGCGCCAATACTCCGGTGTGGATTTCAACAAGATTGAAACCGACGAGCAGGCCCGGCAGGCGGCCCTCTCCTGCGGCATCGACCTGGGCGACAGGAAGATGAGCCGGGGCGAGGTGCTGAACCTTCTCTTTGAGGAGAAGGTGGAGGAAAACCTGATCCAGCCCACGTTCATCTGCGATTACCCGGTGGAGATTTCGCCTCTGGCCAAGCGCACGCCTTATGACAGCCGCCTGACCGAGCGGTTTGAGGTTTTCATTTACGGCCGCGAGATGGGCAACGCTTTCACGGAGCTGAACGACCCCATCGACCAGCGCGAGCGCTTCGTGGAGCAGGCAAAGATCAAGCATGGTGAAGGCGAGTTCCAGGTGGATGAGGACTTCCTCACCGCCATGGAGTACGGCATGCCTCCCACCGGCGGCATGGGCCTGGGCATTGACCGCATGGTGATGCTCTTTACCGATTCGGCGTCCATCCGCGACGTGCTGCTGTTCCCCACGATGAAGCCCCGCGTGGCGGGCGCTGCGGAGCAGGAGGAAGAATAACCCAATGTGCCGCCTGAAAGGGGGGCGATGCGATGTTTGATACGAGAATTACCAAAAAGCGTTTGTCGAAGCACTGGCATTACTACCGCTTCCACTATCTGATTGTGCTGCTTTGCGCGCTGGTGGGCACCAACCTGCTGCTCACCGGCACGACGCCCAAAACGCCGAATGACCGCAAGGTGGATGTGATGATGCTCAGCAAGGCATACGACTCCAACAGGCTTCAGGCGTTGGAGGCGGAGTTGCTGTGCGCGCTGCCGATGGATCAAAAGGAAGTCAATCTGATTGTGATGCCGCTCATGGAGGGCCAGGAGAGCACCACCTATCAGGTGCTGGCCGCCCGCATCACCGCCCAGGAAGGCGATGCGTGGATTCTTCCGGCGGATGTTTACAAAGGGTATGCCGAGAGCGGCACTTTCCTCGCTCTGGAGGATAAGTTTGCCGATTACGGCCTTCCTTCCGATTTCAACGCTTCCGCCGCCCGTGTGATCGTCAAGCCTGACGAAGACACCCCCGGCGAGCAGCACATCTGCGGCATCCCGTTGGACAGCTTCAAGGGCCTTCAGGCTTATTTCAACCCCGAAGGCATGATTCTGGCGTTCCCGTCCTTCTATGAAAGGAATCCTGCAAATACGAAGCTTGTGGTGGACAGGCTCCTTTCGATGACGGACCTGAACCTGGAAAGCATGAACGCCGGCGAGGGCAGCTTCGGGTTCTACATTGCCACCCAATACATAGACAGGCACGAAGCGTTCACCTGGAAGGATGCCATTCAGAAAGAGGTGCGCTTTGAGCCGGAGGTCTCCGGCGTGCATTGCCTGCAATACCAGCTGGGCCGCGAGAGCGATATCGCAGCGATACTGGCTGCCCGGATGCCCAACTACAAGTCCGGCATGATCATGGTTACCGACGATGTCTTCTCGATCCTTGCCAGGCAGGGTGCGCTCGCCCCGGTTGACGAGGTGGTTGCACAGCTCAATCTGCCGGAGGGTGTTGATCTTTCCGCCGGTCGGGCCTCAGCCGTTGACAAGAAGGGTGTTGCCGGGCCGGAGAAACTCTACGGCATTCCGCTGGATGGCTATAAAAGCCTCACCAAGGCGTTCAATCCTGCCGGCATGATGCTTGCGTTCCCTGCCCAGGGAGGTGACCAGCTCGCCCAGGCCATATCTGCGGCCAAGGCCGTGCTGGAGATTGACTGACCGCGATCAACAAACAGCAATGAAAGCACCTCTGAAGAGGTGCTTTTTTTGCTGCCCCATGATGGAATGGAGTGTTATGTCCGGCGCCAGGGCTGCAATCGATCCCTCGTCGCACACTCTGTATTTTATTCTTGCATGATCCGCCTGATCTTGCTATAATATCTCCTGCTGTATTCACCAGGACGGTCCGCTGCCTCGGCGCGCAATGCGCCAAACGATCTTCGCCCTGTGCGGAGCGTGTTTACCGGCAAGAACGTCTTCTCGGGAAGGAGGAACTAAATTATGCTGGACATCAAAGTGTTGGAGCAGGAGCAGCTTCGCTCCGATATCCCCGACTTCCGCCCCGGCGACACGGTCCGTGTGAACGTGAAGGTCGTCGAAGGCACCCGCGAGCGCATTCAGGCCTTTGAAGGCGTGGTCATCGCGCGCAAGGGCGGCTCTGTGAACGAAACGTTCACCGTGCGCCGTGTTTCCTATGGCATCGGCGTGGAAAGGGTTTTCCCCCTTCATTCACCCAGGCTGGATAGCATCCAGGTGCTTCGCCGCGGCAAGGTCAGAAAGGCCAAGCTGTATTACCTGCGCGACCGCGTGGGCAAGGCGGCCAAGGTCAAGGAAAGAATCACAAGGTAACAAAAACCCCCGCAATCGCGGGGGTTTTCCTTTTCAGTCGTCTCCGGCGCCGCCCCGGCTGAGGAAATCCAGCAGTGTTTGCTGCCTGTCCATTGGCAGAGGGAGGAATTCCTCGTCCGGGCCCATCGGGTCCACAACCTCGGCGATCAAGGTGTCGCCGGCGGAGCCGTCGCGCTGCAGCACGGCATACATGCCGCCGTCGTAGTAGAACTCGTGGATCACGCTGAATTCCATCTCCGTGCCGTCCTCTGTCTCAAACACCACGGAGTCGCGTTCCCGTTCGTCCATCGATATCACCTCTTTCATTGGTATTGTAGCGCGTGGGTGCGGGGAATACAAGCGGGGGTGTTTGTTCTGGTTGATTTGCAGACTTTAAGACAGAAGTTACACTGATCGTTAATAGGAATCAGAATTGCTTTTGGAGATTTATAATGGAGAAAGTCATGCACCACTGCCCCGAGTGCGGCGCCCCACAGGTCAACAGCCTGGATTGCTGGGGCATGCTTGGAACGATCATTTCCTGGGAATACAACGACCCGGATCTCTTGGCAGAGCATTTCAAAACCGTTGCCACCTACAACCTGCAGCACCCAGCCAGGTTTGAGCCGAAGGCCATGGAAGGTCTGCGGAAGGTGTTTCAGCAGCATATTGATAACGGGTTATCCATCCAGGAGATCAGAAGGCGGGTTTCAACGCTGGCAGAAGGAAATAAACGTGTGCTGCAGCACGATGCCGATGGTTCGCAGGCGGTGATGAAGCAATGGTCAAAGACGATTGCTGATGTCTATTTGCCTGACCAGCCGCAAGGCGCCGCAGAGCGCGTCCGCACCTGGGCCTGCTCTGTCCGCTGTGAGCTTTGAGCGATTTCCCGGCGACTGTTTGGAATACCTGCATGCCCACCGGGCATGATATGCCGTAAAGGGCGGAATTAGCAGTAATTTCACACAGCGGCTATTGCCTATCCCTGGCAGTGCTGTTACAATTTTCCCATAAACCTATGGAGGTATTATCATGGCTATACAGATCAGCGAGATCCAATACGGCGCCTTTGGCCGCTGCGTGAAGCTCACCAACGGCCTGGTAGACGTTGTTGTCACCGTGGACGTGGGCCCGCGCATCATCCGCTACGGCTTCACCGACCGGGAAAACATGTTTTGTGAAGCACCAGACAACGTGGGCAACAGGGGCTGGAAGATTTTGGGCGGCCACCGCCTGTGGCACAGCCCGGAGCATGAAGCCCGCACCTATGAGCCGGACAACGGCCCGGTGCAGTGGGAGCGCATCGAGGGCGGCATCCGCACGATCCAGCCCACCGAGCCCTGGGCCCACATGGCCAAGGAAATGGACATCATGCTGGATGACGAGACCAGCGAGGTGAACATCATCCACCGCGTGCGCAACGAAGGCGCCTGGCCGGTGGAGCTCTCCGTGTGGGCGCTGTCCGTGATGGCCCCCGGCGGCAAGGAAGTTGTGCCGATGACGCTGCGTAAAAACGAGATGCTCAACAATCGCGTGCTGGCCCTGTGGCCCTATACGAAGATGAACGACCACCGCGTGTGGTGGGGCGAGCGCTACATCACCGTCAAGCAGGATCCCAACTGCGCGCCGCCGTTCAAGTTCGGCACCAACAACGAGTTCGGCTGGGCCGCCTATTTCAACCACAACCAGGTGTTCATCAAGCAGTTCATGCATGAGCTGGATATGACCTATCCGGACAGCGGCGCTTCCTATGAGACCTACACCACCGACTTCATGCTGGAGATGGAGTCTCTCTCCCCGATGCTGAAGGTGGAGCCCGGCGAGGAGCTGGACCACATGGAAAGCTGGTATCTGGTGGACGATGTGGCGGCGCCGGAAGACGACGACGACAAGATCGACGAGCTGATGGACGACCTGCTGGGCGACTGCTGCGATTGTGATGACTGCGACGATGGCTGTGGCTGCGGCTGTGGCTGTGGCTGCGAAGACGATTGCGACTGCGAGGATGAGGAGGAATAACCTCCTCCGCATGCCTTTGTAGAAAGCTGGCCCCGGTTCCCTTGCGGAACCGGGGCTTTCTGATCTGCGGCAGGATTTCGGCAATGTTTCCCACCTGCTTGCCATCTGCCATGCATTCGGGATAAACTTTCATCATCCTGAGGATGGTGATTTGATTGAAGAGACATACTTTGTTGATCATAGCTGTTTTGCTGTCCGCGGCGTTTCTGGCCGGTTGCGTGGAAGAACGGCCCGCCGGCGGCGGATCGACCGTGACCGGCAGCCCGGCGGCCACCGTCGCCCCCACTGGCAGTGAAGTGGCGGAGAGCACCGCGCCCGGCAGCACTTCTCAAACAGGCGCGCCGGAAACCGCTTCGCCCGCAGCCACCCTTGTGCCCTCCGCCACGCCGGACCTGGAGGCTGACAGCCAGCAGGCCATTGACGACCTGAACGAGGCCCTAAAGGAGCTGGACAAGGCCATCGAAGACGCCAACTCAATCATCGACGAGCTGGACAAGCTGGACTAACCAAAGCAAAACCCGCGCCGGACAGGCGCGGGTTTGAAGTATCTTTTCAGTTCTTTGGCCGATCGGGCCCCTTTTCGAGCTTGGTGCGCTTGCCGTCCGGTGTCTCGACCCAGGTGTTGTCCAGCACATCCACAACCCGCTGGCGAAACGACGCCAGATACTGGCCCCGCAGTTCTTTTTGCTCGGCGGCTTCGCACTCGGTCAGGCCTTCTTCGCGGCTCTTTTTGGCGAGCTCATTGATCCTGTCGATCAGTTCTTTTGAAATCATGGCAACTCCTCCGCCTTTTATTATAACACAATGGGCAATTGAGAATGAACCATTGCTTCCCATTCCTTTTCGCTCCAACTTTTAGTAAACTGTATCCTCGGAGGGATAACTATGATCCAAGGGAAATTCATCCCCGGCATCGGGGACACTTCTGAGGTGTTCGCCATCCGCCGGGAAGTCTTTGTGGCCGAGCAGGGCTTTGCCGCCGAAACCGAGTTTGACGAGATCGACAAGTCAGCGTTGCATGTGCTGGTGACAGATAGCGGTCAGCCCGCCGCCACGGCCCGGCTTTATCAGAAGAATGGCCTGTGGCACATCGGCCGGGTGGCTGTGCGCAAAGCCCACCGCGGCCGCGGCGTCGGCGCGGTGGCGATGCGGCTGCTGATGCAGAAGGCAAATGCGCTGGGCGCCGGCCAGGTGCATGTGGGGGCGCAGGTGCAGGCATTGGGCTTTTACCGCAGCCTGGGCTTCACTGTCTGCGGCCCGGAGTATGATGATGAGGGCGTGCCCCATGTGCCGATGGTGGCGGATGTGACCGGAGGTTGCTGCTGCCAGGAGCAGTGAGGTTAGGTATAGAGTATAACCGAGCAGCCGATTGAGGTTTCCATGGAGCCTCCTGATCGTTTTTCTGAACATAGCATGGCTCTGCTGTAATATCATCTGGCTCACATATTAGGCATGATTTGTTTACAGTTTGGTCATTCTTTCCTGCCCCCGCCGGTTTGCCTTTTACCCCTGGTTATGATACGATTATCCGGTAATACTGGCGCTTTTCTGCCATTTTCTCGCGCCAGCAGGAGGAACCATGCAGGAGCGCCTGGTCGTCATCGACGGCAACAGCCTGATCCATAGGGCATTTTACGCGATGCCGCCGATGACCGCCAAAGACGGCAGACCCACCAACGCCGTGTTCGGCTTTGTGAATATGCTTTTAAAGGCGCTGGACGATTATAAGCCCCAGTATCTTTGCGTTGCGTTTGATAAAAAAGGCCCCACATTCCGCCATGAGCAATACGCCGACTACAAGGCTGGCAGGAAACCGATGCCCGAAGACCTGCGGCCCCAGCTGCCGATGCTGCGGGAGCTGCTGGACAGCATGGGCATCGCCCGTGTGGATGCCGACGGCTTTGAGGCCGACGACTTTTTGGGCACGCTGGCCTGCAAGGCGCAGGAGGCCGGCGTGCAGGCCGTGCTGATCACCGGCGACCGCGATTCCCTGCAGCTGGTTGATGAAAAGACGCTGGTCGTGCTCACCAAGAAGGGTGTTTCAGAGACGGAAGAATTCACACCGCAACACCTCAATGAGGTCTATGGCCTGCGGCCCGACCAGATCCCCGATCTGAAGGGGCTCATGGGCGATTCATCAGACAACATCCCCGGCATCCCCGGCGTGGGGGAGAAGACGGCGCTGAACCTGATGCACCAATACGGCAGCGTGGAGGAAGTGATCGCCCACGGGCCGGAGATCAAGGGCAAGCTGGGCGAAAAGGTGCGCGAGCACGCGGAGCTTGCCCGCTTTTCCAAAGAGTTGGCCACGATCCGCCGTGACGCCCCGCTGGACCGCGATTTCCATACGATGACACTGAAGCCCTGGCAGGAGACCGACGCCTTCGAGGCGCTGGAAGAGCTGCAGATGCGGCAGATTCTGGGCCGCCTCAAGGCTGCCAGCGGCGCGGCCGAGCAGCAGGCCAGGCTGGCCGAGGTGCCGGTGGAGCCGGTGGAAACCGTCGAGGCGCTGGAGGCGCTTGCGTGCAGGCTGGCTGGCGCACCACAGGCCGCGCTGTGGATTGGCGAGGGCCTGCACCTATCCGATGGCAAAACGGAGTATGCCGTGCCGCTGATGCGCGACCTGATCGGCCCCGGCCTGCAGCCCGACGACGCGTTCAAGGCGTTGCGGCCTTTAATGGAGTGCGGCTCGCTGATCCTGCACGACGGCAAAAGCTGGATCAGGCAGATGCGCAGCTACAGCATTGAGATCAGGACCATTGCCTTTGACACAATGATCGCCGGCTATCTTCTCAACCCGCTGGCCGGCAAATATGAGTTTACAGCCCTGTGTGAAAAAACGCTGGGCGCCGCGCCTGCCGGAGCCCCGGCTTCGGCAATGCTGAACCTGGCGGAAAAGCAGGCGCAGATGCTTCGCCAGCAGCAGATGGATGAGCTTTATAACAAGATCGAGCTGCCCCTTGTGCGGGTGCTGGCTGACATGGAGGCCGAAGGCTTCCATCTGGACAGCGCCGTATTGTGCCAGCTTGGCGCGGAGTTTGAGGTCAAGCTCAATGAGCTCACCGCCCGCATCCACGAGCTGGCCGGCAGCCCCTTCAACATCAACTCCCCCCGGCAGCTGGGGGAAATTCTGTTTGAGCGGCTGGGCATGCCCGCCGGAAGGAAGACCAAGACCGGCTGGTCCACCGACGCGGAGGTGCTGGAGCAGCTGGCGGACCAGCACGAGATCGTGCCGGCCATCATGGAGTACCGGCAGATCAGCAAGCTCAAAAGCACTTATGTGGACGCGCTGATCCCGCTGGTGCGGGGCTCCGGCCGGGTGCACACCACGCTGCACCAGACCGTGACCAGCACAGGCCGGATTTCGAGCTCGGACCCCAATTTGCAAAACATCCCCGTGCGGATGGACCTGGGCCGGCCCATCCGCAAGGCCTTCATCGCGGGGAGCCCCGACCGGGTGCTGGTGGACGGAGACTATTCGCAGATCGAGCTGCGGGTGCTGGCCCACATCGCCGGCGACATCAAGATGCAGGAAGCATTCCACTCCGGCGCTGATTTCCACCGGCAGACCGCCGCGCAGGTGTTTGGCGTGGCCCCGGCGGAAGTGACCGACCAGATGCGTAGCTCAGCCAAGGCCGTCAACTTCGGCATTGTGTATGGCATCAGCGATTTCGGGCTGGGGCGGCAGCTGGGCATCCCCCGCTATCAGGCCAAGGAGTATATCGAGCGCTACCTCTCCACCTATTCCGGCGTAAAGGCCTATATGGAGGAGTCGGTGAAAAACGGCAAAGAAGCCGGCTATGTCTCCACGCTCTTTGGCCGCCGCCGGCCCATGCCGGAGCTGAAAAGCCCCAACTATACAATGCGCTCCTTCGGCGAGCGCGTCGCGATGAACGCACCCATCCAGGGCACCGCCGCCGATATCATCAAGCTGGCGATGATCAAGACCCACGACGAGCTGGAAAAGCGCGGCTTTCAGGCCAGGCTGATCCTGCAGGTGCACGACGAACTGATCGTAGACTGCCCGAAGGAGGAAGCGGAAGCGGTGAAAGCGCTGCTTGAGGAATGCATGGAAAGCGTGGCCCGGCTCAGCGTGCCGCTGAAGGCCGATGTGTCCATCGGGTATAGCTGGTATGAGGCGAAGTAGTCAGTAGTCAGTAGTCAGTAGTCAGTAGTCAGTAGTCAGTAGTGGCGATAAAGATTGAATGCGATGGTAGTGTAGGGGCCGGGCTCTGCCCGGCCCACTGGAAATCACCCCTGTCGCCTGCGGGCGACATCCCCCCTTAAATTTTTGCCTTCGGCAAAAACAAAGGGGGTAGGGAGGGCTCTCGGTAGGAGCGGAATCACCTGCCCTAAAATACGAATAAAAAACAACATGCCTCCCACTAAATCACCCCTCATAGGGGTGACACCGCTGAAGGCGGTGGGGGTAAATGAGGGAGGTGCCTGCGGAGCAGGCGGAGGGAGTTATGCGCATCATCGGCCTGACCGGTGGCATTGGAACCGGGAAATCGACGGCTTCGTCGTATCTGATAGAGCTTGGCGCCGCCGTGTGGGATGCCGACCGGGCGGCCCGCACCGTGGTGCAGCAGGGCCAGGAGGGTTGGAAGGCCATCCGGCGGGAGTTTGGCGCCACATATTTTGACAGCGCCGGCAACCTGCTGCGCAAAAAGATGGCCGACACAATCTTCAGCGACGAAGCGGCCAGAGAAAAACTGAATGCACTGCTTCACCCGGCGATCCTGGACGACATGGCGCGGTTTCTGGACCGCTGCCACAGGGAAGGCGAGGCAGTGGTGGTGCTGGACGCGGCGCTGCTGTTTGAAAGCGGTGCCGATAAGGCTGCCGACGAGGTTTGGGTGACCTCCTGCGGCGTGGATGAGCAGGTGCGCCGGGTGATGGAGCGCGGCGTCAGCCGCGAGGACGCCGAGCGGATGGTGGAAGCCCAGATGCCCGACCGCGAGCGCAGGGCCCGTGCCCAGCGGGTAATTGACACCAGCGGGCCAGTGGAAGACACCCGCCGATATCTGAAGGCACTGTATGACGAACTGAGGGAAGGGGACTGAACAGTCGGCCGATGGCAAAGCGGAAGGGAACGAAAAAAAGGGCAGTTGTGGCCATCCTGGTCTGCGTGCTGCTGGTGGGTCTGGCCGTGGCGCTGGGCTCGCTGTGGTCACTGTATCGCGCCTATCCCTACAAATACCAGGAGGATATCCGCGCCAACGCTGCGCTGTATGGCCAGGATCCTTTGTTCATCGCGGCAATCATCCGCACGGAGAGCAGCTGGCGGCCGCAGGTTGTTTCCAGCGTGGGGGCCACCGGTCTCATGCAGATTATGCCGGGCACAGGCCAATGGATCGCGGAGAAAAACGGCTGGGAGTTTAAGGAAAGCGACCTCAAAAACGGCCCGGCCAACATCCGGCTGGGCTGCTGGTATGTGGATTATCTATCAAGACAGTTTGATGGAGACAAAACCCTGATGCTCGCCGCCTACAACGCCGGTGACAACAAGGTCAGGCAATGGGTGGACGAAGGCCGGATGACGGAGGGCGGATCGGGCATCCCCTATCCGGAGACCAGGGAATTTGTCAGGAAGGTCATGGACGCATATGAGAAATATCAAAAGCTTTACCATAATCCGTAGGATCGGCGGGGTGTTGGCCGCGCTGATGCTGGCGGCCACGATGGCCGGGTGCAACCGGGGAGGTCTCGATCCCACCGCCACGGCAACCCCCGTGCCCACTGCGGCGGCGACCGAGCCGGCGCCCCAGCCGGGCGGCACAATGACAATCGCCGTGCCGGAAGGATCGGCATTTGCCAACCCTCTGCTGGTGACGACCAGAGAGATGAGCAGCCTTTACCACCTTGTGTTTGAGAGCCTGCTGGATACCGATGACTCCGGAGCGCCGGCTCCCTGCCTTGCCGAAACCTGGGAGCAAGGCAAAGACGACCTCACCTGGACGTTCACGCTGCGCACAGGGGTGAAGTGGCAGCGCCTTGGCCGGGAGCTGACTGCCGCCGATGTGGAGTTCACGTTTCAACAGCTCAAGGACCTGGGCGACGACAAGTATTGGAGCTTCGTGACCGACTATGTGAAGAGCTGCAAGGCCGGCGACGGCAACACCGTGGAGGTGGAGCTGAAAAGGCCATTCTATGGCGCGCTTCAGGCGCTCAACTTCCCGATCATTCCGGCTGGGGCCGGCTATGAGGGCGGCAGCGCGCCGGATCTGCCCATCGGCACCGGCCCTTACCGCGTGCAGGCGCAATCGGCAGCGGAGATCACGATGGAGGTCAATACCGATTGGTGGAAGAAAGCTCCCTATATCACCACGGTGAAGGCTGTGGTATATCCGGACAACGCCACCGCCGTATCCACGCTGGTGCTGGGAAGCCAGCTGGACGCCGTGCAGACCGATGACCTCACCGTGTCGCAGTATCGCGAGAGCGGCGACGCCAACGTGTATGAATACCCCACCCGCTACTTTGAGTATCTTGCGTTCAACTTCGGCTCCCCGGACCTGCAGGAAAAGCCGGTGCGCCAGGCGATTGCTTATGCCATTGACCGGCTGGAGATCGTGTCATACACCTATGTCAACCACGCCATCGTGACCGACACGCCGGTGCCGCCGGACAGCTGGCTTTATGACGGCAAGGTGCTCAAATACACCTGCGATGTGACGGAAGCCCGGCGGCTCATCATGCTGGCCGGGTGGCAGGATAACTATGACGCGAAGGGCGAAGCCGGCAAAGACGGCTATTGGGACACCAGCCCCGACGGTGTGCGGCGTGATCTCACTTTCACGCTGCTGACCAATCGCGACGAAACCAACACGATCCGCAACGACGCCGCCTTGCTGATCGCCAGCCAACTGGGCAAAGCCGGCATCCGCACCGAAGTGAAATCGGTCGCGTGGACTGATTATGACAAGATGATCAAGGAGAAGCGGTTTGACCTGGCGCTCTGCGGCACCTATCTGTCGCCTGTGCCGGATTATCGGGCGCTGCTAGGCTCCGACGGGGAGCTGGATGTGGGCGGCAGCGCCACAAGCGATATGGACACCCTGCTTGCCGATGTGCTGAACTCTCCGGACAGCGCCTCGCTGAAGGTGAAAATCGGCGTGCTGCAAAACAAGATCATTGAAGACCTGCCGATCCTGTGCCTATATTTCCGCAACCACACGCTGCTTACCTCAAATGATCTCAAAAGTTTAACAGGGACCGTGGCCGGAGCCAGGGAAGACGACGCTTATGCCCGCATCAACCAGTGGTATAAGGTTCAGTGACGGATTGATGCTATTGTAACGCGCTAAAATCTGGTATAATTCTCCCAAGTTTTACTTGGGGAAGGCATATGATGTCTGCACAAAAGAAAGCCATGCCCATCCTGGCGGCGGTGGTGGCCGCCGTCACGTGGGGGTTCTCGTTCCTGTTTACCAAAAACGCTCTTGGTCACCTGGAAACCTTTCAACTGCTGGGCTACCGCTTTCTTGTGGCTGCCGGCTTCCTCACGGTGCTTGCCGCAACGGGCCTCGTGAAGCTCAGGCTCACCGCGCAGAAGATGAAGGGTCTGCTGCTGGTTGCGCTCCTGCAGCCGGTGCTCTATTTCGTGGGTGAGACAATCGGCGTGAAGCTCACCACCACCACCGAGTCCGGCATCCTCATTGCGCTTGTGCCGCTGGCCATCACGGTGTGCTCGGTGGTCATGCTGAAGGAGCGCCTGTCGGCGCTGAGCTGGGCGGCCATCGCCATCAGTGTGGCCGGTGTGGTGCTGATCGTGCTTGCCAAGGGGCTGGACGCCGGCGGCAGCCAGCTCACGGGCACGCTGGCGCTGCTGGGCGCGGTGGTTGCGGCAGGCATCTATAACCCGCTTTCCCGCATGGTGTCGCGGCAGTGCTCGCCCATTGAGACCACCTTTGTGATGATGTGGGTGGGTGCGATCGTGTTCAACATTGCCGGCATCGCGCTGCACAAGGGTGGCATCGGTACTTATCTCAGCGGCTTTGCCAACACCACCGTGCTGATGGATGTGGCCTATCTGGGCGTGCTGTCGTCGGTGGTGGCCTTTTTCGGGCTGAACTACGCGCTGTCACGGCTGCCATCCAGTACCGTGGGCACGTTCATCAACCTCACGCCGATCATCACTGTGTTTGCCGGCGTGTTGATCGGCCGCGAAACACTGCTGCCGCTGCAGATTGCCGGAGCTGTGCTTGTGCTTGCCGGCATCTGGTGGGTCGCCCGGCGGCAGGCTGCCGACGCCTCGGCCAGCCGCAAGGCAGAAGCCGCCGAATGCGCCGCCGGGGAGCCGTCTGCCTCACAGTGAGCGCAGGCCTGCACCGGCGGCAGGGGCCATCCGCCCTTGCCAGTGCAGCCGCAATCAAGTATAATATTCAAAAAGAAACGTCGGAGGGATCATATGAAGCATATAAAGACCGTGGCCCAGGGCTGCCTGAAAGACACCGCCGGCCGTGGCTGCGGCCAGTGCCAGGCCAGCTGCCAGTCTGCCTGCAAAACGTCCTGCACGGTGGGCAACCAGACCTGCGAGAAGAAGTAAGACCCTCGCTGCCTGCCCCTCCCCCGGAATCGGGGAAGGAGGGGAATGCATGGGGTTGCCCCCAAGCCCCGGGCCAGTTGGGGGATTGCGGATGAAAACATCCTTATTGACAGCAAACAAAGGGGCGGGGTGAACTCCGCCCCTGTTGCGTTGAGCTGACCACCTTGAGATGGAGAGAGAATTTGGTACATACGTTTGAATACAAAGGGCAATACATCGCCCTGGATGAATACAGCGGCGCCGTGCACCTGCTGGATGAGGTGGCTTATCAGGCCATCGGCCTGCTGGCCGGCGGCATGGCCAAGGAGAAGGCCGTTGCGGTGATGGCCGGCAAGATCGGCCAAACCGAAGCCGCGGAGCTCTTTGAGGAGATCGGCGGGCTGATGGAAGCCGGTCAGCTTTTCACCGAAGCCCCGGAGCTCGAAGAGAAGCACATTGCCGGGGAAATCAAGGCCCTGTGCCTGCATGCCGCCCACGACTGCGACCTCAGGTGCAGCTATTGCTTCGCCGCCACCGGCAGCTTCCACGGCGGGCGGTCGCTCATGAGCCCGGAGGTGGGCCGGGCGGCGCTGGATTTCCTGATGGCGAAGTCCGGCAGCCGCAATGTGCTGGAGGTGGACTTCTTCGGCGGGGAGCCGCTGATGAATTTCGAGATGGTAAAGCAGACGGTGGCCTATGGCCGCGAGCTGGAGAAGAAGCACAACAAGCGCATCCGCTTCACGCTCACCACCAACGGTATGGGCCTGACCGACGAGGTGGCGGCTTTCCTTCACGAGGAAATGCACAACGTGGTGATCAGCATTGACGGCCGGCCCGAGGTGCATGACGCACTGCGCAAGACCGTGACCGGCGGCGGCTCCCACAGCACGATCCTCGCCAACGCAAAGCGGTTTGTGGCCGGGCGCGGCGGCAAAAGCTATTATGTGCGCGGCACCTTCACCAACCGCAACCTGGATTTTGCCGAGGATGTGCTTTATCTGGCCCGCCAGGGCTTTGGCAGCGTGTCGGTGGAGCCGGCGGTGCTGGAGGATAAGTCTCCGCTGGCGCTGCGCCGGGAGCATGTGGACGCCATCCTTGCCGAGTATGAACGGCTGGCCGGAGCGCTCAAAGAGCTCCGGGAGAAGGGCGAAATGCCCACATTCTTTCACTTCAATGTGGAGTTCGGCGGCGGCCCCTGCGTCTATAAGCGCCTTTCCGGCTGCGGGGCCGGAAGCGAGTATGTGGCAATCACGCCGCAGGGAGACATCTACCCCTGCCACCAGTTTGTGGGTGAGACTGACTTCCTGCTGGGCAATGTGATGACCGGCATGCTCGACGATGAAAAGCGCAGGCCATTCCACCGCAACCCGGCGCGGGAGCTTGCCAAATGCCAGGACTGCTGGGCCAAGATGTGGTGCGGCGGCGGCTGCGCGGCCAACGCCTGGCACAAAAACGGCGACATCAACAAGCCTTATGACCTGGAGTGCGAAATGGAACGCAAGCGCGTGGAGTGCGCGGCGTGGCTTTTTGCCACCGGGCAGGAATAGCAGCATCATCAATCAGGAGGGGCAACATGGCGCAAGGCACCAGAGCAGGCGATTCCAACCAGATTACCCGGAGCTATATCGACTCGCTGTTGATCGAGTTCCGCCACATCGACGGCGTGCTGCCAAACACCGAGCTCAAGCTTTTTGGCGAGACCTTTTCCACACCGATTATGACGGCGGCGCTTTCCCATCTGCACAACCACTATCCCAACGGCATGGTGGAAATGGCAAAGGGTGCCCGCGCCGCCAACGCCGTGATGTGGGCCGGCATGGGTGAGGACGCGGAGTTGGAGGCGATCACCGCCACCGGAGCCCGCACCGTGAAGATCATCAAGCCCCATGCGGACAACGCCGTGGTCTTCCAGAAGATCGCCCATGCCGAGCGCTGCGGCTGCTTTGCCGTGGGTATGGACGTGGACCACAGCTTCAACCGCAAGGGCCAGTATGACAACGTGCTTGGCCTGCCCATGAAGCCCAAGTCGCTGGAGGAGATCAGAAGCTTTGTGAAGGCCACGAAGCTGCCCTTTTTCATCAAGGGTGTGCTGAGCGTGCAGGACGCGCTGAAGTGCGTGGAGGCCGGCGTGGCGGGCATTCTGGTGTCTCACCACCATGGCATTCAGGATTTCGCGGTGCCGCCGCTGATGATCCTGCCGGAGATTGCCAAAGCAGTGGCCGGGCGCATCCCGATCTTTGTGGATTGCGGCCTTGCCACCGGTATGGACGCCTTCAAGGCGCTGGCGCTGGGCGCCACGGCTGTGTGCTTCGGCCGGTCATTGATGGAGCCGCTCACCGCCGGTGGGGCGGAGGCCGTGCATGCCAGGATCGAGGCGGCCACGGCGGAGCTTGCTGGCGTGATGGCCTTCACCGGCTCCCCTGATCTCAAGGGCATTGACCCTGCTGTGATCCGGACCATATAAAGCTGCGCGCAGGAGAGTGAAACCAATGGGCAATCCAGCAAAGATCCATCCCTCCGCCGTGATCATGGGTGATGTGCGGCTGGCCTGCGGCGTTAACGTGTGGCCAAACGCCACGATCCGCGGCGACATTGCGCCGGTGATCATCGGCGAAATCAGCAACGTGCAGGACGGCGCGGTGCTCCATGTGAACCATAACCTGCCCACGATCATCGGGCGGGGCGTCACAATTGGCCACAACGCCACCGTGCATGGCTGCACCATTGAGGACAATGTGCTGATCGGCATGGGTGCGGTGATCCTGGATGGCGTGGTGGTGGGAGAAAACTCCATCATCGGCGCCGGGGCCGTCGTGTCGCCGGGCACCAAGGTGCCTCCGGGCAGCCTTGTTGTGGGTGTGCCCGGCCAGGTGAAGCGGCCTGTGAAGCCGGAAGAGATCGAAAACACCAAGAAGAATGCCGAGGAGTATCTCAGGCTGGCGGCGGAGTGGCTGTAGCCCTTCGCCTTCAGCGCATAAGCGCTACGCGATGGAGGTGATCATTGGGTGAGGCGGGTGCGATATCAGGTCGCATGCAGCCTGGATGGCTACATTGCAGGACCGAACGATGAGTTCGACTGGATTATACCGGAACCTTCCTTTGACTTTGAGGCATTGTTTGCGCAGTTCGATACGTTGCTGATGGGGCGGCGCACATACGAGATTGCGCATGCAGCCGGTGAAGCCTTTCACGGAAAGCAAGTGATTGTCGCCTCCCGGTCACTTCGGCCTGAGGATCATCCTGATGTCGAGATCGTGAGCGAAGGCCTTGAGGCGCGAGTGAGAGAGCTGCGTGCGCAACCTGGCCGAGACATCTGGCTCTACGGCGGAGGCGATCTGTTTTCACAGCTTCTTGCGTGGGGACTGGTTGATACTGTCGAACCGGCGATCATCCCGGTCCTTCTGGGAGAAGGGGTGAAGCTGTTTTCTCTATGTGGTGTGCAGCAAAGTCTGGCTCTCGTTGCGCATCGTGCGTATCCCAGCGGGATGATTCTGCTCCAATACGAGGTGCTTCATAAGGCGGAGGACGGAAACAAAGCTGCCGGGGGATCGGAATAATGGAGGTGCGCTCCACCTATCATCCAAACAAACCTAGATTAACAAGAAGGCCGGGCATCAGCCCGGCCTTTGCTGTTTCATCCATTCCGTAGAAAGTATCCCATACTCATAGGTATCACACCAGATTGGGTTTCCGCTTTTATCCCTCTTGAAAAACAGGTTCTGCAGCAGGTGCCCTTCCCGCCGCATGCCAAGCCGCTCCAGCAGCCGCCAGGAACGCTCGTTGAGCGGGTTGCACATCGCAATGATGCGCCGCGCTCCCAACTGCTCAAACCCCAGCTTCAGCATCGCGCGGGCAGCTTCGGTGGCATAACCCCTGCCGCCATAAGCGGGGTTGAACACATAACCCAGCTCCCAGGTAAGCCATTCCTGCGGTTCCTGCCGCTGGAAATAGACATTGCCGATCAGCTTGCCATTCTCTTTCAGGCAAACGGCCCAGAAACAATCCATTTCCGCGCGGTTTTTTGCTTCCTTGCGGCAATCCTCTTCGGTAAACACGCCGTAGGGCTCATACTTCACCACCGACTCCAGTGACAGATATTCATGCAGGCCTTGCCAGTCGTCGGGCGTGAACCGGCGGAGAATGAGGCGTTCGGTTTCGATGAGGGTCATTTTGAGCACCTCTTTGATGAATTAAGCGATAATTATTCTGCTAGAGGACGACTTGTCCCCCTCATTGAGGGGGATGCTCCGAAGGAGCAGGGGGAGTTTATACGTGGTTGGCAGGGGCAGCGCACCGCCCAGAACCCCTCTCCCCAACCCCTCCCCCCACGGGTGGGAGGGGCATTGCTACCTCAGTTTTTATTCAGCCCGCCATACATCGCCGCAACCTTGGCCTGCACAGTCTCGTTTTCCAGATAATCGTCAAACTCCATCTGCGCGTCAAACACACCGGCGGGCGTGATCTCAAGGATGCGCGTGGCCAGCGTGCTGATGAACTCGTGATCGTGGGAGGAGAAAAACATTGTGCCCTTGAAGGCCTTCAGACCGTCGTTCACCGCCGTAATGGATTCCAGATCCAGGTGGTTGGTGGGGTCGTCCAGCAGCAGCACGTTGGCGGTGGAGAGCATCATCCGCGCAAACATGCAGCGCATCTTCTCACCGCCGGAAAGCACCTTGGCCTTTTTCAGCGCCTCGTCGCCGGAAAAGCGCATCCGGCCCAAAAAGCCCCGGATAAAGCTCTCGGTCTGGTCGGTGGAATATTGCCTGAGCCAATCGATGAGGCTCAGGTCCATACCGTCGAAGTAGACGGAGTTGTCTCGGGGCAGATAGGCCTGCGTGGTTGTGATGCCCCACTTGAAGCTGCCCTCGTCGGGCTCCAGCTCGCCCATCAAAATCTGAAACAGCGTGGTCTTTGCCAGCTCGTTGCGGCTCATAAACACAATCCGGTCGTCGCGGTTGGCGATGAAGGAAACGTTGTTCAGCACCTTTTCCCCGCCGATGGTCTTGGAAATGCCCTGCACAAACAGGATGTCCTTTCCGGCTTCCCGCTCCGGCGCAAATGCGATGTAGGGGTACTTGCGGGAGGAGGGGCGGATGTCGTCCAGCGTAATCTTTTCCAGCAGGCGCTTGCGGCTGGTGGCCTGCTTGGCCTTGCTGGCGTTGCTGCTGAAGCGCTCAATGAAGGCCTGCAGCTCCTTGATCTTCTCTTCCTTCTTCTTGTTCTGGTCGGCCAGCATGCGCTGGGCCAGTTGGCTGGACTGATACCAGAAGTCGTAGTTGCCGATCACCAAGTTGATCTTGCCGAAGTCAATGTCCAGCATGTGGGTGCACACGTTGTTTAAAAAGTGGCGGTCATGGCTCACCACAATCACCGTGTTGGGATAATCGAGCAGGAAGTTTTCCAGCCAGTTCACGGCGTGGAAATCCAGGTGGTTGGTGGGCTCGTCCAGCAGCAGGATGTGGGGGTTGCCAAACAGCGCCTGCGCCAGCAGCACCTTCACCTTCTGGTCGGGGTTCAGTTCACCCATCAGCTTTTGATGCAGGTCGCGGCCAATGCCCAGACCCATCAGCAGCTTTTCGGCGTCGGTCTCGGCGTCCCAGCCGTTCAGTTCGGCAAACTCCTGCTCCAGCTCGCCGGCCTTCACACCGTCTTCCTCGGTGAAGTCCGCCTTCAGATAGAGCTCGTCCTTTTCCCGGATGATGTCATAGAGCCGCTTGTGGCCCATGATCACCGTGTCCATCACGGTGAATTCGTCAAACTTGAAGTGGTTCTGCTCCAGCACCGCGAGGCGCTCGCCGGGCGTGATTGTCACGGTGCCGGTGGTGGGCTCCAGCTCGCCGGAGAGTATCTTGGTAAACGTGGTCTTGCCGGCGCCGTTGGCGCCGATCACGCCGTAGCAGTTGCCCGGCGTGAACTTCACGTTCACGTCATCGAAAAGTTTCCTGCCGCTGAACTGCAGGCTGAGGTCGGTTACGGTGATCAAATGCGGTAGTCTCCTTTGCGGTTTGAAAGCGGTGTTTCCGCCGGGATAGTATACCTTATTTCCAGGTGGTTTGTATTGCGAATATGTAATTTTGTGAATTTATTCAATAGCGGATGTGGATTATAGCAGGCTTGCCCAATCACGGCGGGTTTTCCATGATTACTCACCGTATCCTGGCTTCGTATAATCACCCTTTTCTCTTGTCTCTTCCCTAAGAAACCCTCATCCCTCAGCCCCTTCCCCCATGGGATTGGGGGAAGGGGTGAGGGGTGAGGGTCCTGCATGGGGGAGTGGGCTGGGATATTAGAGTTTCTTGTGGAAGGCAAGTTGAGAGTATAGTTCGCTCTCGGGGAATAATTTGCATGAGATGGTTTGAATAAGTGAAGAAAAAGCTAGCTGGAATGAAACCTTGACTAACCCCCCCAGATTCCCTATAGTATAGAAAAACAACCAACGAATCGGAGAAATACCTATGCCCAACGTACTCGACACCCTCCGCGAACGCGGATTTCTGCAGCAAATCACCTTTGAGGAAGAGCTTTATAAGTTATTAGGCGAAGAGTCGGTCACCTTCTACGTGGGCTTTGACCCCACCGCCGACAGCCTGCACATCGGCCACTACATCCCCGTGATGGCCATGGCCCACATGCAGCGGGCCGGCCACCGGCCCATCGCGCTGGTGGGCGGCGGCACGGCGATGGTAGGCGACCCCAGCGGCAAGACCGACATGCGCAAGATGCTCACCGCGGCCGACATCGCCGCCAACGCCGAGAGCATCAAAAAGCAGTTTGGCCGGTTCTTTGACTTCTCCGAGGGCCGCGCCATCATGGACAACAACGCGGACTGGCTGATGAAGCTGAACTATGTGGATTTCCTGCGGGATGTGGGCGCCCATTTCTCGGTGAACCGCATGCTCACCGCCGAGTGCTACCGCCAGAGGATGGAAAAGCGCCTCACGTTCCTGGAGTTCAACTACATGCTGAAGCAGGGCTATGACTTCCTCGTGTTGCACAACAAATATGGCTGCAAGCTGCAGATGGGCGGCGACGACCAGTGGAGCAACATGCTGGCCGGGGCGGACCTGATCCGCCGCAAGGAGGCCAAGCCCGCCTATGTGTGCACGTTCTCGCTGCTCACCACCAGTGAAGGCAAAAAGATGGGCAAGACCGAAAAAGGCGCGCTGTGGCTCTCCGCCGACCGCACCAGCCCCTATGAGTTCTATCAGTACTGGCGCAACATCGACGACCGCGATGTGAAGCGGGCGCTGGCGCTGCTGACGTTCCTGCCGATGGACGAGGTGAACAAGCTGGGCAGCTATACCGACAGCCGCATCAATGATTCCAAGCGCACGCTGGCCTATGAGGTCACGAAGCTGATCCACGGCGAAGAGGAGGCGGCCAAGGCAAGGGCCGCCGCCGAGGCGCTGTTTGGCGGCGGCGGCGACGATCGTGACATGCCCACCACATCGATCACCAGCAGCCAGTTGAATCAGCATGGCCGTGTGGTCGAGCTCATGGTGGCCTGCGGGCTCACCGCCAGCAACGGTGAGGGCATCCGGCTGATCAAGGAAGGCGCTGTGTCGGTGGATGGCCGCAAGGTGACCGACACAAACGAACGGATTGACATCAGTCAGATCACCGGCAACTCCTTTGTGATCAAGAAGGGGAAGAAGGTATTCCACCGCGTGGTCATCGAGGGTGAGGATGGCGACTGAGACCAGGCCCGAGCAATACCGCACGCTGACCCGGGAGGGCACGAGCGAATTCGTCGAGAAGAAGAGCCGCTTCATCGGTTATGCCGCGCCGGCCCTCGCCGAAGAGGACGCGCTGCATTGGATTGATTCCGTGCGGGCGAGGCACCCCGGCTGCAGCGCCGTGCTCTATGCCTATGTGTGCGGCTTCTCCGGCCAGATCCAGCGTTACCACGACGCCCACGAGCCCTCCGGCGGCCTATTGATGCTGGAGGCGCTGAAGCGGGAGTCGGTGGTGGGAGCAGCCACAGCCGTGGTGCGCTACTACGGTGGCATCCAGCTGGGGGCGGGGCCGTTGGGCCGTGCCTTTGGCCGGGCCGCTGCCGAAGCCATTGCCCAGGCGTGGCCAACTGTTGTGGAGCGCTCCTTGCTGTTCTCCGCGTCGTTCGATTATGGGCAGTCCGGCGGGCTGGAACATTGGTTCCAGCACTCCCCCTACCGGCTGCAAGGGCTGGAGTATGGCGAACGAATCCTGGCCCGCGTGCTGGTGCGCGCGGCAGAGGAAGCCGCCTTCCGCACCGCCATTGCCGATCTGACCTTCGGCAAATCCGAGCCTGTTTTAGTGTCCGAAAGCTACCAGGCGTGGTGAGCTGCCGCTCATCGGCCCCCATTGTCCCCGCTGCTACGGCTGAGAGTTGCCGATTGACGGCAACCGACGATAAAGGAGGACCACATGGGCACTTTTCTTGAGGAACTGGCAGCCAAGTATCATCTGGACGAGGACTCCTCTCAGGCGTGGGGGCTTTTCGAGGAATACTGGGTGCAGATCATCCCCAACAGCAAAAGCGGCTCCATGATCATCACCACCGCCGTGCAGTTTGCAGATGATCAGGTTCAGGCCGCCGTGAACAGCTCATTGTCCGCGCTGGCCCAAGCCACACCTTCTACCAGTTTCAGCATCCATGACAATGCCATCTCTGTGGAGCGCAAGCTTCCTTTCGGCGGCTTGAAACTGGCCGATGTGGAGCCAATGCTTCAATCGCTGGTGGATTGCCTTCGAAAGGCCGGTGCCAAGCCGGCTTGCTTCAGCTGTGGCGCGGAAGGGCTCCACGGATTTGCCAAGGTGAATGGCATGGCCATGATGCTCTGCCAGAGCTGCCAGCAGCAGATCAGCGGGCATATCATGCAGGGTGAGGCCGAGCATGCCGAGACGAAGGGCAACTATCTGGCCGGTGCTTTCGGCGCGCTGCTGGGTGCGTTGGTTGGCTCCATCGCGTGGATCGTGATCGGCCTGCTGGGGTTCTTTGCGGCCATCGGCGGCGTGGCGATCTCCTTCTGCGCTGCAAAGGGCTATACGATGATGAAGGGCAAGATCAATATCGCGGCGATTATCATGATCTGTCTGATTTGCATCGTGGTGCTCGTGTTCGCCCAGTTTGTGGAGTATGGAATACTGGTCATGCAGGAAGCGAGCAAAACCGGCGAATCAATCACCTTCATGGAGTCAATGCAGATGGTATATTTTGCCGCACTCAATGTGCCGGAGGTCACTTCGGAGTTTGTCATCAACTTGGGGCTTGGCCTGTTGTTCCTGGCACTGGGAGCCTATTCGGTGATCCGCCAGCTCTTCGTGAGCGCCAAAGCGCCCGCGGGCACGTTCCAGCGGCTATAAAGCAAAATGAACAAAAGGCCCGGGCTGCATTGCAGCCCGGGCTTTTCATAAGTGCAATCACCTACCCGGCAGGAACAGCCCCAGGCTTTCCTCCTCGCGGAAGGCTGTGCGCACAATCAGCAGCAAGATCACCGGCAGTGCTGTGGTCATCAGCGTGAGCAGCGCCGGGTTCATCAGGCCGCCTTGTTCCATTCTCTGTGTTGCCAATATTAATGGGTGAAGCATATCACGGCGGCCCTGATATGCCAATGAGGTGATGCTGTTGTTCATCAGCAGTGCCGCCTGCGCCGCAAACAGCGCCAATGACGGTTTCCACATCTGCCGGAACCAGTCGTTATTAACCCGCACGCCCATCGCGCGAGCCGCCACGATCAGGGGCCACACGCCCCACACCGCGCCGATACCGGAAAGCAGCAGGGCAAACCAAGTGTTGAATGCGCCTAAACCACGTATCATTTCCAATTTCCCGACCGATAGCGGGCCTTCTCCGGCTGTGAGGATTGTCAGCAAAACAAGTATGCACAGCATCATGGCTTTACCGGCTTTTCCGCTTGTTGCAACCGGTCGGGCCAGGCTATAGCAAATCACAGTGTTGATGCCTGCTGCCACAAACGCAATGATGATGTGAATGGGCAGGCTGCCATACAGGGCCAGCTCGCCCCCCTGGATGGCTGGAATGGCCAGTGCAGCCAACACCACGGCGGCCAGCAGCACCACGCCGCTGGGGAGAATCAGCGCTAGCAGACGATCCTTGAGAGCTCCTCCATCGGATTGGCTATCTTTCGGGAAAAGCCGCTTTGCCATCAGACCAATGGGAAATGCTGTGATGAGGATCAACAGCCCGCGAAGGACTGCCAGCAGCACGGAGGCAGCAGCACCTTGGCCAAACTGACCTTTTGAGAAGATTGAAAAGATGTTGTATTGGTCTAGCGCTAGTATTTCATTGAGCATGGGCGGCATCATTCTGATAAACGGATAATCAAACAACCCCAGCAGCGCAAACACCAGCAGGGAAGAGGCACCTCCGGCCAGCAGTGGCACGCTCCAGGATCGCTTGCCCCGGCCGATGGCTGCAGAAACCAGAATGGCCGGCAATCCCACATAGCGGACTGCGCAAAACGCTGCAATCAGTAGTGACATTCCTGTGTCTGCTGGGCTAAGAAATAACCGCAGCCGGATGAAGACCTGTGCGAAAATATCCGCCGGGATGAATAGTGGGATCAGCAGCAGCGTGGAAAGACCGATCCTGAGCCAACGAATCTTGCCCACGGCCAGAAGCAGGTAGCCGGTGACCAACGACGAGGCAAAGAGAATTAGTCCGCTGAACAGCCCATGTCTCAGAGATGAGATGATTCCCTGTGTAGCAGCAGGATTTGTCAACATGATCTGGTAATTGTGCAGCCCCATCCATTGGCTGTTCAGCAACCCCTTACCCACGCTGTAATTCTGTAAGCTCATGATCAGGTTGACAATGGCTGGCAGCACCACCAGCACCAGCGCCGCAATCAGCGCGCCGACCAGCAGCACGATGCCGATGACGGTTAACGCAATGGGTTCTTTCTTCTTGATGGGCGCGCTTTGAATCATAACCATTCTCCTTTTCCTGCTTTTGCTATTTCGCCCTCGTCCTGTCCTCCACCAAAGACACGATGGGGTAAAAGTCATTGTAGTGCTTTTGGATGAACATCGCGTTGCGCTTGCGGTAAAGCCGCCCGGCCAGCCGGTCGGCGATGGGCAGCAGCAGCCGCTCATGGGCGCATAGCACCGGTGAGACCAAATCGATGCTGCCGGTGGCCTGGCGGTTCAGGCAGCCGCAGGTGTGGTTGCAACGGGCGCGGATGGCGCAATCCGCACAGGTTTCTTTCTCCTGCTCGTTCTGGCGGAAAAGCGACTCCCGGCGGGCTTCGTCGATGCCGGCTGCCACACTGCCGATCGAAAACCCTTCGTCGCCCACAAACTGCACGCAAGGGTAAAGCAACCCATCGGGCCCCACGGAGATTTGCTTCTTGCCCAGCTCGCAGCGCTCCTGGCAATAGGTGCGGCGGTTCACATGGCTGGATATCTTGACCTCAAAGGGGCTCAGGTAAAACTTCTCCTCGGCCACCGTGAGGTCGTAATAATAGTCGGCCATCCTGCGGTATTGGCGGCGGAGCTCCTCCATGTCTTTCTCGGTCCAGGGCGCGGCATAATTGAGCGAGCAGATGATGTAGCGAAACCCCAGATCGTACACATGCTTCACTGAGTCGCAGTAGTGCCTTGATGTGTCCGGGTTCACCGTCATCATCACCGGGGCGTAGGGGAATCGCTTCAGCAGCCGCCGGGCAGCGTCCTCCACCCGGTCATAAGTGCCATTTCCGGCCAGATCGACGCGGTGGGCATTGTGGGCCTGCCCGGTGCCGTCCAGACTCAGGGCGATGAAAATGCGGTGTGTCTGTGCATAGTCCAGGAATGCGTCGTCCAGCAGCAGGCCGTTGGTGGTGATCTTGAAGTGGAAGCGCTTGCCCGCATCACGGGCAATGCCCTCCGCATAGTCCACTGTCTCCCGGATCAGATCCTTGCACAGCAGCGGCTCACCGCCGAAGAAGATGATGCCGGTGGAACCGTCCTTGGGCGTGAAGGCGCTGGCCAGGTCCACAGCGGCGCGGGCGGTCTCGGGCGTCATGGTCTGGATGTGCTGCCGGTCCACATAGCAATAGCGGCAATCCATGTTACAGCCGGAAGTCAGGTGCAGCGTGACATGCATGGTGCCTCCTCAGATGATGCCTTCAGCCTTGAGCCAGGCGATGAAGTCCAGCACTTGTTTCTTCAATTCATCCTTGGCCAATCGCATTGCTTCCTGCCGGAAAGTAGTGTAATCGTCACCGGAATCCTTTGATCTGCGCACCTGGCTGGAGTGAATGACCGGATCATAAAAAACCCCAACGGTCATGCCCTTGTCCGCCTGCTCCATGTGCTTGGCCAATGTCATGGAAACATCGTGTGTGAGAAAACTTGATACAGATGATTGAATTTTGTTGTCTCTCCATTGGTCTATGTCATCTGCAGACACATATTCAAATGCAATGCACTTCTCTTCATCGAATCCGTCGAGCAGCAGTGTGCCATTCTTTGTTTTGTACTCCACGGCTTCCCGGCTCTGGCTGGCGATGTCACCAATGACCGGGATGTCGATATCATCCAGTATGGCGGTGCTGCCAAACCGCAGTCCGTTCTCTGCAGCCACTTCCCGGATCACGTCCAGCGCTTCTCCCTCTGAGAGGAATATCGGGGGATTCACCACCATACACCCAAACGAGCCACGGCCAGCGCCGTGCTCGAAGACCGGCACCTCGCGCAATATCTTGGGCGTTGGGGATGGAGTTGGTGCAGGCGTGAGGGAGGGGGTTGGAGACTGTGTGATCTCCGGGGTGACAATCGCTGTGGTTGTTTCCGCCGCAACCACCGATTCGGCATCCGGCTTGCAGGCTGCCAGTAAGGCCACTGTCGCCGTCAGCGCTGCGCAGGCGGCGGCATTCCTCTTCCAACGAGTAGGAACAGCAACCAATAGGTTGCGATTAATCAACGCTGCCTCCTTATCTGGATAGGTAGCTAAGCAGTAATGAGCAACCCTTCTCGTTTCCATGCCGAACCCTCCGTTCAGATGATGCCCTCGGCCTTGAGCCAGGCGATGAAGTCCAGCACTTGCTGGCGCAGATCTTCCCTGGATTGCTCCAGAAGCGCTTCCCGCTCTTCCTCAGTCATCATATCACTCAAGCTATCGCCGGGTTCCTTGGGGTGGGTAACGGGGTCATAAAACACAGCTACCACCGGGCCTGCCTCCGGCTTGTTAATGCTGTCTACCAATGAGCCAGCCAAGGTGATGATGGGATAATCGGAGGTGGGCATATATGGTTGGTTGGTTTTCCATGCATCCACATCCTCTGTCGAGACGAACTCAAAGGCAACACCGGTGTTGCTGTCAAAGCCGTCTGTCTGCAGAGAGCTGTCGCGATATGTTACCACATAGTCCATGGAATCTTTTTTATAGGTAATGACAGGAATGACAATACCTTTCACCGTTACTCCGGCTCCGAAAGTGATTCCGTTTTGCTCTGCCACTTCGCGGATAACATCCAGCGCTTCGCTTTCTGAAAGGAACACCGGCGGGTTCACCACAATGCAGGCGATGGACCCCCTGCCGCCGCCATGCTGGAAAAGTGGAACTCCGGATTGTGATTCCGGTGCTACAGGTTTTGATGAGGGAGTTGCGGAGGGCAAACCCAGGGCCGACGAGGCATTGGCGGGGGTGCTACTCTTGATGCTGCAGGAGGATAGGAGTGACACGGAAAACACCAGCGCCGCGCAAGCGATGGCGTTTCCTTTCCAGCGGAGCGGCACAGCCTCCAAAAGGGAACCATCTTGCAGCACCGCCTCCTTGTCCGGATAGGCAGCAGAGCGGTATTGGGCAACCCTTTTCACTTCCATGCCGAACCCTCCGTTCAGATGATGCCTTCGGCCTTGAGCCAGGCGATGAAATCCAGCATTTGCTTTTTGAGATCTTCCCGGGCCAGCTCCCGCAGCTTTCGCTCCATCGCCTGATAATCATCGCCGCTTTCCCGGATGATCTTCTTTGTCTCATCATTGTAGGGATAGGTTGGATCATAAAACACCGCCACCGCCATATTTGAGTCTGACTTGCTGAGGCTTTCGGACAGTGCCTTTGCCGCACCGATGAAATCATAGGAGCTCACAGAGCTCCATACGTCCTTCGGATCGTCCACCCAGTTCTCAATGTCCTGTGAGGAGATGAACTCAAACGCTACTTTCTTGTCTTCATCGGCGCCATCCAGCAGCAGCGTGCCCGTTTTCAGCTTGTAGGCGGGATCGTTGTCGACCATCAAGTGGGTGACCGGCAGGCTGATGTTCTGCAACTTCACTTGGTCTCGCTGAAAAGTGATCCCTTCCTCTTTCGCGATCTCATCGATCACCGCGTAGGCCTCCGACTCGCTGAGGAACGCCGGCGGTGCCACCGATACGCACCCGAACCCGCCACGGCCATCGCCATGCTCGAAGAAAGGCACCGGGATGGCGGCGGAACTGCTGTTGTTCGCCATGGTTGAGCAGGATGACAGCAGCAGCGCCGACACCGACGCCAGCGCCGTGCACGCGGCTGTGTTGCGGCGCCAACGCTCCGGTGTGTTGAGCAGGAGCGCGGGGTCGGCTACGACAGCCTGTCTGTCCGGGTAGCGGGGCAGTCTGGATTCGGCCACTTTGCACACTTCCATGGGCATGCCTCCTCAAGGGGGATACCAGATAGACGGCAGAGCTGCGAATAAGGTTTCAAGAATATGGAATTTGATCACTAATATGGATTAGTATACCATCTGCACCACGCCATCGCAACGCCGGCAACCATGCAAAAAAGGGCGGCTTCCGCCGCCCTTTTGTGGAGTTTATACGTTTTTCATTTCTTCCAGTAAAATTCGCTTGGCAGTTTCCGGGTCGGCCTTGCCGCGTGTCTCCTTCATCATTTGGCCCATGATGAACCCGAAGGCCTTGTCCTTCCCGGCGTTGTAACCATGCACGGCTTCCAGGTTGGCCGCCACGACCCGCTTTGCCGCTTCGCGCAGCGCACTGTCGTCGGAGATCTTGGCAAGCCCCCGAGCTTCCACGATTGCCGTTGGTGCGCCCTCTTTGGCAAACATATGCTCCAGCACGACCTTGCCGATCGTTGTGCTGATCGTGCCACGGTCAATCAGGTTCACCAACTCCGCCAGATCAGCCGGTGGGAAGGGCAGCGCCGCGAAGTGGGCGTCTTCCTCTTCCTTCACCCGCCGCATGATGTCGCCCATCAGGAGGTTGGACACGGCCTTATAGTTGCCGGTGTGCTTGCAGGCCTCCTCGAAGAAGCGGGCCAGGTCCGGGTCGGTCGTGAGGATGGCGGCGTCATATTCGGGCAGGCCATATTCCGCCACATAGCGGGTGCGCTTGGCTCCCGGCCCCTCCGGCAGGGCGCTTCGGATCTCCTCCATCCATTGGTCGTCCAGCACGATGGGCAGCAAATCAGGGTCGGGGAAGTAGCGGTAGTCGTTGGCCTCCTCCTTGCTGCGCATGGCGATGGAGCGGCCCTTGCTGTCATCCCAACGGCGGGTTTCCTGGATCACGCGCTTCCCCTCGTCCAGCAGCTCAGCCTGCCGCTTGGCCTCGCTCTTGGCGGCGCGCACAATGGCCTTCAGGCTATTCAGGTTCTTCATCTCGGTGCGGGTGCCCAGCGGCCCGCCATAGGGGCGGATGGAGAGGTTGATGTCCGCCCGCAGGCTGCCCTCCTGCATCTGGCAGTCGGACACTCCGGCAAATTGCAATATGGAGCGCACCGTTTCCACGAAGGCGCCGGCTTCCTCGGCGCTGCGGATATCCGGCTCGGTCACGATTTCAATCAACGGCACGCCGCAGCGGTTGAAATCCAGTAGCGTGCTCTTGCCATAGGCGTCGTGCAGCGATTTGCCGGCATCCTCTTCCAGATGGATGCGGTTCAGGCGAACGCGTCCGCGCTGCGGCTTGCCCTGTTCGTCGGTGTAGTCAAACTCCACCATGCCGCCAAGGCATAAGGGGTGGTGCAGCTGGCTGATCTGATAGGCCTTGGGCAGATCGGGATAGAAGTAGTTCTTGCGGTCCATGTTGGCGTAGCGGTTGATGCTGCAGCCCAGCGCCAAACCCGCCGTCACGCATTTTTCCACGGCCTGGCGGTTCAGCACCGGCAGCGTGCCGGGCATCGCCGTGCACACCGGGCAGGTGTGGGTGTTGGGCTCGCCGCCAAACTCCGTGCTGCACTGGCAAAACACCTTGGTTTTGGTGTTCAGCTCGCAATGGATTTCCAGACCGATCACTGTTTCGTATGCTGTGGACATGGATAAACTCCTACTCCCTCCGCCGCCTTTGGCGGCACCTCCCTCAAGAGGGAGGCAAGGGGGGTTCTATCAAGCTATCGTCGTATTACCACTTGTCCCCCTCCTGAGGGGGATGTCACTGAAGGTGACAGGGGGAGTTACAGCCCTGGCCTCATCTTATGATGCTCCGTCGCCTGCTGGTAGGCATACACCGCTCTGAGCAGCCCGGCCTCATCAAAGGGCTTGCCGATCAGCTGCATGCCGATGGGCAGGCCGCCGGTGAAGCCGCAAGGGGCTGCGATGCCCGGCAAGCCCGCGATGTTCACGGACACGGTGGCCAGGTCCGTCAGATACATCGCCAGCGCGTCGCCGGTGCGCTCGCCCAGCTTGAAGGCGGGCCCTGCCGCGACGGGGGAGAGCAGCAGATCAAAACTCTCAAAGGCCTTGTCAAAGCCTGCTTTCACCAGAGAGCGCACCTTCAGCGCCTTGGTGTAATACTCATCATAATAGCCGGAGCACAGCGCATAGGTGCCCAGCATGATGCGGCGCTTCACCTCAGCACCAAAACCTTCACTACGGGAACTGACATACAGGTCCTCGCCGGTGCTCATGTTGGGAGAGCGGTAGCCGTAGCGCACGCCGTCAAAGCGGGCCAGGTTGGAGCTTGCCTCCGCTGAGGAGATCAGATAATAGGCGCTCAACGCGTGGCCCAGCGCCGGGATGCTCACTTCCTCCACCACAGCACCCAAGGATTCAAAGGCTTTTACGGCGCCCAGCACAGCCTCGCACACGGCGGGCTCCACGCCCTCACCGAAGTATTCTTTCGGCAGGCCGATCCGGAGACCCTTCACACCGGCATTGATCCCTGTGGAAGTGCTCTTGTATTCGATGTTGGCGGAAGTGGAATCCATTGGGTCGTGCCCGCTAATGCCGTCAAACAGCAGCGCCGCGTCGCGGGCGTCGCGGCCAAAAGGGCCAATCTGGTCCAGCGATGAGGCAAAAGCCACCAGGCCGTAGCGAGACACCGCGCCGTAGGTGGGCTTGAGGCCCGTCACGCCGCAGAACGCCGCCGGAAGGCGGATGGAGCCGCCGGTGTCGCTGCCAAGGGAAAGTGGCGCTTCCAGTGCCGCCACTGCCGCAGCCGAGCCGCCGGAGCTGCCGCCGGGCACCCGCGTGAGATCCCACGGGTTGCGGGTGGGTTTGAAGGCCGAGTGCTCGCAGGAGCTGCCCATGGCAAACTCATCCATGTTGGCCTTGGCGATGAGGATGGCCAGGCCGTCATTGAGCTTTCGCACCACGGTGGCGTCATAGGGCGGCACGAAGTTGCCCAGGATCTTGCTGGCGCAAGTGGTGGGCACGTCTTTGGTGCAAAGGTTGTCCTTCAGGATCACCGGCACGCCGGCCAGCGGCGGCAGGGGCTTCGCCCCTTTCTGCAGGAGTTCGATTTCTCTCTGGACTTCTGCGGCACGTTTGAGCGCGCCCTCCGCGTCCACATGCAGCAGGGCATCCACCTTCGGTTCCACCGCGGCAATGCGGCTGAGCATTGCCTGCGTGGCTTCCACGGCGGTGGCTTCACCGGAGCGGATTTTTTCTGCTAATTCATATGCGGACAATTCGTATAATTTCATGGCCTGCTCCTTGGCTTTGGGATCAGCGGGCTCTTTCAAGCATCCGACTTTATCGTCTCTTCAGGGGGTCCGGGGGATTATAAACCCGCCGGATGGCAAAGCAGCGCGAAGCGCTAGCGGAGGCGTGGCGGCGGCACTGTTTGACGAGGGAGCGTACCGACCGAGGAGTTGTGCCAGCCGCAGACGGAGCGGCTGAAGCCAGAAGGGTTAACGGGTTTATCTCCCCCGGGGGTTTTGGTTCCTTTTGACCGGCAAAAGGAACTATTCTATTACCTTCGGCACCATAAAGCACCCGTCCATCTGCTCCGGGGCGTTTTGCAGCAACGCCTCGCGGGGGAAGGGCTTCGGCTCGCTGTCGATCCGCAGCACGTTCTGAATCGGCAGCACATGCTCCATGGCCTTCACATCCGCCGTGTCCAGCGCGTTGATTTCCCGGGCAAAGTTCAATATGCTCTGCATGTCCTGCGCCATTTTGTCCAGCTCCTCGTCCCGGAAGCTGAGCTTGGCGAGCTTTGCAATATATTGGGCCTGATCTCGGGTGATTTCCATGGTTGGTCTCCTCAAATATCCCCCTCCCCCAATCCCCTGGGGGAGGGGGTGGGGGGTGAGGGTTTATAGGTGGCAGTCACTGTAATGATATGGGTTTACGGCTCCAGCCTGCTCAGATCCCTCGGGAACAGCGCCGCCCAGCGCACATTGTCCAGATTGAGCAGCTGCATTGTCAGCCGCTCCAGCCCCAGCCCCAGGCCGCCGTGGGGCGGCGCGCCGTATTTGTGGGTCATCAGATAGCCGGCGAAGTCATCCACATCCAACCCCAGGCCCTTGATCTTGTTGTATTGATGCTCATAGTCGTGGATGCGCTGCGCGCCGCTGGTGATTTCCAAGCCCCGGAACAAAAGGTCGAAGCTCAGGGAATAGGTGGGGTCCTCCGGGTCTTCCATCGTGTAGAAGGCGCGTGAGGCGGTGGGGTAGTGGGTCACAAAGATGAACTCGCTGCCCAGCTCTTCCAGCGCCCACCGGCTGATCAGCGCCTCCTCCTGGGGGTCCAGGTCGCGCCAGTTGGTGACCTTGTGGCTGTACTTCTGCTCAATGGCCTTTTTGGCGTCCAAAAACCGGACTGTGGGGATGGCGTCCACCTTGGGCAGCGCCACATTGAGGATCCTCAGCTCTTCGGCATACTCGTTTTCCATGAGCGCAAAGGCATATTGGAGATAGCCGCACTCCACATTCATCACATCATGGAAGCTGTCGATGAAGCCCATCTCAAAATCCATGCTGGTGTATTCATTCAAATGGCGGCTGGTGTTGTGCCGCTCGGCGCGAAACACCGGCCCGATCTCAAACACCCGGCCAAACACCGGCACCATCGCCTGCTTGTAAAACTGCGGGCTCTGGCACAGATATGCCTTGCGGTCAAAATACTGCAGCCTGAAAATGTTGCTGCCGCCCTCTGCGCCGGCGGCCACGATCTTGGGCGAGTGGATCTCGGTGAAATCGAGGTCAGTCAAATATTCCCGGAACGCCCGGGAAAGAGCTTCCTGAATCCTGAACGCCGCCCGCATGGCCGGGTGGCGGAGCGCCGCCGGCCTGTAATCGAGGGAGGCCTCAATGGAGATGTTGGACTTCTTTTTATTGATCGGCACCGGAAGCGGCTCGGCAAAACGAGACAGCACGGTGAGGGCAGTTAGGCAAAGCTCAAAGCCATAAGCCGCGCGGCTGTCTGCATGCACTGTGCCGGAGACCTTTACGCCATAGCCTTCCCGCACGTCAGCCAGATGCGGCAGCGCGTCTTCGCAGGCCACGCACTGGATCACATGCCGGCCGGTGCGCAGCATCAGAAAGGCAAACGTGCCCATATCGCGGATCTTGTGCACCATGCCGCTCAGGTTGATTTCTCCAGTGGACCCCTTCAACTCTTCCAGCGTGGGAAGCTTCGGGGCGTCGCCGGTCACAGACTCCATAAAATGACCTCCAAATAATGCAGCGGATTGACGGATTGTGTTTGTAATATTGCATTTTGTTGTGTGGGCAACCATGGGGCGCTGGCTATATTTTGACAATTATACTCCCTGCACCGCACTGACGCAACAGCAAATCTGCAGCAGGGATCGGATCGAATTTGCAGCCAATAGGAATTTCGGTCATCGGAACATTCAAAGTATTTGGTTTTCATCTTGCAGAACATTACAGGCCTGGCATGAATGCGCATAGCGGAATGATTTCATTATCAGCATTGTCTGAGGGGGGGCGAGTGTAATGATTTTGCACGTTCTGTTTGCCTTGGCCCCAAAACTCATCAAGTTCACCAGAAAAGATGAGAAATTTTTGCATGATGATATGTTGACACTTGCATTTTGCCATGCTATACTTTTAGCAATTGGATATTGATCCGTTTGCTGGGAAACAAAGGCGTTTCAACAGGTTCTGTTGAAACGCCTTTTATTTTGAAAGGGGAAGACGTGAATGGGTAAGAATTGTTCCGCCACATTGTTTGGCAGCGCCGTTTTCAACGACGCCACGATGCGCATACGCCTGCCGAAAAACATCTACAAGCAGTTGAAGAAAACGATTGACGAGGGCGACGCGTTGGATTCCTCCATCGCCGAGACCGTGGCGGCCGCCATGAAGGATTGGGCGATGGAGCTGGGTGCCACCCACTTCACCCACTGGTTCCAGCCGCTGACCGGCATCACCGCTGAAAAGCACGAAGCCTTTGTGGTGCCACAGGCCGACGGCACGGCCCTCACCGAGTTTTCCGGCAAAGAGCTGATCAAGGGCGAGCCCGACGCGTCCAGCTTCCCGTCCGGCGGGCTGCGCGCCACGTTCGAAGCCCGCGGCTATACCGCCTGGGATTGCACGTCGCCGGCATTTGTGAAAGATAATACGCTGTATATCCCCACCGCGTTCTGCTCCTATACCGGCGTGGCGCTGGATCTGAAGACCCCGCTGCTCAGGAGCATGGAAGCCCTTTCCCGCGAGGCGGTGAAGGTGCTGCGGCTCTTTGGTGACACGGAGACCAAGCGCGTGGCCACCACGATGGGCCCCGAGCAGGAATACTTCCTGGTGGACAAGGCGCTTTATCTGCAGCGCCCGGACCTCATCTTCACCGGCCGCACGCTCTTTGGCGCCAAGCCCCCCAAGGGCCAGGAGATGGAAGACCAGTATTTCGGCGCTCTCAAGCAGCGCGTCTCCGCCTTCATGCACGAGCTGGACGAAGAGCTCTGGAAGCTCGGCGTGTCCGCCCGCACCAAGCACAACGAGGTGGCCCCTGCCCAGCACGAGCTGGCGCCGATCTTCGCCACCACCAACATCGCCACCGATCACAACCAGATCACGATGGAGATGATGAAGAAGGTCGCCGACAAGCATGGTCTGGCCTGCCTGCTGCATGAAAAGCCCTTCGCCGGCATCAATGGCTCCGGCAAGCACAACAACTGGTCCATGTCCACCGACACCGGCAACAACCTGCTGAACCCCGGAAAAACCCCGGAGGACAATGCCCAGTTCCTGCTGTTCCTCGTGGCCGTGATCAAGGCCGTGGATGAATACGCGGGCCTCATGCGCGTCTCCATCGCCACCGCCGGCAATGATCACCGCCTGGGCGCCAACGAAGCCCCGCCGGCTATCATCTCCGTTTATCTGGGCGATGAACTGGCCGCCGTGCTGGACCAGATCGAGACCGGCACACCCCGCACCAACGGCAACAGCACCCACCTGCAAATCGGTGTGAACACGCTGCCGCCGCTGCCGCTGGACACCTCTGACCGCAACCGCACCTCGCCCTTCGCGTTCACCGGCAACAAGTTTGAGTTCCGCAGTGTGGGCTCCTCAGCCTCCATCGCGTTCCCGAACACGGTGCTCAACACGATCGTGGCAGAGATTTTGAGCCAGTTCTCCGCCAGGCTTGAAAGCGCCATCGACTTCAAAGCCGAGGTCGCCGCCATTGTCAAGGAAGTGGTCGTGAACCACAAGCGCGTGATCTTCAACGGCAACAACTATGCCGCCGAGTGGGTGCGCGAAGCCGCCAAGCGTGGCCTGAAGAACATCCGCACCACGGTGGAAGCCATCGGCGAGCTGCTGGTGGAGAAGAACATTGACGTGCTGGCCAAGCATGGCGTGCTCACCAAGGTGGAGACGCAGTCCCGCTATGAGATCATGCTGGAGAGCTATATCAAGACGATTAACATCGAGGCGCTCACTGCCATTGAAATGGCCAACCGCCGCATTCTGCCCGCCGTGATGCGCCAGGTGAAGGAGAGCGCCGGCACCGTCGCCGCCCTGAAGGCCGCCGGTGTGGATCCGGCCACTGCCGTGGTCATCCTCAACGAGGTGAGCGAAGGCTTCACGGCTCTGAAAGAGAGCATTGTCGCCCTGCAGAAGGCAGCGGCAAGCGCCGAGGGCATGCACGGCGATGCGGCCAAGCAGGCCAAATATTACCGCGACCAGGTGATCCCGAAGATGGAGAAGGTTCGTGAGATCTCCGACAGCCTGGAGGGCAAGGTGGATGCCTCCTTCTGGCCCTTCCCGACCTATGGAGACCTGCTGTTCAAAGTCTGACCTCCAGCCAAAACAAACAAAAGACAGGGCAATGGCGCCTCCGGAAGCATCCGGAGGCGCCTGTCTGTTTGTATCGGAATATCAGCGAAGCAAAGGCGCTGCCGTATCAGGATCCGGATGCGGCTGTGCCTTTTATTTTGTAGAGGAGGAGTATCCATGAAGAAGATCGAGATCATCACCCGGCCAGACAAGCTGGAGGAGGTCAAGGAATCTCTGAACGAACTGGCCATTCATGGCATGACAGTGAGCATGGTGTCCGGCTGTGGCCTCCAGAAGGGCAAAAAGGAGATCTATCGCGGCACGGTTTATGACATCAACCTGCTGCCGAAGATCAAAATCGAGGTCGTTGTCAAGGATCCCGATGTTGACCGCCTTTGTGATCTGGTGATCGCCAAGGTGCGCACCGGCAGCATCGGAGACGGCAAAATCTTTATTTATGATGTGCTGGACGCCATCAGGATCAGGACGGGTGAACATGGCGACAGCGCGGTTTGACAGCAAGGGCAAGAGCAAGCGCACGGCCATCGCGGCGCTTTATGCGATTGCCGGCGCCATTGTGGCCGCAGGTTTGGGGTTTGCCGCCTATTGCATTGCGTTCCATGTGAACTATACCGTGTTCAGCATGGAAATACCGGGCTATGTTTTCGCGGCATTTGTGGTGTTTCTGGGTGTGCGATACCTGGGCGCGGTTCGGAAACTGAGCAGGTCATTGCCCGGCGGGCAGCAGTTCAGCTGGAGCAATTTCAGGGGCTCAAAAGCAAATAAAAATGGAGGGTTAAGAATATGAGGAGACTGGTTAAATTCGCAAGCATCCTATTCGTCATACTGTTATTGTCTGCCATATTTGCGCCGATTGCGTTGGCAGATGGCGAACCCGTGGGAGACCCCGGCGGCTCCACCATTGGCAGCGCCGCAGACATTCCCGCTGCCTCACCGGGCAGCCCCACCGCCGAGGAGGTTGCCGCGCAGGTGGGCAAGACCAAGATCGGCCTGAACTATGTGTGGGTGATTATCTGCGGTTTCATGGTGTTTTTCTTCCAGGCCGGTTTTGCCCTGGTGGAAACGGGCTTCACGCAGGCCAAGAACGCCTTGCACACGATGGCGATGAACTTCATGGTGTTTCTGGTGGGCCTGGTGGGCTACTACATCTGCGGCTTCGCGCT
Source organism: Bacillota bacterium (assembly GCA_023428265.1). Lineage (GTDB taxonomy): Bacteria > Bacillota > Clostridia > Christensenellales > UMGS416 > JAEYRA01. The sequence continues at coordinate 2,846 of JAEYYW010000016.1, read as the reverse complement.
GCAGTTTGGCGGCTGCGGCGGCAACGCCGGCCTTGGTGCCGGCACGGCCACGCTCAACGGCATGGTGTCCATCCCCGGCCTGGGCGGCATCTTTGGCACCAAAGGCTTTTTCCTCACCACGGGGGGCACCTATGACGCCGGTGTGTTCCTGTTGTTCTTCTTCCAGATGGTGTTTATGGACACCACTGTCACGATCCCCACCGGCGCGCTGGCTGAGCGCGTGAAGTTCTCGGCGGTCGTGATCGCCTCATTCTTCGTATCGATGCTCTATTACCCGCTGTTTGGCAACTGGATGTGGGGCGGCGGCTGGCTTTCCACCCTCGGCAAAAACTTCGGCCTGGGCCATGGCGCTCTGGACTTCGCCGGATCCTCCGTTGTGCACGGCATGGGCGGCATGATGGCGCTGGCTGCGGCCATCATCATCGGGCCCCGCATCGGCAAGTTCAAGAAGGACGGCACCCCGGTGGCTTTCCCCGGGCATCACATCCCGATGGCGATTTTCGGCACGATCCTGCTGTTCTTCTGCTGGTTTGCGTTCAACGCCGGCTCCACGCTCTCCGGCACAGACTTCCGGCTGTCTGTTGTGGCCACCAACACGATGATTGCCGGCGCGTTTGGTGGCATGGCGGCCATGTTTTATATGTGGGCCAAATATGGCAAGCCTGACCCGTCGATGATGGCCAACGGTGCCCTTGCCGGCCTGGTGGCGATCACCGCCCCCTGCGCCTTTGTCAACTCCATCGCCGCGGCCGTCATCGGCCTTGTGGGCGGCATCCTGGTGTGCATCTCGGTTAGCGTTGTGGAGCGGAAGTTCAGAATCGACGACCCGGTGGGTGCCATCTCGGTGCACGGCGTCAACGGCATCTGGGGCATCCTGGCTCTTGGGCTGTTTGCCGACGGCTCCTATGGCGACGGCTTCAACGGCGTGGCCGGCACGGTCCGCGGCCTGCTTTACGGCGACGCCAGCCAGCTCTTTGCACAGCTGATCTGCATCGGCACCCTGATCCTCTGGGGTTTCGGTTCCTCCTGGGTGTTTTACAAACTCCTGGACAAGGTCTGGGGTCTCAGAGTGCCGGCCGAGGCGGAGGTTGGCGGCCTGGACATGCCGGAAATGGGCATGCTGGCCTATCCGGACTTCCAGCTCAAGAGCAACGAGTATGACGGGATCGCGCTGGCGGCGCATGCTTCCCCGCTGCCAAAGGGCATTGCGAACAACACAGTTAAATAAGTTTCCGAGGGAACCCCTTTCCTCCTCGGATTGCCCACCCCGCGCCATATCCCTCTATATGGCGCGGGGCGGGCCTTTTTTTCCGGAGCCTGGGGAGGCTTATGGCTGCCCCAGTTTCAATACATCCTCCATCCTGTGCACTCCGCCGTGGGAGGTGTATACGGTTTTGGCGCAGGTCTGCCCAAGCGAGGCGATGCTGCGCCGCATCTGCGGCAGGTCCAGATAGACGCCCGGCAAGGCCGGCTTTCGCCGCCCGCCCACCATGTCGCCCACGATGGCGCTGCCGTCGGCGGTGATCAGCGAAAGAGAGCCGTTTGAGTGGCCCGGCGTGTGTATCACAGTGCCTTCCACGCCGAATTCGGCAAGATCCAGGCTGTCATCAACCAGCACATCCGCCGCAACACCTCTGGGCTTCTTGCCCTTCAGCAACGGGGAAAGCAGCTTCATTGCCGGGTTGTGCAGCACCGCTTCCGCGCCGGAGCCGTCGGCCAGACACTGGGCCTCTGACCGGTGCACCGCCACCGGCGCGCCGAGCATGTCTTTCAGATCCCACAGGCCGCCCACATGGTCGCCGTGGGCGTGGGTGACCAGGATCAGCGACACTTTGTCATAGCGGACGCAGTTTTCTTTCAGCGCCTTGAGGATGCTCTCCAGCGAACCGGGCATGCCTGCATCCACGAGGATCGCGCGGCTGCCCACCACCAGGAAGGACTTCACAAAACCAAGCTGAATGGGGATGATCGTCGTCTCCATAACAGGCCTCCCGCTCAGAACGTATATGTTTTAGGATCGTCCGTGAAGGAATAGATCGTTGCGGTGGCGTCTTTGAGCCAGAACACCTCGGTGTTGCCGTCGTCGGCTTGATACATCATTTTCAGGTTCGGATAAGCGTCCAGCATGTGCTGCTTGGCCTCCAGCCTGTCGTCGAGCACGGCGATGGCTTCCAGGCGGATCCATTGCCCGCCCATGGTGCCGCTGATCTCCACCTTGGGGTTGGCCTTCATCTGCGCGGATACTTTCTTGATCTTTGCGGTCTGGATGTAGAGCCTACCCTCAAACACATCCACTGTGCCGAAGGGGCGCACGCGGGGCTGGTCGCCCTCCATGGTGGCCAGATAGTAGGTTTTGCACTGCTTCAGGAACTCATAAACTTCGTTCATTTGGAAATCTCCCATCAATGGTACTTTGTGGTTTTATTATAAACTGATTGTGTGAGAGGAATAAAGCCAAATTGTGTCTTCTATCTAATCATTGCATGAAGAACGCCGTGTTCCTCTGGCAACCGCACCCTTTCTTTGCTACAATATGGTTTAACCGCAAAAGCAAACCGCAGGGGAGTTTTCATGCCCTACACCCGTGAAGAAACCTATCACATCTGGCTGGCCAGCATCGACGGCGTTGGGCCGGTCACGTTTGCTTCGCTGCTTTCCGTCTTTGGCACGCCGGAGGCTTTGTTTCATGACGCGCCGAAAAAACCGGCGCTGCTGGACAGCGTGCCGCGATTTGGAAAAAAGCCTGCCCGGCAGCTGCTGGACAGCTGCAATGAGGAATACATTGGCAAGTTCTTCGCCAATATGGAGAAGAAGGGCATCACGGCGGTTGCCCGAGTCTCGCGGCA
>JAEYYW010000162.1 GCA_023428265.1 Bacillota bacterium | reverse complement strand
GGCGCATCCACCACCTCCTGAAGGTGCATGCCTTCGCCCGCGCCATCGGCGAGCTGGAAGGGCTGGACGAACCCACCCAGGAAATCCTTGAAGTCGCCGCGCTCACCCACGATATCGGCATCAAGCTGAGCGAACAGAAGTATGGCAGCGCGTCCGGCGAGCACCAGCAGGTGGAAGGCCCGCCGGAGGCGGAGAAACTGCTTCGGGGGTTGGGTGTGGATGAACCGGTGATAAACCGCGTGTGCTGGCTGATCGGGCGTCACCACAGCTATCACGACATCCGGGGATTGGATTTCCAGATCCTTGTGGAGGCCGATTTCCTCGTGAACGCCTATGAAGACGGGATGGCGCAGGAAGCCGTCCAAAGCGTGCGGGAGAGGATTTTCCGCACGGGGACGGGGAAGATGTTTCTGGACAGGATGTTCCCCTGCGCCATACCGCCGCGATAACCTGTTGCACCATACACCGACTGCTCCATTCTGGAAAGGAGGCTCCCCCATGCCCGACTATGCCTCGGTGCTGCAACAGCAAAAAGAATTCTTTTCCACCGGCAAAACACGGGATGTCCGCTTCCGTCTGGATGCCCTCAAGCGGCTGTACTCAGCCATACAGCAAAACGAGCAGGCGCTGCTCTCTGCCCTGCACGCCGATCTGGGCAAGTGCCCGGCGGAGGCCTATGCCACCGAGGTGGGCTTCACGCTGATGGAGGCGTCGCACACAATCCGCAACCTGAAGCGTTGGGCCCGGCCCAGGCGGGCCACAGCGCCCGTTGTGAACATGCCCTGCTCCTGCCGGGTGGAGCCGGAGCCCTACGGTGTGGCGCTCATTATGTCACCGTGGAACTACCCCTTTCAGCTCACGCTGGCGCCGCTCATCGCGGCGCTGGCCGCCGGCAATACCGCCGTGGTGAAGCCATCGGCCTATGCCCCCGCCACATCGGCGGCGCTCAAACGCCTTCTGGAAGACTGCTTCCCGGAGGAATACGTGGCGGTGTTTGAGGGCGGACGGGAGGCCAACACGGCGTTGCTGGCGCAAAAGTTTGATTACATCTTCTTCACCGGCAGCGTGGAAGTGGGCAAAACGGTGATGGAAGCCGCCTCAAGGCACCTCACGCCGGTCACGCTGGAGCTGGGCGGCAAAAGCCCCTGCGTGGTGTGCGCCGACGCCGACATCCCGTCGGCGGCCCGCCGCATTGTCTTTGGCAAGACGGTGAACTCCGGGCAGACCTGCGTGGCGCCGGACTATGTGCTGGCCCACCGGTCGGTGCTCGGCAGACTGGCTGAGGAGATGAAAAAGTGCATTGCGCAGTTCTACGGCGAAGCGCCCCTTTCCAACTCTGAATATGCGAGGATGGTCAACCACAAGCACTTTGACCGGGTGGCCGGTTATCTGAAAGACGGGCAGGTGTTTGCCGGCGGCGGCTGTGACGAAGCGGCGCTGAAAATCGAGCCCACCATCCTGCTGGGCGCCCACCCCGACTCGCCGGTGATGCGGGAGGAGATCTTCGGACCGGTGCTGCCGGTGCTGCCCTTTGACAGCGAGGAGGAGGCGGCGCGGTTCATCAACAGCCGCCCGAAGCCGCTGGCGTTTTATCTTTTCACCACCAGCAGAAAAACGGAGCGGGAGCTTCTTGACCGCGTGAGTGCCGGCGGCTGCTGCGTGAACGACACGATCATGCACCTGGTGGCCCCCTCGCTGCCCTTCGGCGGTGTGGGCGAAAGCGGCATGGGCCATTACCACGGGTGCTGGGGGTTTGACACATTCACCCATTGGCGGGGTGTGATGCGCAAAGCCAACAGGCCGGAGATCCCACTTCGCTATCCGCCATACGGCAAAAAACTGGACCTCTTTCGCAAGTTCCAAAAATAGGAGGAATTATGAGGACGATCCGAGACATTACCCCGGCAGACATCGAAACCTGCGCGGCGCTGCTGATCGACGCCTACAACCGCGAGCCCTGGAATGACCACTGGACCATGGAGACGACGACACGGCTGCTGAGAGAATTTATGCAGGTGGAGCGCTTCAAAGGGTTTTTGCTGGAGGAGGACGGCGTGGCGGTCGGCGCGGCGTTCTGCCACAGCCGCACCTGGTGGACCAATGATGAGCTTTTTGTGGACGAGTTTTACATCGCAAACGACAAACAGCGCATGGGCCTGGGCGGCGAGCTGATGGCGGCCGTGGAGGCATACACGAAGGCAATGGGCCTGGCCGGCGTCACACTGCTGACCAACCGGTATTTCCCGGCCATGGATTTTTACAGGAAGCTTGGGTTTGAGGAAGCGGGGCATGTGGTGTTCTTATACAAGGTGTGACAAGAAGCTGCGGTGTAACAGCTGAAGGTCTGCCCCGCATAGCAGGCTGAATCCAAATGGCGGGACAATGCCATGGCATTGCCCCGCCCTTGCCGCGCATACAATTCTCTGAGGAGAATTGCCATGCGCGTTTTTGTGTTTTCCCCCACCCGCCGCCAGACAGCCTGGTTTGTTTGCGTGATGCTCGCGCTGGCGGCGCTGGCCTTCACCCTGACCGGCGGCGCGGCGGCTGTGTTCGCGCCCAAAGAAAACATCCCCATCTACAGCGTGAAGACCAGCGGCAACCAGATTGCCCTCACGCTGGATGTGGCCTGGGGTTCGCAGATGACCGGCGAACAGCTGGACATTTTTGACCGTTACAACGTGAAGGCCACGTTTTACGTGACAGGCCGCTGGGCGGAACTGAACGCCGACGAGCTTCGGGAGATTGCTGGCCGGGGCCACGAGATCGGCAGCCACGGCCACACGCACCGCGACTTTGTGAAGCTTAGCCAGGACGAAATGGTCAAAGAGCTCTCTCTGGCCTCCGACGCCATTGAGAAGGCGTCCGGCAGCCCGCCGGCCACATTCCGCGCGCCCTATGGGTCGTGGAACGGAAAGACGGTGGACGTGGTGTGCGGCCAGAAGTATGAGTTTGTGCAGTGGGATGTGGAAACGCGGCTGATAAAAACCGAATATCCGGCGCTGCATCACATAGACATAGCGCAGGGTGGTGGAATGGCCAGGACATATACGGCAAAATCGGGCAGGTTCTATTCCGTAACGGACCTTTATCCGAAACTCACTGAGGAGGAAGGGAAGCGCCGGCAGCAAGAGGCAGTGCACTGCGTTGTGAAACTAATGCGGGAGCAGCGCGCTGCGGAGGAAACAGGCTCGTCAGCCAAGTCCAGCTCCGGTATGGTGTCACACATTGCTGAAGACAGCAGGGACTAATTGAATACGCCTGCGGGGATTGCAGCCTTTCACTTTGGAGGTATCCATGATCGGAGTATACGCTCGCCAAAGTGTGGAGAAAAAAGACAGCATCTCCATTGAAACGCAGATTGACAAATGCGTCCGTGTGATCGATGACCCAAAAATGGATACGAACTATAAAGTGTATATGGATCGCGGCTACAGCGGCAGCAACATGGACCGCCCGGATTTCATTCGTATGCTCCATGACATTGAAGCAGGGATGATTGCGAAGGTTATTGTGTATAAGGTTGACCGGTTCAGCCGCTCCCTGATTGACTTTTTCAATGTGTATAAGATCCTGGAGAAGCATGGCGTTGATTTCGTGTCGCTGAATGATAACTTCGACACCTCCACGCCCACCGGCAGGGCGATGCTCAGCATCACACTGGTGTTTGCCCAGCTGGAGCGGGAGACCATCGCGATGCGCGTGAAGGACAACTATTATGCCCGCGCGAGCCTTGGCCGCGCCTTGGGCGGCAAGACCCATTACGGATATCGGAAGATCCACGCGGTTGATGCCGGGAAGACAGGGAAGCGATGCGTCCCGGATGAAGTGGAGAACCCTCACCTGATTCAGCTGTTTCAATGGTATGACGAGGGCTGCAGCCTCTCTGAAATTTGCGCCAAGCTCAGGGCGTTGGTTGTCCCGGCTCCGATGGGCGGGAAATGGGAATCATCAAAAGTCTCCAAGATCTTGCACAATCCCTTTTATGTGCAGGCTGATGTGGATATCTATACCTATTTCCTCTCAAAGGGATGCCACATCACCAACGATGTCAGCTCCTTCACCGGCAATCGCGGCTTGCTGCTCTATGGGCAGCGGGACCGCAATCTTTCAAAATACAACGATCTCACGGACCAATATGTGTCCATCGGCCTGCATGAGGGGGTCATCACTTCCGACCAGTGGCTGAGAGTGCAGTGCAAGCTGGAGACCAACGAGCAAATCAAGAACTCCGGGAAGGGCAGTTACACGTGGCTGTCCGGCCTGACGAAGTGCGGCCATTGCGGATATGCCATGACCTATGTGGCATATCGGGAGGGGCGGAACTACCTGAATTGCAGAGGCAAAACAAATTACCATCTATGCGGGGGGCATTCCGCTCCTGTGCTTGTGGAAGACGTGGAGGAGCTCGTTGAGGCCAGTTTGCTGGAAAAGATAGCAGCCCTGGCCCACCTTGCAGAGCAGGCACCACCACCATTTGATGAACAGGCCAACAAGATCAAGATGCAGCTTGCCGGGATCGGCAAGGAATATGAGGACTTCATGGGCCAGCTCCGTCACGCCGACGACTATCTGCGCAGTCATATCGCAGCACGGCTGAAGGCGCTGGAAGAGAAGCAAACCAAACTGAACCGGGAGCTGCAAAAGCGGCTGCTTCAGGCCGGCGTTTCAGATGCCATGGCGGCAGACGCCGGTGCCTTGCTGGCAACCTGGCACCATGGCGGCATCGAGGTGCGAAAAAAGATCAGCAAGAAGTATCTTGACAGGGTGGATATCAAGGACGGCGGTGAAATCCAAATGCTGTGGAGAGTGCCACAATAGCTCCATGCAGCGCCTTCCCGGATCAACCCGTTGCGGAAGTTGCCCGCTTTCTTGCCACCACCACAAACTGCCCGTTTTCCGTATGATACGCGCAGGTCACCAGTGTCAAAAGGGAGTCGCCGTAGAATGCGGCAATGCCGGTGTCATACAGCGCAAGCGCCTTGATGCCGTTGAGATACTCATTGAACTCCGCTTCGCTGCCCGCATGCAGGAAGTTGTAGTGCTTAAAGACTGTTTCGCTTTTGCGGAAAATCCGGCTTTCGAACACCGCGACAATCTCATACTCCTGCTGCTCATACAGCGTGTCAAGCTGGATCACCGGATGCTCCTTGTAATACTTTTCGCTCTTGTATTTCTCCAGCCCGGCAAACATTGTGCCGTTTTTCATGTGGTGGCCGTAGATGATGGTGTTGGTGCCCATCGGCCGGACGGAGCACCGCTTGTCGATAAAGGGGACTCCGCTCCTTGTTGCTTTCTTGTCAAAGCCGTGAGACAAATAGAAGTCATCGCCTGTGTACATAACGGGATAATCGATCTTTGTTCCGGCAATCCGGATCCAGCCCGCCAGATCGGGGTTCTGCCGGTGCAGCTCCCTGTACCGCTCCATGATGACAGGCACTTTAGGTGTTAACGCCGGTTCGGCTGCATCACCTTGAGCAGGGGAAGCCGCAGGCGTGTTTGTGGGGCTCACCGCAACCGTCGTTAGCTTTTTGAGCGCGTGCTCCTCCCGGGCTCCGGAAACATAATACCGGATCAGTATTGTGGCCGAAAACACGAAAGCAGCCGATAAGCAAATGAGCAGCACCAAACGCAGGCGCAGCGCGAACGCTTTGCCCTGGCTCCCTGGCTGTAAGCACCCTTCCGGAGAGACAGCTCTCCGTTCATTGTCAGGGGAACGATGGGGATATCCTGTTCTTTTTCTTGTCGGCATTCCTATCCTCTGCATCCATGAAACGGGCGGGGCGGCTTGCCGCCCCGCCCGTTCCCCAATTTACTCTGAAATGTCTAGGCCGCCTTTTTACGCTGACGCCGCTTGGCAGCCACCAAAACCGCCGCAGCTGCCGCGCCGATCGCCAGCGTTGCCCCTATGCCGATGAACCACCAGGCGTTTATGCCCCATAGATACATCTCAAACACGCCGCCAGCCTGTGTCTGAAGCTCGGTTCCGGTATAATCCAGATCCTCATCCAGCTTGTATACCAGATACATCGGAAAGTCAAAGTATTCGTCGCTGTAGAACTTGATGCTGTAGTCGGCATAAAAGACAATATGGGAGTTGCCGCCGGAGAGCTTGACGTCCTCATATTTGCCGATTTTCTCAGCATATTGGAAAGTGTTCATGCGCTGAAGAGGGATGTGAAAAATAGCATCCATATCTTTCTTCAGCTCTTTTTCGTTGGCGTTGCTCATGAAATAATGCAGGTAGTAGCTCTCATTGCTGATGATCTTGGAGCCCTTTACCACGCCATAATATCTTGCCAGAATCGACGGAGTAGATGGCTTTTCGGAATGAGCCACAGCGTCGGAGAACACAAAGGCCGTGGCTTTTGAGGTGTTGGCGCTGCCGAGCTTCATGCCGTTTTTCTCCAGATAGCTCAGTATTTCGTTGCGGGCAGCCTTGGCAAAGAAGCTGCCGGCATCCTTGGGGTTGGCTATCACCATGCCCGTTAGCACTGGATTCGTTTTGTTTGTGGGCGGCGTGGACATCAGCTTGTCATAACCGGAGGTCTTTTGGGATTGTAGATACGTTCTAATATCGTTCATGCCTGCGGCATAAAATGTCTCCTTGGCCTTGCCGTAGAAGGTGCCGTAGCGATAGGCCTTGTCCACCACCACATAGCGGCGGTGGTCGCTGTTGAGACGCACGATATAGTAGTTTACGCTGTTGCCCAGCGCATCGGTGCCGGTGTGGGCAATATCCTTGGTCAGGAAGGGTATGCGGAGTTGGTTCGCGATGGCGGAAAAGATCTTGCCGGTCTCGGCGGCTGCCCGCTTGAGCTCCAGCATCCTGGCGTCGTTGGGGTCACTTTTATCCGCCGCGGTGTATTCACACCAGTCGTTATACAGCATGAGCATCTTCTGCATGTTGCCCAGATGATAGATATAAAAGGCGTTTAAACCGTCGGCCATCTGATGCTCGAACGTATACGTCTCACAGCTGCTCTCGAAATACATGTTGCAAAGCGAGGGCGACCCACCGCTCGATTTGGTGAGATAGGCTCCGCAGGTGGTGATCATGGAGCGGAGGTTTGCCTTGGGTATGGTGCGCTTGAAAAAGTTGTCAAGCTCCCGCGCCCGAACCTCCTCATCGGTTATGGCCAGGATATCGCCGTAGTCGGCATACAGCCGGTCGGTCTGGGCGTAAAGCTCGTTTACCTTTCTCAAATCGGAAGACAGCTCGGAGTCGGTGATCGCCTTCTTTATCTCCTGCGTCTGCGTGTCTATCTTGCGGGAAAGGTCATCCAGCTGCTTCTGCACCTGCGTCAGCATGTCGATCAGCGTCTCGTCGGTATCATCCCCAAATATGCCGTCCAGCAGCTCTCCGAACAGGGCGGTGCCGATGTCTCCGAATATGCCCAGACTGAAATGATCGACCAGAGAGGAGACGATCGCCTCTCCCGCAGAGGCTACTATGTTTGCCGAACCGACCTTTTCTGCTGGCAACATCGCCCCAACAGCGTCTTCGGGTTTCTCGGAGACCTCAGGCGCAGCGGTATCTTCAGGCTCCTCAGTTACCTCAGGCCCAGCAGTGCTTTCTGGTTCCTCAGTTACCTCGGGCCCAGCAGTGTCTTCTGGTTCCTCAGATACCTCGGGCGCAGCGGTCGCGCCATGTTCTGTGGGTGTCGCCGTTGCCTCCGCCAGCGCCGTGCATGGCAGAGATATAATCAGCATCATCACAAGCAGCGAAAGTAATGTTTTTCTCATTGGTTTGAGTTGCTCCTTCTGCGAAAGTCACAAACGGTATCCATTGGAGTGCTGTCGCTTTTTATATGGCATCAGAACGCATGCGGTGTTCTGCTTCTTTTCGCTTGCCCACTGCGATGAACGCAACCCCTGCCGCGCTGACAAAGCACAGCAGCCACCAAACCCAGGGCGCGCTGTCGTCTCCGGTCTTCGGGATATCGTCCAGATCATCCTGCAGAGTGCCTTTCACCAGCATGAAGGGCGAAAGCTCATACAGGGGCCCAAACCTCACTCTGCCGCTCGCATCTGCCCTGGCATAGAGGTATTCAAAGGTGCCGTCGGCCTTCTTGTGCACCAGAGTGAACGCCTGCCCGGCGTATGTTTCCGTCAGGTCAAACGTCAGGTGCATGGCGCTGCCGGTGGACTTCGTGCCGCTTTGCAAAGAGATCTCATACACCCGGAGAACCTCATGTCCATCGGCCAGCTTGAGCAGGGCATTGTAATCGCCACCGCCGGCGAGCGCTTGCGTCATCAGCAGATCGCCGCTGGCAAAGCCGCTTCCGGTCAGCCAAATCGTGGCGTCAGCTTTACTGGGGTCGTTATATACCACATCGGCGGGCGGCGGAATCGTCGGCGACGGTGTTGGCGCGGGAATATCCTGCTCCACGCCTTCCACCGTCACCGTTTGCGCTTGCGTGATGTTGGAAATGGGATAAGCGCCGCTGCCGTCTGCCGTGAGCGGCACGCCGTTGGCCTTGACCGCGAAGCCATCCCCTTTCCGATAACCATCCGCAATGGCTACGGTGAAGCTGTAGCTTCCGCCATGGGCCACCGGCGAGGAAGAACCGTCCTGCGCCGTAACGGTGTAGCCCGTGCCGGTGGGAAGCGTCACGGCGTAGGTGTCCACCGCCCAGACAGGGTACAGGGTGATGGCGGCGTTGGCGGTGTAGCTGCCGCTCGGGTCAAAGGCTTTTGCCCCGCCGTCGGTGGCTGCCCATCCGGTTTGCGTATGGCCCTCACGGGTAAAGACAGCGCCTCTGAGTGTCAATGCGTCGTCGTGGGTTTTGGTGTCCGTAACCTGGCTGCCCATGCCGTTCGCGCCGGGGTGGTAGGTCACGGCGTAGGTGTCCACCGTCCAGACAGGGTACAGGGTGATGGCGGCGTTGGCGGTATAGCCGCCGCTCAGGTCAAAGGCTTTTGCGCCACCGTCGGTGACTGCCCATCCGGTTTGCGAATGGCCCTCACGGGTAAAGAGCGCCCCCCGCAGCGTCATTGTGACATCATGAATCTTACTATCGGTGGCCTGGCTGCCTGTGCCGCTTGTACCGGGGTGGTAGGTTACGGCGTAGGTGTCCACCGTCCAGACAGGGTTCAGGGTGATGGCGTCGTTGGCGGTGTAGCTGCCACCCAGCTCAAAGGCTTTTGCGCCGCCGTCGGTGGCCGCCCAGCCGGTTTGCGTATGGCCCTCCCGGCTAAAGACAGCGCCACGCAGCGTCATTGCGACGTCATGAATCTTGCGATCGGTGGCCTGGCTGCCCGTGCCGTTTGCACCGGGTTGGTAGGTCACGGTGTAAGCAGGCTCAAACCTGAAGTATTTATAGGCTTGAATCCGATTCTGATAATACTCCTCCATGGTTCTGCTGATGATGTCGTCCCGGGAGATCTCAGAAGCGTCTGCGCCGTTTGCATCGGAGGTGCTTGCCATGATCTTCAGGGAGGAATCTAACTCCTCCGGCTCCATATTCATCGCCATGGTGCCGCCCCGTATAATGGCTGTACCGCCTACAATACGCACGAAGCCTGAGGTGTTGTAAATCGCCGTGCCGACCGTGGCGCTCATCGTACCGCCTGAAATCAGGATTTCTGTTCCATACGCCTCGTTGTAGATCGCTTCGCCGTTTTCGGCGTGTACCGTGCCGCCGGAAACATCAATGCTGCTCCAGCCGGTGTTATAAATCGCCTTGCCGGCTGCGGTATGTTCTACCGTGCCACCCAAGATTGAAATTTTTCCGATTGAATTACGGATCGCTGTGCCCCCTTCAGCTGTGGCACGCACCAAACCGCCGGAAATGCGCACAATGCCTGAGCCCGCATTTCTAATCGCAGCGCCCGTGGTGGAGTTTTCCA
>JAEYYW010000129.1 GCA_023428265.1 Bacillota bacterium | reverse complement strand
AAGCCGCGTTTGTGAAGGCTTGCGGGGTGATGCAGCAAAGAGGGATATCACCTTCTCAGTGGCATAAAGCTTTATAAAACACAGGAGGCCGCATATGAAGGAATCGATGTCGATGCTCATCAAGGCTGTGGATGGCTTCGGGTTTCTGGCTGAGGATTTTGGGTTTGACCTGGTCAGTTATGAGTTCAACCGCGCCCGGTCCGGCTATTTTGTGATGGTGTTTGAAAACCGAGACCTGCTGGTGAGCCTGAACCTGGAGAAAGGGCAGCTCTATATCCATGTGGCGTCCACGGTGTATCCGGAGGAGTGGTACAGCATGCTCCGGCTGGTGCGCCACATCGCGCGAAAGGGCGGCAAGCTCACCCACGACGAGCAAGACACCGACTACTGGCGGCGCGGCAACAAACTGGAAAGCCAGTTTGAAATCGCCGCCACACAGCTGCAGAAGACCATTTATGCCGTCACGGACCTGCTCACCTGCAACAACCTGGAAAACACCCGGATGGAGCTCAAGGGTCTTGGCCGGGCCGCTATGCCGGATGGCAAACCGGAGCAAATATAGCGTCGCATATTCTTTCCCGCCGCCCCATATACATCTATACATCCATTGACGGGGCGGTGAGCGCGTTGCGAAAAAAGCATGTGCTTGTGTTCAGTCTGACACGCAGCCACTTTGTGGCTGCTGTTGCCGTGCTTCTGGTCGTTGCTCTCGCTGCTTTGGTGTGGCTGCGGCCGCTGCGCGGCGGCGAGGGTGGCTATGATAAAACGATCTGGTACACCTCGCCGATGGTCGCCGTGCCGGCGATGGCCCAGACGACGGAGGAGCACCCGAGGCTTGCCATCATCATTGACGATTTCGGGCAGAGCCGCGAGGGCGTGCAGCAGATGCTGGCCATAAACCGGCACCTGACCATGGCGGTGATGCCCTTTGGTGAATACACCAGGCAAGACGCGGAAGCGGCCCACAAAAAGGGTTATGAGGTCATCGTGCACCTGCCGATGGAGCCAATCCGGGGCTCGCTTTCCTGGCTGGGCAAGAACCCCATTTTGTGCAGCCTGGACGATGAGAAAATCAGCTCCATCACCCGCATGGCTCTGGAGGATGTGCCCTATGCCGCAGGCGCCAATGTGCACATGGGGAGCCGTGCCAGCGCCGACGAGCGGGTGATGCGCAGCGTGATGCGGGAAGTGGCAGGGAAGGGCTTTTTCTTTGTGGACAGCCGCACCGGTGCAAAGTCGGTGATTATGGCCGTGGCGGACGAATTCAACGTGCCCTGCCTGGAGCGCAATGTGTTTCTGGATGGGCAGCAGCCCAAGAGCTACATCGTCGGGCAGCTCCGGCAGGCGCAGCAGATCGCGTTGAAGTCGGGCTATGCCGTGGCCATCGGCCATGTGGGCGTGGAAGGCGGCAAACCCACCGCCGACGCCATCGTCTCCATGCTGGATGAGTTTGACCGCAACGGCGTGGAGCTGGTCTTCGTGTCCGAACTGCTTGGCCTGGACAAAGCCCAGGCAGGGCCGGCGGCGGCGGGCGCCGATTGAGCGCGCGGCTGGGCATACTACCGGCGAAACCATTGGCATCCGGAGGGGTTGGCTTGCATCGGAAGAGATGGGCCATTGTGGCGCTGATCGTCGTGGGGGCGTCGGCGCTGCTGTTTTTCTCTGCCTTCACCGTGTCGCGGTCGCGCACGTTTCAGTTTTTCGGCGGCATCGTAAACCGTGTGGATACCGACGAAAAGCTTGTCGCGCTCACCTTTGACGACGGCCCCACCGGGCGCACCGGCGAGGTGCTGGCGGCGCTGGACGCAGCCGGAATCAAGGCCACGTTCTTTCTGGTGGGCCAGTCCATTGAGGAGTATCCGCAGGAGGCCGCCGCCATTGCCGCAGCCGGCCATGAGCTGGGCAACCACAGCTATTCCCACCGGCGCATGGTGCTGAAAACACCGGCCTTCATTTCCTCGGAAATTGAGAAAACCGACGCTTTGATCCGCGCCGCCGGCTACAACGGTGAGATTTTCTTCCGGCCGCCATATGGCAAAAAGCTTTTGCTGCTGCCCTGGTATCTGCACAGGCAACAGCGCAAGACAATCCTTTGGGATCTGGAGCCCAACTCCATCCCTGAGGTGGACGCCAGTGCCGAATCCATTGCCAAGTATGTCGTAGACAACGCGCAGCCGGGGTCCATCGTCCTGCTGCATGTGATGTTTGACGGCAAGGGCAGTTCCATCGGCGCGATCAAGGGTATTGCCGATGGCCTGAAGGCCAAGGGCTACACATTCGTGACAGTGGGCGAGCTTCTGGAGTATAATGGCCGGTGACAACACGATCCGGGGCCTGCCATGCCAGACATCGCCTATGAATTGATCCGCTCCAAGCGCAAAACCCTTTCCATCCAAATCACCGCCGCTGGGCAGGTGGTCGTTCGCGCGCCGCTCAGAATGCCAAAGCGCGAGGTCGACGGTTTTGTGCTGCAAAAGCGGCATTGGATCGCCGATAAGCTGGCTCTGGTGCAAGCCCGCGCCGCTCTGCACAAGCCGACTGAGCCTGCCAGTGGCGAAGAAATCTCCTTTCTGGGCCGCAGGCTCCTGCTGGCGGCGTCTGATCGTGCGAAGCAAATTGAGGTTGTGGGCGACACGCTGGCTTTTCCGAAAGCCTGGCTGCCGCAGGCCGGTCATCACCTTCGCCGGTGGTATTGTGAGCAAGCCGCTGCCATTCTCAACGAAAGGCTGGCATACTGGAGCGGGCGCACCGGCATCCGCTTTGCCACAGCCAGGCTTTCCGGCGCCCGCAGGCGCTGGGGCTCCTGCAGCAGCAAGGGCAACCTCAACTTCTCCTGGCGGCTCGTGATGGCGCCGGTGGATGTGATTGATTATGTGATCGTGCATGAGCTGGTGCATCTGGAGCACATGAACCATAGCAAGGCGTTTTGGGCACGGGTTGGGGAGATCCTGCCCGATTATGAAATGAAGAAGAAGTGGCTGAGGGACAACAGCGGGTTGCTGGGGTTGTTCTGAGTATGCTGGGGGAGGAAGGGCCGAATGCAAAGTGTAAAACCCGTCTATCCACATAAATTTCTCACGTCCATCCTGCCATTTCAGATTGCCTTTTTGGTGCCCTACATTCGGTTGCTGCTCAAAGCGGTCTCTGGAGAGAATGCGGTCTGGGATCCAGATATGACAATGTCCTTGCTGGTGTTTGGGGCGATAGATATCTTCTATATCATCTGGGTCACATCTGGATGGGCCAGGAGAATCGATGCCGGTGAAACCGGGCTGACGGTACACAGGATGTTGGGCAGGCCGGTGACCGCGGCTTACTCACAGCTTGTGCTGCGCAACGGTAAGCTATTGATGGGCAGACGATATTCCATTGATATTAATGGTATGGATAATTCGGGCGAAATGATTAATCTATTGAACGGCCGGGTCAAGGTGGAAAAAGGCTCGCGGATCAGGCTGTCTCACTTTCTTTATGGGGGACTGGTTCTTGTAATTTCAATACCAGTTGCTATTGCAATGGGGGTTGTTTTAACCTGGGCGTTTGCCGCAGTTTATTGCATTCTTGCCATGCTGGCCGTTGGCTTGGCAGTGGCATCGATTTGCAGGCTGCTGGCAAAGTGACTTTTCTAGCCGTGCTAATTCAGTTAAGAGAATGAGTAAATCGTTTGCGAAACGAAGAGGTGCATATGAACTGGCTGAACGCGTTTGAGCTGATATGTTATGCTATCGTGGCGCTCATGCTTGCGGACTTGATACGAAAAAGGGACTATAACGGGCTGTTTGCCTTCGGTGCCGCTGCACTGGTGGGCTTTACGATGGAGCTTCTGGCGGTCAGCGTCACTGATATTTACTTTTACAGCAACGATTTCTGGCTGTCTCTTGGCAAAGCGCCGCACCAGTTTCCTGTGTTTGGAGGCCTCATGTGGGGCGGATTGACTGTTTACGGCATGCGGCTTGCCGGCAAGCTGGGCTTTGGGAAAAGGCTGAACGCGCTGTGCGCCGGAATGTTCATTGTGACGATGGATATTTTGTTGGACGTTGTGGCGATTCGCCTTGACGGCGGCTTCTGGACATGGATCGGCAGACCCATCTCGACGGAGATTACGCAGAGCGCCTTCATGAGCGTGATCTGGGTCAACTTTCTTGGTTATATGATTGAAACGCCCGTAGTTGTTTGGCTGATTCTCAAAAAGTGCGAGAAAGTGGGAGAGAAGGACTGGGCGAAGCAGGTGCGCGCCATGCTCCTCATCGCGCTTGGTGGGATCGTTATTACGGCGGCAGGCAGTCTTGCGGCGTTGTATTTCAATTCCGTTACGAACGACTGGTTCGCCTGCATCGCGTTCCTTGCGCTGTGGATAAGCCTCGCAGTCACCATTGCGGTGCGCTGCATCGGGAGCAGGATTCCTATCTCACCGGTGCGGAAATGGGATATCCCGATGCTCGTCTTTTGGCTGGCGATGTATGCGTATTGCATCGCCGGCGTCATAACACTGGGCATCGGTCAAACACAGCCCTGGTTTCCGGTTCTTGCCGTTATCTTCGCACTGGCGACTCTGTATGTTTGCGCAGCGGAGCCGATTGGAGCACCGGCAATAAAGCCCCGCGTCTGATTTCCCGGTATCATCACAACCGGTTTCAACCATCAGGTCGATCTTTTCTCCGCTGTGCATCTTGCCAAACTCCAGTGATGATTCAGCCACTGCGCGTGTCTCCTTTTGTTGTTACCAGATTCTGCCCGAAAAAAATCGTTTTCTTCTGCGCATGCTACTTGCGGCGAAAAAAGTCATTTCGGGAGGTTTTGTGTGATGAACCAGTTCAACAACGCAAGCTGGCAGGATGCCACAAACCAGTTGAAGTTCGCGGAGCAGAACATCATTCAGGTGCAGCAAAAGATGCAAAGCGCCGCCAATGATCCTCATCCGCAGGAGCAGTTCTTGCTGCAGCAGGCCCTGGGTGCGGTCTGCCACGCCAAGGATATCATCAATGGCACCATCAACGCCAGCGGTGGCTCCGGCAGCAGCTCGTGGAGGTAACCTGCCAGGTTCCCACTGACAGCAACGCCGGGCTGCGCCACGCATGATGTTTATGCCTCCGGCAGTGTCGGGAAGCCCGGTTCCGGGGAGGGAAAGAACGCCCTCCCCGGTGTTTTGCTCAGAGCAACTGCATCATCCGCCGGATATCATCTGAAATCATTTCACGTTTCGCTTTTTCAATCAGGATGTTGCCCCCGGTCATGATATAGGAGGGAAAGACCCGCAAATCGCCGAAAAAGAACTCATTTCCGCGAATTTTGTAGGTGGATCCTGTTGGGATGCAGTTCTTCTTTGTGCGTTTTTTCGCGATCATGTTGAACGCCTTTTTAGCCACATCGCCCATCAGCATCACGACCAACAGGTTGGGGAACAGATCGATCTCCCGCTCCAGGATGGGCAAGTGCCCGGTGATTGCCGCGGGGTCGACGGCGTACCCGGTCTTTGGGGATTTTACTGCTGTAGTG
>JAEYYW010000108.1 GCA_023428265.1 Bacillota bacterium | reverse complement strand
AAGCCGCTCCGGACCTGATCAAGCTGACGGGGCTCAAGGCCAAGGACCTGGGCGTGACCTGGACCCAGGAGGATTATGACCGGGCCTTCGCCCGCGTGGCTGTGTCGGTGGACACGCCCCCGGAAGGCTCCGACCGCGGCAAATACACCGAGGAGTTCCTGGGCTCCCAGCAGGTGGACTGGGCCTTCACCAACAGCGAGCTCACCGCATTGATCAACGGTGGCATCCACGCCGGTTACTGGCCCTTTTCCAATGTGCAGGTGAGGTTTTCTGAAGGAAACGAGGTGGAGATTTCCGGCGTGGTGAACGCCGCCCGGCTGCTGAGCTATCCCGCGGTGGCCAAATGCCTGCCGCAGGAGATTGCAGGCTATGTCACCAGCATCCCAGTGGACCTGCCCATTGCGGCCAAGGCTCATGTGGAATCCACCGGCGGCAAGACGCTGGACATCAAGCTGGAGTCGCTTGAGGCATCCGGCTTCTCAATGGGGGCATATCTGGCCGACGACCAGGCAAACATGATTGCGGAGAATATTGTCAACACGCTGCTTGCAGAAGCCGGCCCCGTGGAAATCCAAAGCCTTACGACAGCCGACGGCACACTGCGTTTTAAAGGCCGGTGGTATACAGAGCTCAGACGGTCTCCCAAGGCCGAAGATTGAAAGGAGCACCCTCAGTGAAAAAGATCCTGATGTTTACAATGAAGAGCTGCCCCTATTGTGTGAAGGCCCGCCGCTGGATGGGCGAGGTGCTGAAGGAAAACCCACAGTATGAGGCCCTTGAGATCGAGTATGTGGACGAACTGGAAGAGCCGGCGCGTGCAAACACCTATGATTACTGGTATGTGCCCACCTATTATGTGGGCGGCAAAAAGGTGCATGAGGGCGTGGCCAGCAAGGAAATTGTGCAGCGGGTGTTTCAAGAGGCGTTTGAGGGATAGACCAAGTGCGGCGGGCGGCTCATGAGCCGCCCCTACATGACTTCCCATCTGGATATGCTATCTGCTCTTTTTGAGCCCCAAATCACGCAGCGTTTCTGACTCTCCAATTTTCAGCGTCACCGGGATCTGGAGCAATGCCGCCGCGACCAGAAACAGCATCGGCGCAACAGGCCAGGCCGATGCGCTGTGGATCACGTCATACAGCCACACAAACAGGAAGCCGGACACCTGACCAGCCAGCATCACAAACCCGAAGGACGTGCCTTCCGGCACAGGATAAGCCACCTCCGCGCCATGCTGAAACAACACCGGCGCGATGCCCATGATCAAAAAGCCCAGCCCGGCGCCCACCGCGGCCACCGGCACGAAAGAGCTGAACAGCGCAAGCCCCAGGCAGAGCGGAGCCAGCAGCGCGATACCGGCCACAAACAGCGGCACACGCCGGCCTGTTTTGTCTGAAAACACAGGCACCGCCACCGCGCCGATGATGCCGGCCACCACAAACACCGCGCCGATCGCACCGGCGGCCACCGAGCCGATGCCGCGGGGAAGCAGAATGCCCTCCAGCTTCGTCATCAATGTGTTAAACAGGCCCATGGAAACAAAACTGATGATCAGCACCCACAGATACTCCCGGTTGCGCAGCAGCCGCAGGATTGCGCCGCCGCTCATCATCTCCTTGGGTGCCTCCGGGCCCGGCGGCACTGGCGGCCTTTCGCGGGTAAACAGCGTCGCCGGGATTGCCGAAGCCACCGCCAGCACCGCAGACAAACCAAACAGGCCTTTCACGCCAATACCGCCCACCAGCAGCGGCGCCGCTGCCATCGGCAGGATAAACCCCAGATATTGCGCCATGATCAGCAGGCCGGCCGCCGTGGAACGCTCCCGCACCGGAAACCAGTTGGCCGGCACCTTGGTGGAGATGTTGACCAAAAAGGGTTGGGCTGCCGCCAGCATAAACTGGGAGGCCAGCGCCAGAGCATAGCTTTCCGCAAACAGATATCGCGTGATGGAAAACACCACCATCAGCACCGAGCCCACCGCGAGCGAAGCCCTGAAGCCGAAGCGGTCAATCACCCAACTGGCCGGTGCAACCATGACGATATACATGATCATGTAGCTCATCGAAAACATGTCCACACCAAGCGGCGGCACATGGTAATACTCCATCGCAGCGCTTGAGACTGGCGCCAGTGTGAGCCACAGCGCCTCGATGGCCACGATGGCCGGCAGGATCAGCGCCAGCAATGCCCATCGGAATCGATACACCTTATACTCCGGCTTCTCCATGGTCTCTCCCCCATCCGATTCAACTTAAGCACCTATGTCTGAAGCGCCTGCATCCAGACTGGTTGCCAGGCGCTGCTGCCTCATTGTGAACACACTATACAGCACCACCGCCAACAGCACGATCACGCCGCCCACCAGGGACAGCGCGCCCGGCCGCTCTCCGTTTACCAGAAACACCCAAACCGGGTTGAGCAGCGGCTCAATCGCCGCGATCAAAGAAGCCGTGATCGGCGGCGTGATCTTGATGCCGATGGAAAACAGCACATAGGCCAGCCCCAGCTGGAAGATGCCCAGGAGCGTGATGGCGACCCACGGCAGCGCCTGGTCAAATGTCACGTCAGTCACAACGAATGGCAGGCACACCACCACATTGATCAGGTGGCCCAGAAGCAGTGCCTGCTCCGGCTTGGCGTTGGGCATTTGATTGATCAGGAAAACACCAGCAAACGTGAGGCCGGAAAGGCATGCAAGGGCATTGCCAAGAAAGGAAGACTTGCCTACCTGGGGGCCAAGCACCAGGAGCACAATACCAACAAACGTGGCCAGCACCGCGCCGATATCCAGAGCCTTGGGGCGCTTCTTGAAGAAGATGATGGACAGGATTACCACAAAGATGGGCCCGGTGTATTGCAGCACAATGGCGTTTGCAGCCGTTGTGAGCTTGGTGGCAAACACAAACAGGATGGTGGTGCCAGACATGCAGATGCCGCCCAATATCACCGAAGGGGTGAACGTGATCTTGGGCTTTTTCATATAAGCCGCAAGTATGGCAGCGGCAAAAACGGCACGCAGGCCAATGATCGTCATCGCGCCCCAGGGGATCATTTTGATGAACAGCCCGCCGAAACTCCACAACACGGCGGTGATGGCGATCAGAACCGGCCCACGGGCATTGCCCTTCATCATACAGATCTCCCTTGATGACGGATTGATGATGTATGTGATTATACCTGTTTGCCGTCACCGTGGCAATGGCGGCGCAAGGCCAGCATTGAATGACTACTATTGTGTCCGGCGCCGTATACATAATCAGGTGATGCGGATGATCATCGTGCTTTCCCGCCGGCGTCTGCTGCTCGCCGCGCTGGCCGCGCTGGCGGTGTTTGCGCTGTGCCGCCATCTGTTTCTAAGGGCAGCGGACACAAGCTCCACCCCGCACAATGACGCCGACCGCGTGATTGTGATCCAGATCGATGAAAAGAAGCTGTACCTGCTGGAAGATGGCGCGGTTATCAAAAAATACACGATCGCTTCCGGCAAGCCAGGCTTCGCCTCCCCCATCGGCAACTGGAAGATTATCGGCAAGGACTTGAATTGGGGCAAGGGTTTCGGAGCCCGGTGGCTGGGATTGAACGTGCCATGGGGCACCTATGGAATCCATGGCACCAATCAGGAGTGGAAGATCGGCCAGGCAGTGAGCCATGGCTGCATCCGCATGCGCAATTCCGATATTAAAGACCTGTTCGAACGGGTGCGGGTGGGCACGCCGGTGATCATCCGCAACGGACCTTACGGCCCATTTGGCACCGGGTTTAAGACGCTTCAGCCGGGAGAACGGGGCGCGGATGTGATGGCCGTGCAGAAGCGCCTGCAGGAGCTTGGATATTATAACGGGCCCCAAAACGGCATTTATGGCGAAAGCCTCCTGCAGGCACTGCACCAGTTCCAGAAAGACAGCGGCCTGAAGGTGGAGAATAAAATAACCCATGACGATTATGACGCCATGGGCTTCATTGAGTTTGATTGATGTGATCAAGACTGCAGCAACGGCGGGTGGCTCCTTACAGAAACAGCCCTTTCACCCTTCGGATTTCCTCTGTGATTGCCAGGTGCTGCGGGCACTTCTTCTCGCACAGCCCGCATTC
>JAEYYW010000107.1 GCA_023428265.1 Bacillota bacterium | reverse complement strand
CGGAAAAGGCGTTGCACGCCAACTTCCGCCTGAACGGCTTCAAGGACGCGATCCTGCTGGCCAACTTCCGCGGCCAGATCGTCAGCGAGGTTCAGATCAATGACCTGAAGGCCGACACCTCCTTCGGCCTGGTGCCCGGCACCGACACCTGGCAGGTGTTCACCCACCCCACGCCGGGCCAGCCCAACACCGAGGAGGGCTACAACGCCCTGCAGAAGGACCTGTTTGCCAACGACATGGGCGACGTGATCATCAGCGAAGTCATGAGCAACAATGTGGACACGCTCAAGGACGATTTCAACGAGTATCCGGATTTCATTGAGCTCTTCAACCGCACTGACCATGACGTCACGCTGAGCGGCTGGGGATTAACCGACAAGACCAACGAGCTGGGCCGCTGGAAGTTTCCGGATGTGACGATCAAGGCCGGTGAGTATCTCACGGTGTTCGCGTCTGGCCGCAACCAGACCGATCCAAAAAGAAAAATACACACTGACTTCAGCCTTGGCGCCGAAGGAGACATTCTGGTGCTCACCAAGCCGGACGGCGCCATTGCTGACCGTTGCTTCGTGCCGGCGCTGCGCGCCGGCATCACTTATGGCAGGCCCGCCGGCAAACAGGTTTTCCAATATCTGGACAAGCCCACTCCCGGCGCCTCCAACCCAAACGGCTATCCCGGCTATGCCCCTACCCCGATCTTCAGCCTCAAGGCCGGGCAATATGATGGGGCGCAGCAGCTCACAATATCTGCCGGTGAGGGCGCGAAAATCCGCTACACGACGGATTGCACCACACCCAATGGCTCCAGCAAGCAATACGCCGGGGCGCTTGACGTCTCCAAAACAACGGTGGTGCGAGCCGTGGCTTATCGAGACGGCTATTTGCCCAGCGATGAGGCAGCCTCGACATTCCTGATCGGAGAAAACATCCATCTGCCCATCGTGAGCATTGTGACCGATCCCAAAAACCTGTTTGACGAGCAGACCGGAATCTATGCAAACGGGCCAGGCTGGACAGAGAAATTTCCGCACCATGGTGCAAACTTCTGGAAGGACTGGGAAAAGCCGGCGCATGTGGAAGTGCTGGAACCGGACGGCACAGTGGGCATTTCTCAAGGCGCCGGGCTGAAAATATACGGGCAATACTCCAGGGGAAACGACCAGAAATCTTTCTCCCTGCTGGCGCGAAGCAAGTATGGCAAAGGGTCATTCCAGTACCAGCTCTTCCCCGACCTGCCGTATACGGACTATGAGAGCTTCATCGTTCGCAACTCCGCACAGGATGCCAACATGTCGCGCATCAGGACGATTCTGCAGACGGGCTTGGCCAAGGAGACATCCAACATCGACACTTATGACAGCCGGCAGAGCATCGTGTTTGTGAACGGCCAGTTCTGGGGTGTCTATGAAATCATGGAGAAGATCAACGAGCACTTCCTCTCGCAGCATGGCAACATCGATCCCACCCAGGTCGATTTGCTGGAGGGAAACGGTGCGGTCAAGTATGGCTCCAACAAGGAATACAAGGAGCTGATCTCCTGGGTGAAATCGCACGACCTGTCGATCAAGGAAAACTATGATTATGTGGCCTCCAAGATCGACATTGATAACTACATTGACTGGTGTACAATCGAGATTTATACCGGCAACTCCGACCTGGGGAATGTCCGGTTCTGGAAGCCGAGAACGCCGGATGGCAAATGGCGGTGGATCCTCTATGACATGGACTGGGGGTTCTTCTTCGCGGACCAAAAGGAGGATTACCGCACCGACCAGTATCGTGATTTCTTCAGCAGGTTCCTGCATCCCGATGGTAATGGAATTGGCCGCAACTTTGACAACTCGTTGATTCGGGGCCTTCTGCAAAACGAAGAGTTCAAACAGAAGTTCCTCCAGCGGTTTGTATATCACACCACCGTCACGTTTGAGACGAACCGGGTGATACAGCGCATCGACGAGCTGGTGGCAAACATCGAGCCCTATATGCAGAGGGACAAGGAAAAGTGGGATCAGGGCACGGCAGCGAAATGGAAAACCGGCCAGATCGAGCTGCTGAAGAAGTTCGCGCGGATCCGCCCGGAGATGAACCTGCACTATATGCAGAAGTACTTCAATCTGACCGACGCGGAATGAATGCGCTGAGAAGCGGGAACTAAACGGCTCATTGCACCATCCAATATCTGGATGGTGCATTTTGATGTTTTTATGAAATACCAATTTGTGGTATAATGGAATGTATTGATTGCCGGACGGCAGGAAGAACCTGGAGGCAGCTTTGGCTGAGGAATCCCGCGTGCTGCGGCACGAACTGAAATATATCATCGGTGAAACGGACTGGTTGTGGTTGCGCGACCGCGTGGCGGCCGTGATGCCGCTGGATAAGAACGCCGATCCCAACACAAGAGGCTATGCGATCCGGAGCCTGTATTTTGATGACGCTTATGACGGTGCGTTGTTTGAGAAGGTGGAGGGCGACGCCTTCCGTAGCAAATTTCGCATCCGCATTTACCGCTACAGCGACAAGCGGATCCTTTTGGAGAAAAAATCCAAAGTGACATACTATACGGCCAAAGACTCTCTGCTGCTCACCAGACCGCAGTGTGACGCGATCCTGGCCGGTGATTATGATGCGATCTATCCCAGCCAAAGCAACCTGCTCAACGAGTTCTATGGGCTTTTGAAGAGCAAGCAATACAAGCCCAAGGTGCTGGTGGATTATTTTCGCGAGGCCTATATCTACCCCGCCGGCAATGTGCGGCTGACCTTTGATCTGAACCTGCGCTCAGGGCATTACTCCAACGACCTGTTTTCCGGCATCCCTTCGTCGCTGCCGGTGCTGGATCCGGACACCCATGTGATGGAAGTGAAATTTGACAACTTCCTGCCGGACCACATCAAGGCGTTGCTGCAAGGTTTGCCCGGCCAGCGCACAGCCGTATCCAAGTATGTGCTCTGCCGGCGCTTCCACTGAATCAGAAAACCGACATACACAGGAGGAACTCATGGACGGGAAACAACAATCGATAATGGATGTCCTCAGGGAGATCGGCAGCAGCGCGCTGCAGGCAGGCAACCTGAGCCTGTGGAAGTTGCTGATTGCCCTTATCTTCGGCCTGGGCGCCGGTCTGTTTATCTTCTACGTCTACAAACGCACATTCAGCGGCGTGCTCTACAGCCGCAGCTTCAACTCCTCGTTGATCCTGCTCACGCTGGTGACCACGCTGATCATCCGCGTGATCTCCTCCAACGTGATTTTGTCGTTGGGCATGGTGGGCGCGCTCTCCATTGTGCGCTTCCGCACCGCCGTAAAGGAAGCGATGGACACTGTGTTTATGTATTGGGCCGTCGCCACCGGCATCACAATCGGCGCGGGCTTTGAGGTGATCGCCATGATCTGTTGTGCCATCATCGGGATTATCCTGTTTGTTGTCTATTCGATCAAGGGCCAGGGCAGCTTCCCCTATCTGCTGATCATCCGCCATGACTTCAACTGCGCCGGCGAGGTGACCTATGCGCTGCACAAGCTGCCCCGCAACGCCCGCCTCAAGTCCAAGACCGTGACGCAAAACGGCGTGGAGATCACCATGGAGCTGAGGCTGCCTGGTGAAAACACCACGCTGGTGAACGACTTCCTGCGGATCAATGGTGTCTATGATGCCACGCTGGTGAGCTTCCAGGGTGATTACGGCGCCTGACGCCGGTGTGACTTGGAGGAGCAAAACAAAAACCTCCTGTTGCTCTCAGACTACGACAGGAGGTTTTATGTATTCTTATGGATTGCAGGGCTTATTTCAACGCATTGTCCAGCATCTCAGCGATGCGGGGTTTTGGCAGGGCGCCAACCGCCTTCTCCGCCACCTGGCCGTCTTTGATCACAATCAGCGTGGGAATGCTCATCACGCCATACTGCCGCGCAATGTCGGGGCACTCATCCACATCCAGCTTGGCCACCTTGGCCTTGCCGTCATATTCAGAAGCCAGTTGATCCACCACCGGGGCAACCATACGGCAGGGGCCGCACCAGGCCGCCCAGAAATCCACCAGCACCGGCTTATCGCTTTCCAACACTTCACTTTGGAAATTTCCTTGGGTCAAATGCAATGTAGCCATCAGAACCTCTCCTTTGCAATGTTTGCATACCAATAATATCACCGGTTCAGGCCGGTTAATGTAATTTTCCTCACAATCGACAAAAGCAGCTCACGCTCCTGCGATTTCCTCCAGCGCCTTGCGGTTCAGGATGATCACCTTGCCGCGCCCGAGCTCCACAATGCGCCGGTTCTCCAGCTCCTTCAGAAGCCTGCTCACAACCTCGCGGGCTGTGCCCATGTCGGCGGCCAGCTCCTCATGAGTCATTTCGATCCGGTTGAACGGGCACTGCAGCAACCGGGCGGCCATCCTGGCGTCCATGCTGCGGAAGGCCACGGCGTCCAGCACAGTGAGCACCTCCATCATCGCCGACGCCATCGACGAAAACACAAACCGCTGCCAGGGCTCGCTTTTGGTCATCAGCATGCGGAGTGCGTCGATGGGCAGCATGATCACCTCGGCGTCGTCCTCCACCTCGGCGATCACAGGATAGTCCACACCGCCAAGCAGGCAGGACACGGCCAGGATACAGGTCTCGCCGGCTCCCACGCGGTAAAGCGTGATCTCACGCCCTTCCTCAGAAAGCTTGTAGACGCGGATTACGCCGCTGAGCACCAACGCGGCGCCCCGGCAGCGCCGGCCCTCCTCGATCATCACCGTGCCGGCCGGGTAGAGCCCCATGCTCATCATGTCCAGCACATTGGCCCGGTCCTGATCCGTCATCTCAGCCAGATGGGGGAACGCCTCTACTGCGCGCTTCTTCCATTCATCCATTGTGCTCAACCCCTCCTCTTTCCGATCAATGCTATCTTCGGTGCGGATTGGCCCGGGGCAGCCGGTTCAATGCTCCCGCATAAGGCCAGCCTCGCAGCCCGCGCGGCCCTGTGGCAAAACTCCATCGCCGAATTGTTGGCAGGCCTGCCCTGCCGGTTCACCACACCGATCCGCTCCAGCGCCGCGGCGTGGCGGTGCATGCGGCTGTTTAGCGTCTGGCGCTGCAAATCCAGCCAATAAAGGCCCGCAACAAGGTCCAGCCACTGGCACATGCGCCCATCGGCCCCGGCAGCCTCAAACAACCCGTTCATCCTGCTTGCAGCCCATTGCGGATGAGCCGGGTTCGAATATGGCCTGGGCCAGGCGCTTGCGGCGCAGGGGCCCAGCGCGGCCACGCTGCCGGTGAGCAGCATTCCGAAGCAGTCAAAGTGTGCGTTGCCCTGCGCCCAGGTCCAAAGACTCACCCGGCGAAACCCGGCCACTTCGCAAAGGCTGCCCGCACGCTCCAGCGCGTCGGCACCAAGTGCGCCGCGCACACGCTCGTCGGTTATGGATATCTGGTTTGGCGACGCGGCAACCGCGCGCTCCACCGCCTGAAAAAAAGCACGGCCTGTGAGCTCGCCGCCCAGGCACAACTCCACAGACACGAACGCCCCCAGCGCGCGGGCCCGCCGCACCGGCTCCTCCAGCCCGATGAACGGCCCGTCCACACGGAAGTTGAAGCGCTCCACCGAGATGGAGCGGTAGCCTGCGATCACGCCGGGCTCCAGCAAGGCCGGCGCAATGTCCAGCACGGCGCTTTTGGCCGTGGGGCAGGCGGCACGGAGCACGGCGCGCATGCCGTCAATGGGCATGCCGGCTACGCCTGGGCCGGTAAGCTTCACCCATTCAGCTGAAACATCTCCCAGCACATGGGCCGATTCGGCAGCAAGCGCATGGATGAACTCATCAAGCTCCTCCATGCCGCGGAGCTCCGGCACATTGACCAGCACACCCTGGGGCTCATAGCGGTCATACACGGGCATGTCCACCGCGCCGCATGGGCGCCATTGCAGCCCTTCCTCGATGCTTTTCAGGGCTTTCCCCCTGTTGAAAAACAGCAAATTTTCCCTCCGGATGCAGAAACTGACTGCGTCATTATACTACATCGAGGCGGTTGGGGAAAGAACCCGGTGGCTTTTGTCGAATCACTCCTCCACACTGGCGCCGACATCCGGCGATGCGTGATTCCCGAATGACCAAGCGCCGCCACGCCATTCAGAACTCCAGATTTCTCAAAAACTCTCCGCACAACCCCGCCCATTGGGAGACCTGCCGGTCATCCGGCGCAAGACCCAAACCGTGGTGCCCATGGGGGAACACATGCAGCTCCGCAGCAACGCCATGGGCCTTCAGCGCCTCAAACATCGAAACACTGTTTTCCACAGGCACGGCCTCGTCGTCGGCGGTGTGCCAGAGGAAAGCCGGGGCCGTTTGTGCGGTCACATGCAGGCTGGGCGTCACCGCGTCGCGCTCGGCGCGCATCGCGGCCCGCTCACCGCCCAGCAATGCCTGGGCGCTGCCCTCATGGGCGTTGGGCCCGGCCATATGGATCACCGGATAGCAAAGTATCATCGCGTCAGGCCGTGAGGAAACCCGGTCCACCGGGTCGGCCGCGGAGGGATTTCCCCCATCCCAAAACACACCGGTGCAGGCCGCCAGGTGGCCGCCGGCGGAAAAGCCGAGCACAGCGATCCTGTCTGGATGGATGCCGTAGCCCGCAGCGTGGTGGCGCACGTGGCGCACGGCGCGGGCGGCATCCAGCTGAGGCAACGGGTGCCGGTGGGGCTGCACGCGATAATCCAGCACAAAGGCGGAAAACCCCAGCGCGTTCATGGCCTTGGCCACCGGTTCGGCCTCATGGCCGGCCTTCAGCCAGTAGCCGCCGCCGGGGAACACAATCACGCAGCCACGGTTTGGGCCCGGAAGCAGATAGGGCGTCACCGTGGGCTCGTCCTGACCCAGCGATGGGTCAAAGCCGGGCGTCACATCCCAAAGCCTGACAGGGTTTTTGTCCGCAGTGGCTTTCCAAAGCTCCAGTTCCATAGCAATCCCTCCGCTCAAAGGTATTGGAGCGTGTCGGCCAAACGGCCGAACACCAGGTCTGGTTTCACCGTGCTGAGCTCAATATCCCCTTGCGTGGCCTCGCCCGTGAGCACGCAAAGCGCCAGCACGCCGGCGTTCACACCGGTGGCGATGTCGGTATAGAGCCGGTCGCCGCAGATGCAGAGCTCCTCGGGCTTCATGCCGGTCAGCTCCAGCATGCCGTCCACAATGGGCTTGTTGGGTTTGCCCACCACCGTGTCCGGCATGCGGCCGGTGGAGGCGTGAATGAAGGCAATGATCGCGCCGATATCCGGCACAAACCCATCCTCTGTGGGGCAGTTGTAGTCCGGGTGCGTGGCGATGTAGGGCATGCCTGCGCGCACAAGCTCGCACACGCGGCACAGCTTTTCATAATTGAGCGTGGTGTCGTAGCCGATCACCACCACATCAGGGTTTTCCTGCGACAGCGGCACACCGTGCTTGCGAAACTCGCTGCGCAGATACTTGTTGCCAAGCAGAAAAACCCTTTTCCGGGGCATGAAGCGGTTCAGATATTGGCAGGCCGCCATGCCGGAGGTATAAACCTCGCCGTCCTGCACGGCGCACCCCATGCCGACAAGCTTCTCCAGATAATAATCGGCATCGTGGCTGGAGTTGTTGGTCAGAAACAGCACCTTGCGGCCGGACGCCTTCACTGTCTCGAAAAACTCAAGCGAGCCGGGCAGCAGCTTGCTCCCAAGGTAAAATGTGCCGTCCATATCCAGCACGAAACAACGC
Organism: Bacillota bacterium; assembly: GCA_023428265.1. GTDB lineage: Bacteria > Bacillota > Clostridia > Christensenellales > UMGS416 > JAEYRA01. The sequence goes on along the minus strand of JAEYYW010000107.1, from coordinate 1,279 downwards.
ACAGCCCTAAGGCGTGCAAGGCTTTCCGGTGTATTAACAAAACTCATCGGCAACTTCCTCCGCCAGCCCGTCCAGCAAGCCGGCGTGGTGGGCCAGGCGCAGGATCGTGTATTTATCGCGCAGCTCCATCGCGTAGCGCAGCGCCAGCACGATGTCCTCGCGGCTGTAGCCCAGCTCGGCCGGGCGCACAGGCCCGCCGTTGCGGCGGATGCCATCCTCTCCGGCCAGGCGGATTGCCGGCAGTTTTTGAGCTTCGGTGCGCCAATGGTCCCAATTGGCTGACACGGCATCCATCGCCCGCTGCCGCACGCTCTCGTCGCGATAAACAGCCGAGCAGTCCTGCGCCAGCAGCATATCACCAAATGCGCCCAGACTGGCCCTCATTTCGGCCACACGCTCGGCCTCCGGCTTCATTGGCTGGGTGATAAGGCGGTCCGATTCAAAAAACTTCTCATAAAAACGAAGCATGATAAGCTCCGACATGCCCACCTTATCTCCGTGCAGGGTGGCCCCGCGGCCCCGGTGGAGGTCCAGCATTTCCAGGAAATGGGCCACATGGTGCTCCGAGCCGGAAGCCGGGCGGGAGTCGTTCACCATCTGCATTGCCACACCGGCCAGCACCAGGCCCTTCATCAAGCCCTCTGCTGCGGCTGCTTCCCTCTTGGCCAAGCCTGGAGCCGCTGCCATGCAGGCGTCCACTGCCCTGCGCATCAGCCCCGCCACCACCTCGCAGTGGTACTCACCGGTGGCGCTGGCAGCCATCTGCCAGTCCAGCAGCGCGGTGAACTTGCCAAACACATCGCCCAGGCCGGCAGCCATCATCACAGAGGGTGCATCTTTCAGAATGTCGGTGTCACCGATGATTGCGCTCGGCGCTACGCCGTGCCAGGTGCTCTTGAAGCCGCCCCGGAGGATCGGCGATGTGGCGGAGGCATAGCCGTCCATCGAGGGCGCCGTGCCCACCACCAGGTAGGGCAGGTTGCAGCGCTTGGCCACAAAGCGGCAGCTGTCGTTCACTGTGCCGCTGCCCGCAGCCACGATGAACCCAGTGTCATCCTTCAGCGCCATGGCGATGGAGCCCACTGCGTATTCGTCGGTGTGGATTTGTTCTTCCTTGAACGCAAACGTTTCAGTCTCATAGCCGGAAGCTTTGATCGCCGCCACGGTCTGCTCCCCGGCGATGCGCCAGGTGGTGGCATCCGCCACCACAAGCGCACGGCCGGTGAAGCCCAACTCACGGGCCACCTGGCCGGTCTCGGCGATCGCGCCGCTGCCAACC
>JAEYYW010000104.1 GCA_023428265.1 Bacillota bacterium | reverse complement strand
GTATAGCTCGATCCAGTCGCCATATTTGCCGTTGGATGAGGTGATCGCTCCGCTGTTGCTGCTCATCACCTCGGTGATCACCGGCACGTCCGTCACAGCAACCGTGGTGCCGGAGGCGTTGGGCATTGCGCTGCCGTTACCGCCGCCCAGCGCCGGAATGCCGCTGCACGCGGTGGACACCAGCATCACTGCGGCCAGCAGCATGGAGACGGTTATCGGCACCATTTTTCCTTTCTGATGATGATTATGAAACATTGCTTGCATTCTCCTGTTCATTTCATTTGTGCCATATCGCTTTATAACAAAGCATTTGCTCGGCAGATTTTCAAGATGATTATATCGCAATAGAAAGAACAAATCAATTTAACATATTCTCATGTAAACCATAATGTGTATATTAAAAAGATAGACAAGGAATGCCAGGTTTCAGTAAAAAAGCTCCGCCGGATTGCTTCCGGCGGAGTGGTTGCTTTGTTGATGTGCCGCTTCTTATTTGCCTAGTTAGGAAACAGCTCTGCCATTTTCGTATCAGAGAGATTGAAATAGCTCTTCATTTCCCGCTTCAACAAACCAGGGTGTTCCTTGGCATATTGGCGAAGACCATCCACCTTTTTATCCCAGTTCAGATAACCAGCTGTCTGCGAGTTTTGGGTGGATAACTCTCTCCATTTTGCAGCCTGGGCTGCCATATATGGTTTCATTGCTGCGGCGATTTCATCAATCCGCTTTAAGGTTCTGTCTGTTTCAAACGTCACATTGATGTCATAAGCAAGTCGCTGGATCATTTTCTCCTTAAATTCCGGGTTTTTCAGAAGAGCCTGAACCAACTTTCTGTTGGTGCTTGCTCCCGTCTTTGATCCTTCAAAGTCCAGCTTGATGTCCGATGCGTAGCGGGGGCTCGAGGGATCCAAGAACCCCGGCCAAAAAGCCCAGCAGAAATCGTAATAAATCCACCGCCACTTGTTATCCAGATCCGGGGATCGCCACATGCGGATGTTGGCCATATCAGAGTTTCCGCAATTGATTTCCATGCTGAACCAGGTTATGTAGCTATCCACATCCATCCGGTCTGTCACATATTTGTAGTGCTCCGCATTGGACATATCATGCCCATCTGCATACTCAACCAGATCCAGAAAATCCTCTGAGTCCTGCTTGGTGCCGGCTTTGATAATTTTCCCGGTCCCTTGCAGTATGGCAACCCTGCTTTCATTCACAGGATAATGCATAGCGATCGTATGGGTATCAATTTTCTCGTGCAGATGCGTCACACCCCAGAATTCACCGTTGACAAACTGCACAACGGTGCGTGTGTTCTGCGCGTATACGGATGGGCCTTTGATGGCATCATTCTTCGGGATTGTGTCGCGCGCCAATGACAGGGCGAGCACATTGCGCATGCCGGTGAACTTCACATCCTGCCCACCTGGCCTGGAGATTATGGCCTTGAATGATGCATCAGCTTGATCCGGGAAGATCTGATAATCCAGCGAATTCTTCCCATATTTGGATCGGGCTATCAGATCAAAGGCTTTGTAGACGTCTCCTCGAGAAAACTGCCCCGCAATCTGTATCCCCACATCCTGCGAGATGCCGACCGTACCATCCTCTTCAATGAGCTCCATATGGGCCGGCAGCTCCATATCTTTCCAGAAGTTCGCTCCGGTGAAGGGATAGGTGGACTTGGCAGAGCTGCCCTTCGAATACATGCCGGTGGAGGGGTTGAACATCTTGTCATTGTCCACGGAGATGCTCAGGATGGGCAAGTTAATGTTTTGCCCCACCAGATAGGTGCTGGTGGTAATGTCGCTGGGCAAATAGCCGTCACGATACGAGATCGCGCGGATCACCGTGCCGCCAAACTCCGCGGAGGAGGGTTTGTCCACTGTGATCGGCCCGTCATACACCTTGCTGCTTTTCGTGGGCGGGTCGCCGTTGATGGTGTAATAGATCTTTTGGTTTGGGTCGGAGGACACAATGGCAACCTGCTGGGCATTGTCATATAAGCCTGCTTTGAGGCTGAAGATCGGGGTGGGGGCGTAGCCGGGATAGCCGTTGGGGTTGGAGGTGCCGGGAGTGGGGTTATCCAGATATTGGAAAACCTGGTTTCCGGCAGGCCTGCCGTAAGTGATGCCGGCGCGCAGCGCCGGCACAAAGCAGCGGTCAGAAATGGCGCCGTCCGGCTTGGTCAGCACCAGAATGTCACCACCTGAGCCTATGCTAAAATCGGTGTGTAATTTTTTTTTTGGATCGGTCTGGTTGCGGCCAGACGCGAACACCGTGAGATACTCACCGGCCTTGATCGTCACATCCGGAAACTTCCAGCGGCCCAGCTCGTTGGTCTTGTCGGTCAGGCCCCAGCCGCTCAGCGTGATGTCATGGTCGGCGCGGTTGTAGAGCTCAATGAAATCCGGATACTCGTTGAAATCGTCCTTGAGCGTGTCCACGTTGTTGCTCATGACCTCGCTGATGATCACGTCGCCCATGTCGTTTGCAAACAGATCCTTCTGCAGGGCGTTGTAGCCTTCCTCAGTGTTGGGCTGGCCCGGCGTGGGGTGGGTGAACACCTGCCAGGTGTCGGTGCCGGGCACAAGACCGAAGGAGGTGTCGGCCTTCAGGTCATTGATCTGAACCTCGCTGACGATCTGGCCGCGGAAGTTGGCCAGCAGGATCGCGTCCTTGAAGCCGTTCAGGCGGAAGTTGGCGTGCAACGCCTTTTCCG
>JAEYYW010000156.1 GCA_023428265.1 Bacillota bacterium | reverse complement strand
AAACCCACCGCTATGAATATGGCACCATCACCGCCGGCGTGCGCATCAACGGCCAAGACTACGGCGGCTGGGAAGTGGAGCGGCTCAAGCAGCACCTCATGGATGAGTATCGGGACCGGCTGGAGCGGATCGAGATCAAGCTCACCTGGCAGGAACAGGTGTGGAGCTTCGGCGCCGACGATCTGGGCGCCACCCACGACGTGGAGGAAGTGGTGAGCAAAGCGTCCTTCCTGGGCCGCGTGGGCACCACCGAGCAGCGCAAGGAGGAGGCCAAGGCCATCCGCGCCCAGGGCCGCGACTTTACGGTGCAGTTCACGCTGGACCCGGCGGCGCTGCGCGCCGCGGTTGAGGAAAAGACCGCCGGTGTGGCAAGCCAGGGGCACGATGCCACCGTGGTGTTCAACCCGGACCTGGTGGATTTCAAAATCCCCAAAGACATTGAGGATCTGAAGCCCACACAGGAAGAGATTGACAGGATGTTCACCGTAAACCCCGAGCAGCCCGGCAAAGCGGTGGATCTGGATATGACGATGCAAAAGATCATGGAAGCGCTTGAGACCTCCGACAAGGTGCAGGTGGAGCTGGTCGTCAACGATTTCCAGCCCACAGTCACCGCGGAGACATTGCGCAAGGGCTTCCACCTGCTCAATGCCTATCGCACCCAGCTGAAGGGTTCCTCCAAGGAGCGCACCGACAACGTCAAGCTTTCGCTTTCCAGATTCAACGGCATGATCCTCAAGCCCGGCCAGGAGGTTTCGTTCAACGAGACCACCGGCGAGCGCACCGAGTCCAACGGCTACAAGCCGGCTCCCACCATCAGCGGTGACAAATCAATTGTGGATGATTACGGCGGCGGCGTGTGCCAAACCTCCACGACGATCTATAACGGCGTGCTCATGTCCGGCTGCGAGATCATCAAGCGCCAGTCCCACTCGTTCCCGTCAAGCTATGCCTATAAGGGCTTTGACGCAATGGTGAACTGGCCCAACCGCGACCTGCAGTTCCGGAATGTGAGCGAGGGCAACATTTATATCAAGGCCTATGTGAAGGAGCCCTATGTGTATGTGATGGTCTTCGGCAACCCGCTTCCTGACGGCGTGGCCAGGATCACCCGCGAGTATGAGCTGATCGAACAGGGCCCGGACCCTGTGCCCGAGGTCATCATTGACACCAAGGGGGAATATGCCGATAAGCTGGCCAAGGGCGAGCCCTATGTGCTGGTGAAGAGCCAGCCGATGCAGAAGTATCAGACCTATCTGATCTATTGGGACGCCAACGGCAACGTGATTGAGAAAAAGAAGCTCTATGTGGATCGATTTGCCGAAATCAAGGGCAAGCTGGTCTATAGCCAGCAGCCCGAGACCCCGGAGGAGCCACAGGGCACCACGGAGCCGCAGGAATAAGCTTGCGGCAATCGGATCAGAAAGCGGCGCAAGACCTGCGCCGCTTTTTCCGTCCCCATCGCAAGCGGGTCGGTGCGAAGGCTGCAGGCGTTACCGAAACATTTGCGGAAACTGCTGGAGAATGCCGCCGGTGAGCGCGTCGGCCATCATCAGCGCCTGCCGCTCGATTTGGTCATACAGGGCGATGGATTGCTGATACTTTCCGGTCAGGATGGCCGTGGCTTCCTCTTTCGTCAGCCGCAGGTGCTCGTGCAGCATCGCGCGGAAAGCCTCCTGCGGCCAGTAGGGGTTCAACCCCGCCAGAAACCGGGCGATTTCATCGGCGTTGGCATACCATTGCTTTTCAATCTGCGCCGCCGCCGTGGAGTCGCCGGCCTTCGCCGCGCCGACCAGCCGGATCGCAATCTCCAGGTGCTCCCGCATCAGTGCCGCGAATTTGGCGGCAGCCGCATCGCCGTATAACTGCCTCATCACAGCGCCCATGGCATCGGGGTTTTGCAGCAGCCTTGCCGATACCTGCGGCAGGTCGGGCAGGCTGAACGCCGCGCTCAGGATCGTCATCCGCGTCCACGCCACGTGCTGCTCCCACAGGAGCCGCCAATCGTCTCGCAGCGCCTGTGCCGCCGTTGTGATGCAATCCTGGCTGTAGTATGCGATGGTTGGGTTGATGAACATGCTGGCACCTCCGGTCCCTACGGGATATCATATGAACCGGCGGGGGTGGAGGTTATGGTTTGATGTCCGGCAAAAAACCCGGATAACTCCGCAAAAATGTTATACCCACCCGGCAGGACCTGTGTTATCATAGCATCCAACAGAATATCCCCCAAGGCGCCCCAGCGGGTAACCGCGACGGGCTTAATAGGGAAGGCGGTGCAAAACCGCCGCAGCCCCCGCTACTGTGAGGGAAGACAAACCCGGCAATCCACTGTGCAAACGGGAAGGGCCGGGGGAGGATGACTCCCAAGCCAGGAGACCTACCTTCGGGATTTCATGGCCATGCTTCGGAGGGAAGCCGGTGCCGCGAAAGCCTTGCTTTGGCATTTTGCGTTCGCCTTCCGGATCTGGCCGGAAGGCGTTTTTATTTGAAGGAGGAACACCCCGATGAAGAAGCAAATGACTCTGTTGCTGGCGCTATTGCTGGCCTTCTCGCTGGCCGCCTGTGCCCCGGCGGCTCCCACTGCCGCGCCCACGCAAGCGCCAACCGTTGCCCCCACGGTGGAGGCGACCGCCGAGCCCACCGCCACGCCCCCCGAGGCCAGCCTTGTGGACTTTCTGGGCGAACCCGTCACGCTTTCCGCTGTTCCCGAAACGCTGGTTTCCCTCACGCCCAGCACCACCGAGATCGTGTTTGCGCTGGGCCTGGGTGCCAGGCTGGTCGGTGTGGACTCCGTCTCAGACTATCCGGATCAGGCCAAGGCCATTCAAAGGGTGGGCGACTTCAACGGCCCCAACCTGGAGGCCATCGCCGCGCTGAGGCCCGGCCTTGTGCTGGCAGGTAACAAGCTGCAGAAGGACGCCATCGCCAAGGTGAAGGGTCTGGGCATCCCCGCGGCAGCCACCGAGGCCACCAACTACGGCGATGTGTATCAAAGCATAGAGCTGGTGGGCAAACTCACCGGCACCGAGGACAAGGCCGCAGGCGTGATTGCGGAAATGCAGGCCAAGGAGAAGGCCGTGCTGGACGCCGTTGCCGGCGCGCAAAAAGGCAAGACGGTGTATTACGCGATGAGCTGGGGCGCCTCCGGCAACTGGACTGCCGGCCCCGGCACGTTCCCCTATGAGTTTATCCTCAAGAGCGGCGGCAAGCCCATCACAGAAAACGCGCCGGTGGAGTGGATCAACCTGAGCACCGAGGAGCTTGTGGCCAAAGACCCGGACATTATCCTGCTGGCCCATGACGTCGGTGATCTGGAGAGCTTCACGACCGACGAGGCCTATCAAAACCTGAAGGCCGTGAAAAACGGCAGCGTCTATGTGGTGGACGCAAACCTGTGCAGCCGCCCCGGCCCGCGCATGATGGACGGCCTGCGCCAGTTTGCCCAGTATATCACGGGGCTCACAATCAAGTTTCCGGGAGAATAAACACTGATTCACAAAAAGCAGGAGCAGCCGCCCCAGGACCATTCGGTCTTGGGGCGGCGTTGTATTCTATGCGCTCGTGGCGTTATAATGTTTCCCATGCGGCTTCAAGCCGCGGGGAGGGACCATGTCCAGGCAAGCCTATCTGATCCGGGAGTTCTTAAGAAGAAACAACGTGAAAGAGCGGGGCCACGAGCGCTCGCAGCTGCAGCGCCGCGCCCAGGATGATTTTGCGATGAAGGCTGCCATCCGCGCCCCCCGCGGCACCGTGATGGAGCGCGACGAGGCCGCCGGGCTGGACGCTCTTTGGGTGCGGGCTGAGGCTGTGCCGGAGCAGAGCAGGAAGACGCTGCTCTACTTCCACGGCGGCGCGTTTTACAGCGGCTCCAGCGAGACCCACAAGGGCCTTGCCGCCGCGATCTCCGAGGTTTCCGGCCTGCGGGCGCTGTTGGTGGATTACCGCATGAGCCCCGAGCATGCCTACCCCGCCGCCCATGAGGATGCGCTTGCGGCCTACCGCTGGCTGCTGGAGCAGGGCGTTGCACCTGCCGACATCGCCCTGGGCGGTGATTCCGCCGGCGGCAACCTGGTGCTTGCCACGCTGCTATCCGCCCGTGATGAGGGTTTGCCCATGCC
>JAEYYW010000014.1 GCA_023428265.1 Bacillota bacterium | reverse complement strand
CTTTTGGGGGGGGGGGGGGTGGGGGGTTTGGGGGGGGGGGGGGGGGGGGGGGGGGGCGCCGGTGTCGCTGCGTGCTGCGTCGCTGCGGGCTCCTCCGTCTCACTGCCGCCGCTGCCGTGGGCTGCTGCGTCAGCCGCCGGTTCCGCGTCCTGCCCGCCGCTGCCACCGCTGCAACCGCACAGCGTGGCGATGAGCAATAAGCACATTGCGGTGATCAAGCGCCTCCTCATAAGCATCAACCGGGTGTTCCTCCCAATGGTTTCCTCTTTTTCCTCCACTAACAATACCCCTGCCATTGCATTTGTAAACCGGAAATCTATCATTTATACTGTTTGTATGACGTTTGATTCTTTGGAGGCTTGCGCATGGCTGTGAAGAATGTGACGGCTGTCCGAGTCGTCATTGGCCTTGTTGCCGTGGCAATGATCCTGGGGGGCATCTTCCGTGGCGAAACGCTGGAGGTCTTTCGCAAGGCCGCCAACATCTGCCTGGAATGCATCGGGATCGGATGAGCAATCAAAAGAGAAAAAAACAGGGCATCCGGCGGCGCTGGGTGCAGCTTTTGTCGGCGGTGGCCCATAACGCCTGGCTGCCCGGCTTCGCCACGGGCACGATCTGGAAGGGCGAGACCAAATTCGTCTGCGCACCGGGCTTCAATTGCTATTCGTGCCCCGGCGCGCTGGGGGCTTGCCCCATCGGCGCCTTGCAAGCCGTGATCGGCAGCCGGAAGTTCCAGATCGGCTGGTATGTCATTGGCACGCTGCTGCTGTTCGGATTGGCGGCCGGCCGCTGGATCTGCGGCTGGCTCTGCCCCTTCGGGCTGCTGCAGGACCTGCTGCACAAAATCCCCGGCAAAAAGGCGCAGGTGCCCAAAAAATTGCGGTGGCTCAAACACACCAAGTATGTGCTGCTGGGTGTGTTTGTGATCCTGCTGCCCATGGTGGCGGTGAACTTCACCGGGTTGGGCGACCCCTGGTTCTGCAAATACATCTGCCCCGCCGGCACCGTGGAGGGTGCGCTGCCGTTGCTGGCAATGAACGAATCGCTGCGGGATGCTGCGGGATTGCTCTTTGCCTGGAAGGCGCTGCTGGCGCTGCTGATCCTTGGCGCGTGCGTGTTCCTGTATCGCTTTTTCTGCCGGTTCCTGTGCCCGTTGGGGGCGATCTACGGCCTGATGAACCGCATCAGCCTGCACCGCATGGCTGTGGATGGCCACCGCTGCACCGCCTGCGGAGCCTGCAGCAAGGTGTGCAAGCTGGATGTGGAGCCTTATAAAACACCCAACTCCGCCGAGTGCATCCGCTGCGGCGACTGTGTGAAGGCCTGCCCGCACAAGGCCCTGAAGATGGGGTTTGGCGTGCGGGATGCCGCACCGGCACCACAGGAGTGTTTTCACAGGCATAACAAGTAACTCCCCCTGCCGCTTTGCAGCATCCCCCTCAAGGAGGGGGACAAGCACATCTCTTTAGAAATCTACTTGCCTCCTTCATTGAGGGAGGTGGCGGCTAGGCCGCCGGATGGAGTTCACAAGGGCAGCTCAAGAGCCGCCCTTCTTGATATATGATGTTTTTTTGGGTTTATTTTTGCAGCCTCAGCGGCAATTCCAGCCCGCACCGCTCCATCAGTTTCTGATCGGCCAGCAATTCTTTCGCGTCTCCGTCCGCTTCCACACGCCCGTCCTTTAATACGATGACACGGCTGCAGGCTTCCCACACCAGGTCCAGGTCGTGGGAGGCGATCAGCTTTGCCATTGGCAGGTTGTGTAACAGGCGGATGATGCCGCGCCGGGCCTTCGGGTCCAGGCTGGCCGACGGTTCGTCCATGATGAGCAACTCCGGCTCCATGCTCAAAACTGAGGCGATGGCGGCCAGCTTTCGTTCGCCGCCGGAAAGGCGATAGGGCGCGCGGTCGGCAAGATGGGCGATGCCCGCCTGCTCCAGCGCCGCGCACACGGCTTTCTCCACCTCCGGCTCCTTTTTGCCCATGTTGCGGGGGCCGAAGGCCACGTCTTCATAGACTGTGGTGGTGAAAAGCTGGTCGTCTGCATCCTGAAACACCAGGCCCACCGACCGGCGGATCTGCGCGGCGGTTGCCTTGGTGAGCGTGACGCCCTCCACTTCAATGGTGCCCGATGTGGGCATCAATGCCCCCGGCACCATCATGAGCAGCGTGGATTTGCCCGCACCGTTGGCCCCCACCAGGCCCACCGACTGCCCTTGCTGCAGCGTGAAGCTCACGCCGGCCACGGCGGTGTTGCCGTCCGGATAAGCGTATTGCACCTCTTGAAGTTTCAGGATTGTCATTGGTTTGCTCCCATTGCGAGGATCAGTGTGCCGATTGCCCGGGGAATGTCGATCCACCGTGCCGTGGCGAAAAACGCAAGCCAGCCTACCACCCAGGCCAGGTCGGCCAGGCAGAAGCGGGGCCGTGCTGCTTCCGGCATCTGCCCGGCAAAGCCCCGGCAGAGCATTGCCCGGTGCAGCCGGTCAGCCCGATCCAGACTCCTCAGCAGCCATTGGCCGGCAAAGCTGCCCCAGTGCCGCCACGCCACACCCCGCTGGCCCGGCGCGCGCAGGCGGTAGGCCAGCGCCATGCGGCCTGCCTCGGCGGCCAGCACATGCAGATAGCGGAATGTCATTGTGAGCTGGGCCACCAGCAGTTTTGGCGTCTTCAGCGTGCGGAGCGCCGTGGCCACGCCGCCCATGCCCGCCACAGCCACCAGCAGCAGCGCCGCCACCACTGACAGCACGCAGCGCAGCACGATGGACAGCAGCGACAACCACCCTGCCGAGATCGCCGTGCCGCCCACCCAAACCAGGTTGTGGTCCAGCACCGGGTTGAGGGCCCCCACGCCCAGCACCAGCGGCAGCGCCGGCAGCACGCGCTTGAGCACCGGCCCCAATGGGATCTCGCCCACGGCGCTCACAAACACCGGGTAGAGCAGCAGCGGCAGCATGGCGCCCAGTGCATATTTCTCATAGGAAGCCACTGCGGCCACATAGCCCAGCGTGACCAGCAGCAGCGCCGCCGGGTGCCGGCGGTGCACAAACGTGCGCTGGCGGGAAAGCTCCTCCAGCACACGGATGTCGGTCAGGGCCTTTGCGGAATTGCTCACGTCAACTGTTCCTTTGGCGGGCTGCGCAATAGAATGGGCCGGTACGGAGACCGGCCCTGCAATTTACGGTTCGGTTCTTGATTTCAGGCGGACGCTTGCTTTTTGCGGCGCCTGGGCAGGTATAATAATAACCCAATCAACCCGGCCAGCGCAAGGGTGACGGCGCTCCCTACGATGCCGGCCACCGACGTGCCGGCATCCACGGCGGGCCACCGGGCCTCCACGTCTGCGCCTTCCGCGGGGCCATCTTTGAAGCCGTAATCGGGCAGAAAGGATGTGGATTGCTGCACACTGCCCAGCGTGTCATAAACAGCGCCGGAGGCTTCCAGCTCCGCCGTGCCGGCGGTGCGGATCATTGACCACTCCAGCCCGTCGGGATAGGCCGACGCAAACCAGCTGAGTGCGCCGCCCACCACCAGCGCAAGCACCGCCATCACCGCCACGGCCTTCTTCGGAAAGCCGCTCCCGGCGGCTCGGGTTTCCGGCAGGCCCGTGATGGCCTCCGGCTGCACCCGGTTGAGGAACACCAGCACCGCCGCCGTGATCAGGCCTTCCACCGCGCCGATGGCCAGATGGATGGGCTGCATCGCCAGCAAAAACGTGCCGAAGGGCAGCTCGGTGCGCCCGGAGAGCAGCGTTTCCAGCACCACGGCAAACGAGCCCAACTGCAGGCCGAAAACGCTTGCCAGCACCGAGGCCACCGTGATGCGGCCCGATGAGGCGCCTGCCTTCAGCATCGGCTTGAAGATCAGCGGATATGCCACGAAACATGAGAAGAAGCCCAGATTGAAGATATTGCAGCCCATTGCCAGCAGGCCGCCATCGGCAAAGAAGAGCCCCTGGATCGCCAGCACCGCCAGAATTGTCAGAAAGCCCGCCTGAGGCCCCAGCATCGCAGCCAGCAGCAGGCCCCCGCCAATGTGGCCGCTGGAGCCGGTGCCGGGGATGGTGAAGTTGATCATCTGGGCGGCAAACACAAACGCACCCATCACGCCCATCAACGGCACCTTTTTTCCTTCGATCAGGTCGTCGCGATTGAGCTTGCGCACGGAATAGCCGGCCGTGACGGCCGCGCCTGCCCACATCACCCCACCCACCACCGGGGAAATCAGCGCGTCAGACATATGCATGGTTCAGACAATCCTTTCACACAAAAAAATAGAGCCGCGAAAGCACCCGCTGTTTCAACAGCGAAGCAACCTTCGTGGCTGCAAAATATACTACACTTGAAACGGAAATGACTGATTGACTTCAATCGGCCTTCTGGCCGCGCGGCGCCTTCCTGACGCCTGCGGTTGAAATTATACTGTGGATGGGTGCGGGTGTCAAATGGCACGGCTGGCTCATGTCTTTTGCCTTGCATCCAGCCATTTGAGCACAGGCGCAAGATTTTCTTCCTTTACGCCGTCAAAACCGTTTTGGATGATAGAGATGGATTCTTCGGTTTTCTCGTCTTTGTCTTTGCGGCTTTTCAGAACCTTCACAAACATAGACAGCATGATTCTATCCATGCCTCTTAACTCTTTCAAAGGGAAACATCCGCCGCGCAGATAAAAGAAGGGTGTGTTTTCAAGCTTGTTCCGAGCGATCACTGTCTCGGTATCGGGCTCAGCGACTCGTCCTGTGCCCGATCCGCAAACAGCGATCACGTTGTGTTTTTGCAGTTTGTCAAGGCCTTGTATCTTTCCGACTTTCATCCATCCAAGAAAAATCACTTCCTCGCCGCGGCCAACCTTTGACAGCTCTTTGACTGGGAAAGCTTTCATTGCTGTCTTCGCAGCGAGCATGTCTGCATATCTCTTCGTAAAACCCGTTTTTGATTCATAGACAATAACCATATTTTTGCCCCTCTCCGGCATGACAATCGCTCTGTCACGTCCGAACTACCGTCTCAACGTGGGTTGGCAGGAGACTGAAGTATATAATCCACCGCCTGCTCCACCAGCGCCCCCAGCGGCTGCGGCGAGGTGCCCACCACATGGGCTTGGCAGCGCTCCATGGGAACCAGCACCTTTTGCGCGGGGCTTGCGGCGATGGCCACAGCCATGTTGGGCGTGAGCTCGCCCAGCAGCGAGTCAGCCAGCACAATGCCGATGGGTCCGGCGATGATGTCGGCGCGGGGGGCGTTCACGGTGATGGCGTTTTCGCCGGTGGCCCCTTCGTCGGCCCCGGCCCGCAGCATCGCCTGGGTGGCAAGTGCGTTGGTGCCCAGGGCAATCACGGTGCAGCCGGCGCATTCAGGCCGGGCTTTCAAGGCTGCCACCAGTGCGCGGCCCACGCCGCCGCCCTGTCCGTCGATAATTGCGATTTTCATAACATCACCATGCTTTCACCCCTCTCCCAATCCCATGGGAGAGGGGAAGGGGGTGAGGGTTTTGGGATTTTCGGTTACTGTACTTTTGTGTGGCAAAAGTACCAAAACCAACCGGGGGAGGCAAGTTCCCAAGACCGTTCCTCAGCCGTCATCCGGGCGGGCTGACAACAACTCGTCGGGCGTTGCCCTCCTCAAACAGTTGCTCAGCCAATTCACCCGGTTTCCGCTTCGTCACGGTGGAACTTGCAAACCCCCGGACCCCCAGGAAACGAAAGAAAACTATCAATCGCGAAACAACTCCGTAGACAAATACCGCTCCCCGGTATCCGGCAGCACAACCACAATCGTCTTGCCCGCAAACTCCGGCCGTTTCGCCAGCTGCGTGGCGGCATGCAGCGCCGCGCCGGATGAAATGCCCACCAGCAAGCCCTCTGTGCGGGCCGCCATCCTTGCGGCAGAGAAAGCTTCTTCTGACTTCACGTCAAAAACCTCGTCAATGATCTGGCGGTTCAGCACCTTCGGGATGAAGTTGGCACCGATGCCCTGCAGCTTGTGGGCGCCCGGCTTGCCGCCGGAAAGCAGGGGTGAGTCAAAGGGCTCCACCGCCGCGATGTGGATGGCGGGGTTGCGCTGCTTCAGCACCTCGCCCACACCGGTCAGCGTGCCGCCGGTGCCCACACCAGCCACAAAGGCGTCCAACACCCCGTCGGTGTCGCGCCAGATCTCCTCGGCGGTGGTGCGGCGGTGCATGGCCGGGTTTGCCGGGTTATCAAACTGGCTTGGCATAAATGTTTTGGGCAGCGTGGCGCAAAGCTCCATCGCCTTTTTCACCGCGCCCTGCATGCCCTCGATGGAGGGTGTGAGCACAAGCTCCGCGCCCAGGGCTGCCAGCATCATGCGGCGCTCCACGCTGAAGCTTTCGGGCATCGTGAGGATGAGCCGGTAGCCCCTGGCCGCCGCTGTGAGCGCCAGGCCGATGCCGGTGTTGCCGCTGGTGGATTCCACAATCACCGTGTCAGGATCGAGCCTGCCGCTTTGCTCCGCGTCCAGGATCATCGCATAACCGATGCGGTCTTTCACGCTGCCGCCGGGGTTGAAGTATTCCAGTTTCGCCAGGATCCGGGCCTCCAGATTGTTGGCCTTGCCGTAGCGGTTGAGAGCCAGAAGAGGCGTGTCACCGATGAGGTCGGTGAGGCTTTCATAAATCTTTGCCATATGCATATCACTCCTGATGGTATTATACTTCATTTCTATGAAAAGGGGAGTGTTGTTTGGGGCGCAGGCAAATCTAGCTATAAAAACGCCCCATGCCGAGGCACAGGGCGTTTCCATAACAGATTCAAGTTATTGATGGCGCTATCCGGTCAACCGATGATCCTTCGCACTTCATCATCCATCCGTCCGAAGTTCCTTAAGAATTGCATCTTCTCAGTCCCCTTGATGGCCCGCCACCAGTTCTCGCTGATGGCGAACTCTTTGGGATACTTGTCATTCAATTCGAACCACGACCATGTGATCCCCCA
>JAEYYW010000009.1 GCA_023428265.1 Bacillota bacterium | reverse complement strand
GTGAATGCCAGCGCCGCCATCAGCTGCTCGCCGTCGGCAGCCTCCGGGTGCACGGCCACATAGCCGATGCGTTCCCCGGGCAGCGAGAGCGACTTGCTGAAGGAGTTGATCACAATGCCGTTGCGGAAAATCGCCAGCGAAGCCGGCAGCTCGCCTTCATACAAAAGCTGCTTATAAGGTTCGTCGGCCAGCACATAAATGTCGCGGCCCACCCTGCCGCCCGCTTCTTCCAGTGCTACGGCCAGCGCCTGCAGCGTGGCCCTGTCATACACCACACCGGTGGGATTGTGAGGTGTGTTGATGATGATGGCCTTGGTGCGCTCCGTCACCGCCGCCGCCACCGCCGCAGCGTCCGGCAAAAAGGTTTCGGCATCGCTCTTGACCACCACCGGCACGCCGCCGTGGTTGCGGATATAGTAAAAATACTCCAGGAAATAAGGAGCGATCACGATCACTTCGTCGCCGGGGTCCAGGATCGCTTTCAACACCGCGTTCATGCCGCCGGCGGCCCCGGCAGTCATGACGACCCGGCTGGCGGGCAGCGCCATGCCGGCCCGTTTCCCCTCCCAGGCGGCCACCGCCTCGCGCACATCCGCAAAGCCGGCGTTGGGCATATATTTGTGGATGCTGGGCTGGTCAACCAGCTCCCGCAACGCGGCCATGGTCTCCCTCGGCGGCTCGGCGTCGGGGTTGCCGATGGAGAAATCATACACGTTGTCATCACCGTAGATCTTCTTCAGGCGGGCGCCTTCCTCAAACATTTTACGGATCATGGAGCCGCCCTTGAGGCTTTCCGCGATTTGCTTTGCAATCATGTGAATTCTCCTTGGGAAAGGTTGATTTATCATACAACAGATGAAGGGTGGGTGTCAAAAGGGGCCTATTTGATAATTGTTCGCCCCAGGGTAGGCACTCACCCCCCAACCCCCTCTCCCGCAAGCGCGAGAGGGGGGTTATAGAGAAAAAGTGCGTTCTCTTGATAAAACGCTCCCCCTCTCGCACAGCGTGGGAGAGGGGGCCGGGGGGTGAGTGCTCATACAATGAGCGGGGGAGAGCGCAATATTGTATATTCTGGATAATGTTCCACGTGAAACATCTTCCTCTTTTACACCACTGGGGTGGGGGTATGGGGTTTCTGGCAATGTTTCACGTGGAACATTGCATTCCATCCTTTCTCTGCCCACAGAATTCATATATAATAGTCCTGTATGGGGGAGGTGCGAGATTGGGAACAATCATTACGATCGCCAACCAAAAGGGCGGCGTGGGCAAAACCACCACGGCCGTGAACCTGAGTGCATGCATCGCAGCCCGTGATATCAGCGTGCTGCTGATCGATATGGATCCGCAGGGCAACAGCACCAGCGGTTTCGGCATTAATAAGAAGAGTGTACGGCATACGGTCTACGACATCTTGATCAACGATCTTCCTGCGGAGCAGGCGGTGCTGCCCACGATGCTGGACAATCTGAAGCTGATCCCCGCTTCCACCGACCTGGTGGGTGCTGAGGTGGAGCTGGTCTCCGCCATGGCAAGGGAGCACATCCTGAAGGGCAAGCTGGCGGCGCTGAAGAACGACTATGACTATGTGTTCATTGACTGCCCGCCGTCGCTGGGCCTGCTCACATTGAACGCGCTGACGGCGGCGGACAAGCTGCTGGTGCCGATACAATGCGAGTTTTACGCGCTGGAGGGCCTGAGCCAGCTGATGAACACCGTCTCGTTGGTGCGGCGGCACCTGAACCCGGCGCTGGAAGTGGAAGGCGTGGTGCTCACAATGTTTGACTCCCGCACCAATCTGTCGCTGCAGGTGGTGGAGGAAGTGCGCCGCCATTTCAACAACCGCGTCTATTCCACGCTGATCCCCCGAAACGTGCGCCTGAGTGAAGCGCCCAGCCATGGCCTGCCGGTGCTGCTTTATGATCCCACTTGTAGCGGCACCGTGGCCTATAATGACCTCTCGGAGGAATTCATCGAGCATTGTGAGGAAGGCAGGAAGATATGAGCCCGAAACCGAAACATGGCCTTGGCCGGGGCCTGGATGCCTTGCTGGCCGCACCCGGTGATACGGAACACACCATCGAGGTGGACATCAACGCCATCGACCCCAACCCGGACCAACCGAGGCTTCACTTTGACGAAGAGAAACTGAACGAGCTCTGCGCCTCCATCAAGGAGCACGGCGTGCTGCAGCCACTGCTGGTGGTGCGCCGGGGCGAGCGTTATATGCTGGTGGCCGGCGAGCGCCGCTGGCGGGCCTCAAGGATGGCGGGCCTCAAGCAGGTGCCGGTGATCATCCGCGAATACAACAACCAGCAGGTGGCGGAGATTTCCCTGGTGGAAAACCTGCAGCGGGACGACCTGAACGCGCTGGAAGAGGCGATGGGCATCAAGTCGCTCATCGAGACATTCCAGCTCACGCAGGAGCAGGTGGCCGAGCGGCTCTCAATGAGCCGCCCCGCCGTGACCAACTCACTGCGGCTGCTCACGCTGCCGCTCTCCATCCAGGATTGGATGATGGCCGGCCAGCTGAGCGCCGGCCACGGCCGTGCCATTGCCGCTCTGGAAGACCAGAACCTGCAGGTCACCATCGCCCGAAAGGCCATCGACGGCGGCCTGTCGGTGCGTGAAGTGGAAGACATGGCCCGCCGCTCCCGGATGACCAGGGAGGAAAAGGAAACCATCACACCGGTCAAGCGGGCGCCGGAGTTCAAGGAGTTTGAGGAGCTTCTGATGCGGGCGCTGGGCACCAAGGTGCGCGTGCGGGGCACGCTGGACCGAGGCACCATCCAGATTGACTATTACAACCGGCAAGACCTGGAGCGGCTTTTCGAGTTTGCCGCCCGCCAAGCAAAGGAAGGGCGTCGTTGAGCGCCTTTCGGCAGGCCCTGGCCGCCCTGGCCGCCGATGCCGGGCTGCCCCTCGGAGGGGGCCGGCTGGACAAAATGGAGGCCTACTTCACACTGCTGGAAGAGGCGAACCGTACATTCAACCTCACCAAGGTGATTGACCCTGAAGACGCGGCGCTGCGCCATTTTATGGACTCTCTGGCACTGCCGGCACTGGATTTGATCGACGCCGGGGCGAGGGTGATCGACGTGGGCACCGGCGCTGGCTTCCCCGGCCTGCCCATCGCCATTCTGCGTGACAGCGTGCAGGTGGTGCTGCTGGACTCAATGAAAAAGCGCACCGCATTTCTTGCTTCTGTGGCCGATGCGCTGGAGCTGAAAAATGTGGAGGTTGTGACCGCCCGCGCCGAGGATTATGCCCGCTCCCCTGCCCGTGAGCGTTTTGACTTCGCACTGTCTCGCGCGGTGGCCCAGCTCAATGTGCTGCTGGAATACACAATGCCCTTCGTGCGCGTGGGCGGCGCGGTGCTGTCCTGGAAGGGCCCGGCGGCGCCGGAAGAGATCGCCGCAGCCGCCAAAGCCTGCCGGGTGCTGGGCGGATCGCCCTCCAAAGCCCATGGCTACACGCTGGCAGGCCGCGAGGAGTTCTTCATCGTGGAAACAAAAAAGATTCGACCCACGCCGCTGAACTTCCCCAGAAAAGCCGGCAAACCGTCATCTGAGCCACTCGCATAACCGCTGAAAACCGGGATTCCTCACGGAATCCCGTTCTTTTTGTATAACGATTCTTTTGCTGACCTTGCAGGAATTCCACCGCCCAAATGGAATAACACCGGCACAGCGAGCCACTCGCTGTGCGCATTCGCGCGGCAGTCACCTCCTCTTTCCCAAGCGCCGGGCCGCCCGCTTTTCTCCCCGAAGTTGGCGGCCCCTCTTTTGGATTTTTCTGAGTGAAGCGAGGTGTGCCCTTGTTCAAGACCCTGCAGCGGAGCCATCAGCCCGAAACGCAGTCCAGGACGGTCTACTTGTCACTGGACTCCATCCTGCCCAGCCCCTGGCAGCCCCGCAGGGTGTTTGACGACCACTCGCTGGATCTTTTGGCCGATAACATCCGCCAATACGGCCTGTTGCAGCCGGTGTCGGTGCGCCCGCTGAGCGGCGGGCGGTTTGAGCTGATTGCCGGTGAGCGCCGCCTGCGGGCCTGCACGCTCATCGGCGAGAGCCACATCCGGGCGACCGTGCTCAACGTTTCGGCCGAAGAGGCCGCGCTGCTCACCATGGCGGAAAACCTGCAGCGGGAAGACCTGAATTTCTTTGAAGAGGCCGACGGTTACCGCCGGCTCATTGAGGAGCACGGCCTCACCCAGCAGCAGCTGGCCGAAAAACTGGGCCGGCAGCAGTCCACAATCGCCAACAAGCTGCGCCTCCTCCGCCTTCCGGAGCAGGTGCGCGACTCCATTGCCCGCCACGGCCTCACCGAGCGCCACGCCCGGGCGCTGCTGCGGCTGCACGATGAGATTGACCAGCTCAACATCATTGACTGTGTGGTGCTGAAGGGCCTCAATGTGCGCCAAACCGAAGAGCTGATTGAAAAGCATGTGGACAATCTGATCACCGATGAAAAAGAAAAGGACCGCGGGAACCAGAAGTTCTCACGGGCCTGGCGCGACTGGCGGCTTTTCGCCAACACAATGAAATCCGCCGTAGAAGAGCTGAAGACCGCCGGGCTGGATGCACAGTTCATACTCAATGACAGCGGCAAGTTTGTGGAAATGCGGGTGGTTGTGCCAAAAAGCCGGTGAGCTCACGGCACTTGATATCCCGCGTCCTCAATCGCGTCCCTCAACTGCCCGACCTCCAGCTTGTCGGCGTCAAAGCTCACCTGCACCTGATTGTCTTTTGCGGAGGCACTGGCTTGCGCCACGCCGTCCAGCTGCGCCAATGCCGCCGTGACCCGCAGCTCGCAATGGCGGCAGGTCATCCCGTTTACCGTCAATTTTATGCTTTCCATCCTGCTCATCCTCATCGACCCCCGATTTCGTGTTCAACTCTAGTTTGGTATGGCCACTCACCGGGTATTCACGGAGGCGTTCAAAAACCATCCGGCGGGAGTTTGTTTACAGGGGGCAAAAAAAGATGTAAACTTTGCCATATTGTGATCGCTTTGAAACGGGGATTTGAGATGCACGAAAACCATCGCGGTCGACTGCGGGAACGCTTTCTGGAGGAGGGTCTGGATTCCTTTGAACCGCACCAGGCCCTTGAGCTGCTGCTGTTTTACGCGATTCCCCGGCGTGACACCAACGGCCTGGCCCATCGCCTGATGGCCCACTTCGGCTCCCTGTCGCAGGTGCTGGACGCCCATCCGGATGACCTGGCCGCGTTTGAGGGCATGGGCAAAAGCTCGGCGGTGCTGCTGGCGATGATGAAGCCGCTCTGGCGCATGTATCGGCAGGACAGCTCGAGGCATGGCCTTTCCATGGACAATTACTGCACCGCCAGCAGCTACGCGGTGGATTTGTTTGCTGGCCGCACCAACGAAGCCTTCTATATCCTGTGTCTGGATCCCAATTGCCGCCTGATTCGCGAGGTGATGCTGCATGAAGGCACCGTCAACGAGGTTTCGGTGCACCCCCGCACCGTTGTGGAGACGGCCCTGCGCAGCAACGCCTCACAGGTTATCCTCGCTCACAACCATCCGAACGGCATGCTGGAGCCCTCCGCCAACGACATTGCCTACACCCGGCGCCTCACCGTGGCCCTTTCCGCAATCGGTATTCAGATCATCGATCACATCATTGTCAGCGGTGAAGAAACCTATAGTTTTGCCCGCGAAGGGCGAATGGAGAAAATACTGCGCGAGGTGGAAATCCGCATCACGCTGGATCTTGCAAAATATAACCGGGAGCCCGCCGGTGATGATCGGGCTCCCGAATCCTTTGCACGCAGTGAAACACCGGAATAAGAACGCATTTCATTCAGGGCAGCTCGGCCTTTTAAGGATCTCCAGCCCCCTGGCCGCCAGCGTGATCTTCCCCTCCAGAGGCTCGCCGGTGACCATGCTGACGCCCCCTTGGCACACGTCGATCTGCTGCTCATAAGGCATGAAGTTCATCAGAAACACATATTCCGTTTTATCGTCTGTCCGTACCTGCGCGGTGCAACCCTCCGGCAGTTTGGTCTGCAGTGTCTTCTCAATGCCCAGCTCCGCAAGCAGGTGGGCGGTGAAGTCCATCAGGAAGTCGTCATCCATGCGGGCGGCCAGATACCAGGTGCGGCCAAGCCCATGCTTGTGCTCGGTCACCGCCGGCAGGCCTTGATAAAAGTCTTCGTCAAACACCCCTTCGGCGGAAGCACCACGCAGGTGCACAACCTCGCAGAAGTGCCGGGCCAGATATTCCTGCCCGCGCCAAGTCACCTGCTTGCGTTCCTCGTCATAGAGGCTGTCCATTTCCTCTGCCCAGACGCCCAGCACCTCCTTGAGCGGCCCGGGGAACCCGCCCAGGAAACACAGGTCGTGGTCGTCCACATAACCGGATAAATAGGTGGCCACAAAAGCGCCGCCGGCCTTCACAAAGCTGTCGATCCGCTCGGCCACACCGGGCCGGAGCATGTAGAGCATCGGCGCGATGAGCAGCTTGTAGCCGGAGAAATCCATCGTGCTGTCGATCACATCCACCGGCACGCCCATCTTCCAAAAGGGGGCGTAGTGGTCCAGCACCGTTTGCAGGTAATCCTTCTTTGCACGGAAGCCCTTGCAGCCATCCAACGCCCAGCGGTTCTCCACGTCATAGATGAGGGCCACACGGCTTTCGCGCATCGTGCCAACAATCTCGTCCAGCCCTGTCAGCAGCGCGCCGGTTTCGGCCACCTCGCGAAACACGCGGGTGTTCTCGCTGCCCTCATGGTCCACCACCGCGCCATGAAACTTCTCGAAGCTCCCGCGGGACTTTCGAAACTGGAAATACTGCACGCTGTCGCTGCCGTGGGCCACCGCCTGCAGGCTTGCCAGCCGGTGCAGGCCGGGCCTTTTGAGCTTGGTGACCGTCTGCCAGTTGGTCGCGGAGGGCGTGCTCTCCATGAGGAGAAAAGGTCTGCCGCCCTTCAGGCCGCGAATCATATCGTGGGCCATGGCCGTGCGGCAGGCCACGGCTGCATCTTGCTCGTCGCTGCGCCAGGCGGGATAGCTGTCCCAACTCACCACATCAAGCTCTTTAGCCAGGGCAGCATAATCCAGGCCGTCAAAGAACTCCATGAAGTTGGTGGTGCAGGGCACATCCGGCGTGATCCGCCGCAATGGCTCCATCTCCGCCTTCAAAAAATCAACGGTCTGGTGTGTCACAAACCGTTTCCAGTCCAGGATCAGGCCATGGTTTTCACTCTCACCCAGCGGCGAGGGCGGCTCAATCTGGCTCCAGTCGGTATAGGTGTGGCTCCAGAAAGCGTTCCACCAGGCCAGGTTCAGCTCCTCCAGCGAGTTGTAGCGTGTTTGCAGCCACAGCCGGAACGCCTCGCGGCACAGCTCGCAGTGGCACTCGCCGCTGTATTCATTGCTCACATGCCACAGGCCCAGCGCCGGGTGGTTCTGATAACGCTCCGCCAGCAAGCCGTTGATCTCTGCCACCTTTCGCCGGTAGTCCGAAGACGTCGGGCAATGGTTGTGGCGGCCGCCGTATTGTCGCTTAAGGCCGTTGGGGTCGGTGCGCAGCACGCTGGGGTACTTCTGTGCCAGCCACGGGGGCCTCGCGCCGGACGGGGTCGCCAGCACGGCTTTGATGCCGTTTTCCGCCAGCATGCCCATCACGTCGTCCATCCAGGCGAAATCATATTGTCCGTCTGCCGGCTCCAGCGCGGCCCAGGAGAAAATGCCCACCGAAAGCGTGTTGA
Source organism: Bacillota bacterium (assembly GCA_023428265.1). Taxonomy (GTDB): domain Bacteria; phylum Bacillota; class Clostridia; order Christensenellales; family UMGS416; genus JAEYRA01. The sequence goes on along the minus strand of JAEYYW010000009.1, from coordinate 196 downwards.
TGTGGGCAAGCTTTGCCAGGCGCATGTCCTCCCGCCAAATGGAGCGGTCATGGGCCCATTGCTCCGGGTTGTAGTCGCCCCCATGCAGCAGGCGGGGCATATCTTTGATGATCGGCGGCACTTTCATAGGAGTCTCCCTTCCGCTGTCGTCAGCATTCAATCCATTGTATCATGCCGCTGGAGGAAAAGGAAAACC
>JAEYYW010000005.1 GCA_023428265.1 Bacillota bacterium | reverse complement strand
GTTGCCCTCCTGGATCGGGGAAACCACATTGGGCATTTTGTTGCCTTCCTGGATCGGGGAAACCACGTTGGGCATCTTGTTGCCCTCCTGGATCGGGGAAACCACATTGGGCATTTTGTTGCCTTCCTGGATCGGAGAGACCACATTGGGCATCTTGTTGCCCTCCTGGATGGGGGACACATAGTTGGGCATCTTGTTCCCTTCCTGGATCGGGGAGACTACGTTGGGCATCTTGCCGGGCTGTTGGATCGGGGATACATAATTTGGCATCTTGTTTCCCTCTTGAATCGGGGATACGTAGTTGGGCATCTTGTTACCTTCCTGGATCGGGGAAACCACGTTGGGCATCTTACCGGGCTGCTGGATCGGGGATACATAATTCGGCATCTTGTTCCCCTCTTGAATCGGGGATACGTAATTGGGCATCTTGTTCCCTTCTTGAATCGGGGACACGACGTTGGGGTTGTTTGGCGTTTGTATTGGTGAAACCGCCGAAGGCTGCTTGTTTGGCTGCTGGGCCCCCGACTCCTGTTTGCCTCTGAAAAACATGCTGAACCCTCCAAATCTGATATCTGTATCGGAACGGTGCAATGTATCTGTTTCCATCATATGATTGGCCGCCATCCGTTGTTAGCACGTGCGAACGCCTTTTCAATGCATCTTGCATCCGAAATGCCTATGCATTAAGATGATTATGAAGATATATTTTTGCCGGCACATCCGAGCCGGTGAAAGGTGGTACATATGGACAATATGACGATCGATGCCGACAGCGCTTATCTTGCAGCCAGACGAACCGGCATCCGCGCATATAATCAAATGGTGGCCCAGGGCCGGCCGGGGAACCTGCCCTACCTGGATGAGTTTCTTCTTGATTCGGAAATCGCCTCCCGCGAAAACCTGGGGTTTGTGGAGCTGCCGTTGAAAAAGGTGATCGGCACCTACAGCTCCGGGCGCAGCGCCTCCTTTGCGCCGAACTTCATGCCCCTGCTGAACCTGGGCACAGAGTTTGCGTTCAAGTGGAAGGCTGTGTATGCCTATCAGCTACGCGAGGGCATCCAGGACCCGATCAAGGTGTATGAGTTTCTCAACCGCTTCTATGTGATAGAGGGCAACAAGCGTGTCAGCGTGCTGAAATTTCTGGACGCCGGCAGCGTGCGGGGCGAGGTGATTCGCCTGGTGCCCAAATATAACGAAGCCAGCGAAAAGGTCAAGCTTTATTACGAGTTTCTGGAGTTTTTCAAGGAGACACGCATCAACGCGATCTGGCTGAGCAAACCCGGCTCCTACGACATTCTGCTCAGGCTGATGAAGAGCGCCTATGTGCCAAGGATTGAGCGGGACGCTCCCTATCAGTATTTCCTGCAGTCATACTATATGCCGTTCCGGCGGCTTCTGTATGAGTTGGGCGGCAACAAGCTTCCGATGACGACGGGTGACGTCTTCTTGCGGTATTTTGATTTATACAAGCTCCACAAGAAGATGAACGAGGACACGATGCGCAAGCGGCTGCGCTCGCTGCTCAGTGAGCTTCGCAACTCCGCCGATGTGGATGCCGACTTCAACACAAGCCCTGAGGAAATGCCGGAACCATCGCTGTTTTCCTCAATCATTAATATTGTCAAGCCCAAGCATCCTGTGAAAATCGCTTTCGCCTACGCAGGCAGCGTGGAAGAATCCAACTGGGCCAAGGCCCATGAGATCGGCCGCCAGCATATCCAGCAGATGCTGAAGGATACGATTCAAACCACGTATGTGGACAATGTCGCCGAGGATATCATCGAGGCCTACAACGTTTTCAAGGCATTGATCCAGGATGGCAACAGCATCATCTTTGCCACCAGCCCGGCTTTTGCAAACGCCGCGCTGCGCACGGCGCTGGAGTTTCCGAACGCAGTGATTTATGTGTGCAGCGAGCAGCATCCATTTAAACATGTGCACACCTATTTCGGGCGGATCTATGAGTCGCGGTTCCTCACCGGCCTCATCGCCGGGTCGCTCACAAAGACTGACAAAATCGGTTATGTGGGCACATATCCGGTCAAGGGCGTGATCAGCGGCGTGAACGCGTTTGCCTTGGGCGTGAGGCTTGTGAACCCGAAGGCGCAGGTGATCGTGTCCTGGGCTTATCAATGGGACTTTGAAAAGGCCGGCCCGCACAGCAGCACCAGCCTGGCTGAGGCTGGATGCGACATCATTTCGCATCAGAACACCTTTACGGGGGCCGGTTACGAGGGCGAATACGGGCTGTATTCGGTGCAATGCGACATCGGATGCGCGCCCGATGAATACATCGCCACCCCGGTTTGGAATTGGGGTGTTTTCTACGAGATGATGGTGCGCCATATGCTTTCCGGGGCGATCCGGTCGCCCGAAGCCCGGCCCATGCAGTTCTGGTGGGGGCTTGAATCGGGCATTGTGGACATTATGTATGCAAAGAAATCAGTCCCGCTGGAGACGCATAAGCTTGTGAGCCTGTTCAAAAACCTGATGAAAGAGGGGGCCTACAACCCGTTTACCGGCCCGATCCTGGATCAGGCCTGTGTGGAACGGATTGCCGCCGGAGAGACGGCGGATGCCAAGCAAATCATTGAAATGGACTGGCTGGTGGATGGCATTGTCGGCGATATCCCTGCGGCACCCCCCAACGGGGTGGATGCGGTGATGTCCGCAGAATTGCTGGAACTTTAGCAGGCGGGCGCAGTGGCGCCCGCCCCCTTTGGGCTGCCGGAACGCAGGCTCAAAGAGCTTTCTCTGTATCCAGTATGTAATAGCCGCAGGCGTTGATCACAGTGGTCTCCCCGCAGGTGGTGATCCTGGGGAAGTTGCCATATTCCAGATGGTTATGCCCGTGAAAGTGGTATTTCGGTTTGTATTTGGCAACCAGATCCGTGAAGCACTGGAATCCGGAGTGGCACAGGTCTGGGCCGTCGCCGCAATCCTTTGCAGGCGCGTGTGTGACCAGGATGTCAAAACCCTTTTTCCGCCACAGCTTGAACCATAGCTTCTGAATGCGTTTTTGCATTTCCTTTTCAGTATACTGATAGTGGCCAAGGTTGTATCGCATGCTGCCGCCAAAGCCCATGATCCTCAAGCCGTTGAATTCAACCAGTTCGTCATCGATCGGCGTGCAGCCTTCCGGCGGCTTCCGCAAATAGCTTTTATCATGGTTCCCCGGCACATAAAACAATGGCTTGTTGACCATTGTGACCAGAAATGATAAGTATTCGGCCTTCATATCTCCGCAGGAGATGATGAGGTCGATATCACGAAATCGCTCCGGGTCAAAGTAGTCCCAGATATACCTGTCCTCTTTGTCGGAGACGAGCAGCAGCTTCATTGCCGGACCACCTTTGTATGATGCTTTTGAATGCAGTGATGTGACAATCAACAATTATATCACATAATGTCGCACGTGTTTATGACAAATTTCGTCACCATCGGTCAATATGTACTGTATCCTCAAGGTTTCTGGTTATCTGGTGTATCACCGGCTCTACTGCGGGATAACCAAAGGGAAGCAAGGTTGCCACCTCATATTCGTCGGGAATACCAAGCATTTCCTTGAGCAGGTCTGTGCGAAACGGCACCATCGTGACACCAAACAACCCCTCTGCTGCCAGAGCAAGCAGTATGTTCTCCACAACCAACCATGCGGACGCAAAGCCGTTGAGGTCAAACAGTCGCTCGCAGTCCTGCAGCTTTTTCCCCATACGGTAGCAAACGAGCAGCACTTCCGGCGCTGTCAGCAGTATTTTCTCCTGCAGGGGCACGGAGTAGGCGTATACTTGCTTTTGTGTTTCATCTTTTAGCTTTGAAAGCATTTTGTCCAGGAACTCCCTGTCTGGTGTGCGGCTGAAGGCGCCGCTGCACTCCAGGATGGATTTTCGCAGATCGGGGCTCTTCAGGAAAACAAAATGCCAGTCCCGTGCGTGGTTGTTCGTGGGGGCTTTCATGCCGCATTCCAGTGCCCGCTGAATTTTTTCCCACTCCACAGGCCTGTCCTGAAAGTTTCGCACTGTGCGGCGCTTTGCAGCTACCGTATAAAAATCTTCATTGTATGTCATATTCTTACTCCTGATGTCTGAATAATAACAGAATACCAAACAAATGTTTGGATGTGAAGTGCAGAGCAAGCAATTCCTGGCAATCGAAACCACATCTTTATTGAAGAGAACGCCCCAATCTGTTATATTCTTCATGTCAACAATTCGCAGGAGGAATCCATATGAGTAAATATGCCATTGGCGTGGATTTTGGCACACAGTCGGGCCGCGCCGTTCTTGTGGAGCTGGGCACGGCAAAAGAGCTGGCCACCGCGGTCAAGGCCTATACCCACGGCGTGATGGATGAGCAGCTGCCAGACGGCACAAAACTGCCGCCGGACTGGGCGCTGGAGCATCCGGGCGACTATATCGAGGTGCTGGAGCAGACGATCCCGGCGGTGTTGAAGGAATCCGGCATCCGGGCCGAAGACGTGATCGGCGTGGGCATCGATTTCACCGCTTGCACGATGCTGCCGGTGGATGAAGCCGGTGTGCCGCTTTGCATGAAACCCCAGTGGGAGCACAACCCCCACAGCTATATCAAGCTCTGGAAGCATCATGCCGCGCAGGATGAGGCCAATGCGTTGAACGCCAAGGCCGAAGAGATGGGCGAGGATTTCCTCAAACGGTATGGCGGCAAGATTTCCTCAGAGTGGATGTTCCCCAAGATCTGGCAGATTCTGGATGAGGCTCCGGAGGTTTATGCCGCCGCCGATCGCTTCATGGAGGCTGCCGACTGGGTGGTGATGCAGCTCACCGGCAACGAGCGCCGCAACAGCTGCACCGCCGGTTACAAAGCCACCTGGTCCAAAAAGGAGGGCTATCCCTCCAAGGCGTTCTTCAAAGCGCTGGACCCCCGCCTGGAGAATGTGGTGGAAGACAAGCTTGCCACCGACATTTACCCGCTGGGCACCAAGGCGGGCGAAGTGACTGCCGATATGGCCGCCCGCACAGGCCTTGCCGCCGGCACCGCCGTGGCCGTGGCCAATGTGGACGCTCATGTGACCGTGCCCGCGGTGGGCATCACAGGCCCCGGCAAGATGCTGATGATCATGGGCACCAGCACCTGCCACATGGTGGTGGGCGAGCAGGAAAAGATCGTGCCCGGCATGTGCGGCGTGGTGGAAGACGGCATTTTACCTGGCTTCCCCGGCTTTGAAGCCGGCCAGAGCTGCGTGGGCGACCACTTTGAATGGTTTGTGGAAAACTGCGTGCCGGCGGCGTATGAAGCGGAAGCCAAGGCCAAAGGCGTGGGCATCCACCAGCTGCTGACGGACAAGGCGGCTGCGCTGAAGGTTGGCGAGAGCGGCCTGGTGGCGCTGGATTGGTGGAACGGCAACCGCTCCGTGCTGGTGGACGTGGACCTGACCGGCACGATGGTGGGGCTGACACTGCTGACCAAGCCGGAAGAGATCTATCGCGCGCTCATCGAAGCCACCGCCTATGGCACCCGCATGATCGTGGATAACTTCAAGAAATACGGTGTGGACGTGAAGGAGCTTTATGCCGCCGGCGGCATCAGCCAGAAGAACGAGCTGATGATGCAGATTTATGCCGACGTGACCAACATGGAGATCCGTATCGCCGCTTCCAGCCAGGCTCCGGCGGTGGGCTCCGCAATGTTCGGCGCAGTGGCGGCAGGCAGCGCCCGCGGCGGTTATGACACGATTTTTGACGCGGCCAGAGAGATGGGCCGTGTGCTGGATAAGGTGTATCGCCCGATCCCGGAAAATGTGGCGATGTATGAGAAGCTTTATCGGGAGTATGAGATCCTGCACGACTATTTCGGACGCGGCGCCAACGATGTGATGAAGCGCCTCAAGAGCATCCGCGAGGAGCAAAAAGCCTAACCGAGCAGGCAAGGAAGGAGAGCGCCGGATCCGGCGCTCTCCTTTTGCGTGCTGATGGTTACTACCTTGATACTGGAATGGCAAACTTCTGTTAATCAGCGGGTTAAGTTGGGCATTATGTGCTTGAATTGTTCCATTTTACGATCACTGGAGTTTTTATGATTATTCGAATCAGCAGCTTGATTGAAAGCCTCGCGGAGACCGTGGACCTTGTCAGCAGTGAGGTGAACAACCATCACCGCCGCGTCGCATGCATCGCAAGCTATTTTGGTATCGCCTGCGGCCTGCAAGGCAACCGCTTTGAAAACCTGATCCTTGCCGCCGCGCTTCACGACATTGGCGGCCTGCGCACCCGCGACCGGCTGGACCTGCTGAGTTTTGATGAAAACTCAGGCACCCATTCCGAGTATGGCTACATGCTGCTCAGGCGGTTCCGGCCATTCGCGCACATTGCTCCGATCATCCGCTACCACCACACCTTTTGGAACTGGGGCAAGCAGAAGGGTGTGGAGGGGGAAGAAATCCCCCTGGAAAGCCAGATTATCTTTTTGGCAGACCGTGTGTCGGTGCTGATGCAGCCCGATTTCTCCCTTTTCCATGTGGATGAGATCCGTGACAAGATCCTGGAATGCAGCGGCAAAATGTTCATGCCCTCGCTTGTGGATATGTTTGTAGGCATCGCGGCGGTGGAAAGCTTCTGGCTGGACGCGCGCGACGCGTTCAGCAAGCCGCTGTTTGAGTCCGCACTTGCGCGCAACCTGCACCTGGACGAGGCGGACCTGATGAGCCTGGGCAAGCTTTACAGCCAAATCATCGACTTCCGCAGCAGCTTTACGGCCAGCCACTCATCAGGCGTTTCGGCAGTGGCGGAAATGCTGGCCGGTTATTGCGGCTTTTCGCAGCAGGAGCGCGTGATGATGCGCCTGGCCGGTTATTTGCATGACATCGGCAAGCTGATTGTGCCGGAAGAGATTCTGGAGAAGAATGGAAAGCTCACGAAAGTGGAGTATGACCGGATCCGCTGCCACACCTATTATACAAACCGCCTGCTGATGGGGATTCAGGAGTTTGATACGATCCGCACATGGGCGGCCATGCACCACGAGCGGCTGGATGGCAAGGGGTATCCCTTCCACCTGAGCGGCGACAAGCTGCCTCTGGGCGCACGCATCATGGCGGTGGCCGATGTGTTTGTGGCTGTGATGGAGGACCGTCCATACCGTGTGGGGATGGAAATCTCCAAGGCGCTGGAGCTTGTGTCCAGCATGGCGCGATCCGGCGCACTGGATACCTATGTGGTGGAGCACCTGGTGCAGCATGTGGATGAAATTGATCGCCACCGCAGACAGGAGCAACAGGCGGCGCGGCAGGAATACAGCCGGTTCTATTCGGGGCTTTCATCCGGTGACGTAACAAAGTCTGCCGAGGCAATGTATATTGCCTGAAGGTTTCTGACCATAATCCTCAATCGTTGTCCTTTGGCGCTGCATCCATCTGGGTGCAGCGTTTCTGTTTCGCCGTGATTGCATAAATATGCAAATATAGTTATAATCATTAAAACGACTGGACGGTGATTGTAATGGAGTTTCGGCAAATGGTGCTTTCAGACTATGAGTCCATGGTTGACCTGTGGCGGGCGACGCCCGGCGTGCGTCTGGTGAATGATGACTCGGAAGCCGGCATATCCGCATTTCTAGCCCGTAATCCGGGCATGAGCTATGTGTGTGCAGAACATGGCCAGCTGGTCGGCACGGTGATGTGCGGCCATGACGGGCGGCGGGGGTTTCTGTATCATCTTGCCGTGAGGCCCGAATATCGGGGCCGGCGCATTGGAACAAATCTGGTGCAAATGAGCCTGAACGCTCTGCGGGATGCCGGCATCAGCAAATGCCATGTGTTTGTGGTGGCGGACAACGCAATTGGCAGGGCCTTCTGGGGCAATGGCTGGGCTTTCAGGGAAGACATTGCCCTGTTTTCCAGAGATATTTAACCCCCCCGCCCCATCCGGCAACACGCGGCGGGGCAGGGGGCAGGGGGGCAGCCGTTGATCAGCTGGCTTTCTTATGCTTGGGAGGCTTTACAAACAGCATCAGCACCAGGCCCATCGCGGATGCCGCCGATGCGATCAGGAAAGCTGGCAGCATCAGGTTAATATCCTGGGCGGCTACATTCTTGAAATAGCCGGCGATATAGGAAGACGCAACCGCTCCTACGCCGAAGCCCAGCAGCACCATGCCATAGTTCATGCCCATGCTGCGCACGCCGAAGAAGTCGGCGGTGAGAGCCGGAAACACACCCAGAAAGCCGCCGTAAAACAGCCCAACCAATGCGATCAGGGCGAAAATCCAGTAGCCGGTGGCCATGTTCACAAACAGGATGGCAACGGCGGTGGCGGCCAGCAGCAGCAGGATGGTGTTTTTTCTGCCCAGCTTGTCAGACACCCACCCCCAGAAAAGGCGGCCGAAGGAGTTGAATATCGAGATCACCATCACACCCACGGCAGCCACTTCGCCCAGGCCTTTGGCTATGGCGATGGGCTTGGCAAACCCGATCATCATCAGACCGGCCATGCAGGCCAGCATCAGCGTGCCTGTGATCATGTAAAACTGAGGCGTCCGCACCACCTGCCGGGGGGTGAAATCCTCAGCGGTTGTGGCATTGGCTGCTTTTGCCGGCGGCGTCCAGCCGGCCGGACGGTAACCCTGGGGCGGGTTTTTGACAAAAAACGCGCCGGCCACGCACACGATCACAAAGATCACACCCAGCCAGGCAAAGGTGCCCAGCTCGCCCACGCCGGCCACGCCGCCGCCCAGCTTTTTGATCAGCACCTCCGCCAGAGGTGTAAAGACCACGCCGCCAAAACCCAGGGCAGCCACGATCATGCCGGTGATAAAGCCGCGCTTGTCCGGAAACCACTTCTGGCAGCAGGCGATGGTGGTGGAATAGATCGTGCCCATGCCGAAGCCGCCAAGCACGCCGTAGGTCACCCACAGCATCCACGGCGCGGCGTTTGTGGTAAAAGAAGCCAGCACAAAACCGATGCCAAGGATGATGCCGCCGCCGATGATCACCGGCTTGGGGCTGAACCGATCCTGCAGCATGCCACCCACGGTGCTTCCGCATGTCAGCACACCGAGCAGCAGGGAAAAGGTGAGGCCGGCTGCGGCATTGTCTCCGCCGAAGAGCCGTTCGGCGATGCCGTTTTGGAACACACTCCAAATATAGGCTGTGCCGAGGCATAACTGGATGGCAATACTGGCGATGACTGGCACCCAGCGGTTTTGCCTGGCGGGCGTTGTGGCGTCGGTCATGGGAATCCTCCTTTTGTGCTCTTCTGAGCAGGCATAATGTTTCAAAAGATTACCATGCCTTTGGCCGCGGCACAATTCGCCTGGCGCAACAAAGTCATTTCTCGTCCATTCATGTCAAAATACCGCATAATTGTGGTGAGATGATCGCGCGGAAACAGCAAATCATCGCGAATGCTCTTGTTTGGCAGTGTGTGATATGTTATATTACCCATGTAGTATGGCAGGCTGAATGGTTGAGTTGGCTCTTGATTACATGCAGTATGGAAGGATGGAAATCATGGTGTCTATTTATATCCTGTTGGGCATTTATGCTCTCATGCTTGTTGCAATCGCGGTATACACCTCCAAGCGCACCAAAAACCTCAACGACTTTTTCCTTGGCGGCCGCAACATGGGCGGCTGGATGACGGCGTTTGCCTATGGCACAACGTATTTTTCCGCTGTGATCATGATCGGCTATGCCGGCAAGGTGGGCTGGGGCTTCGGCATGTCGGCAGTGTGGATCGGCATTGGCAACGCTTTGATTGGCAGCCTGCTGGCCTGGCTTGTTTTGGCCAAGCGCACGCGCAGCCTCACCCACGCGCTGGACGCCAGCACGATGCCGGAGTTCTTTGAAAAGCGGTTTGGCAGCAAAACGATGAAGATATTATCGGCGCTGCTCATATTTGTGTTCCTGGTGCCTTATTCGGCGTCGGTTTATCAGGGCTTGAGCTATCTCACGGAAACGATCATCGGCATCCCGTTTTTCTACTGTATGCTAGGGATGGCGGTGCTCACCGGCATCTACCTGGTGGTGGGCGGGTATAAAGCCACGGCGCTGTCTGACTTCTTCCAGGGTGTCATCATGCTGGCAGGCATCGTGGTCGTCATTGTCATGGTGATCTCCAACCAGAAGGTGGGCGGCCTTTCCGAGGGTCTGAAAAGACTATCGGAAATTGACCCGAAGCTCACACAGCTTGTGGGCCCTCCCGGGATTTGGAACCTGCTATCCTTTGTGGTTCTCACCAGCGTGGGCACCTGGGGTTTGCCCCACATCGTGCATAAGTTTTACGCCATCCGTGACGATAAGGCCATTGTGAAGGGCACGGTCATTTCCACCGTCTTTGCTCTGGTGATCGCCGGCGGCGCCTATTTCCTGGGTGTGTTCGGAAAGCTGTTTCTGGATAATACCGTCCCTTTGAACGATCTGGGTGTCAAAGACTTTGACCGCGTGATGCCGTTGGTTTTCCAGCAAGCATTGCCGGAGGTGGTCCTCGGCGTTGTGCTGGTGCTCGTGCTTTCGGCCAGCATGTCCACGCTGTCGTCGCTGGTGCTTGTGTCCAGCTCGGCCATTTCGATGGACCTTGTGGGCGGCGTGCTGTTTCCGAAGATGAAGCAGCAGACTGTCAAGGTGCTGATGCGCGTGTTCTGCGCGGTCTTCGTGCTGTTGAGTTTCTATATGGCGATGGATAAAAACGCTACGATCATCACGCTGATGTCCGTATCCTGGGGCACGCTAGCGGGCGCGTTCCTGGGCCCCTTCTTGACAGGGCTGTGGCTCAAGCGGGCGGGCAAGGCTTCTGCCTGGGCCGGTATGATTGCCGGTTTGGTCACTTCCATGGCACTGAACTTCATCACGTTTGGCACATTCAGGTTTGAGGCTCCGATGGCCGGCGCCATCGCAATGGTGGTGAGCGTGGCCGTGGCCTTCGGCGCTGCGCTGCTCTTCCCGGCCAAGGAGGAGTTCAACGTCACTGCGGAAACTTCCGGCAGCACCAGCGCCTGAACAATTCTGATCAAAAACGCCGGGGCAGACGGTTCGATCTGCCCCGGCGTTTTCGTTGATTCCTGCGGGTTATCTGGTCGAGACAAACCTGCCATACGGATCGGTCAGAGATGCCTTGTCTTCTTTTTTGTCACTCCATATTTTCTTGGAAGTCCAGAACAAGCCGCCCTTTGCCTCGCTCTCCTCCAGCCCGCTCCAAATGCGGACGGTTTCGCCGGATTTTAACACGAAGCCCTCCGGGAAGAAGAATGTCTGGTTTCCTTTCTCGGAAAGCAGGCACCAGCCGGTCATGTTCGTGTCTGCATCGGTTGGGTTCTTGATGTCTACATATTCCGCCTTCACATCCACCGCCTCAATCACAAGGCCGGCAGCTTGGCCGGGCGGGGAGAACGGTGCGATGGATTCGTCTGCGGAGGAAAAACGCAAGGTGCCTGTCTGCCCCACCACATAGGTGGTCGCGCCCAGCGCTTTCAACCGATCGGTGACTGCGGGGGCCGGCGCCTTATCGGCTTCACCGCTTGTGGTAATCACGGCGATGCGGGGAGCGGCGGCTCTCAGGAATGCTTCCGACGATGCGTCATCCTGGCCGTGGTGGCCCACTTTCAAAATGGTGCAGCGCACATCTTTCTTTGCCTGGACCAATGCGGCCTCCGCCTCCGTCTGCTGATCACCGGGGAAGAGGGCTTTCACACCGCCGAACTCCATCATCAGCACAAGGCTGTTGTCGTTTTCCGCAGCAAATGTGCCGTTGGGACCCATTGCCGTGAAGGTCACGCCGGCCAGATTGACCGATTGCCCGGGAGACATCGTCGTGATCGGCACTTTATGGCCGGCAGCAATTTCTTCCAGTTTCTTGGAAGCCTTCTCAAAGGTTGCGGGGCCGGTATAGATCACCGGAGCGCTTGCCAGCGAAAGAATGTGATCCAGGTTGCCGATGTGATCATTGTGGGGGTGAGAGATGAATACTGCCTCAAACTGTTTCACACCCAGCACCGACATCAAGCCATGGATGGCTGCGGCGCCGCTTTCCGGGCCGGCGTCCACCAGGGCCCACTTTCCGCCCGGCAAGGCGATCAATGCGCAGTCGCCCTTTCCCACATCCGCATAGTAAATTTCATAGCCCTGCGTTGGCGCTGCCGCTGTCTGGGTGCCGGCTGTGCCCGGTTCGGTGGTCTGCCCCGGAGCAGTCTCCGCGGGTGAGGGTGTGGGTTTGGGCGTCCTGGAACACGACACAAGAAGTGCCACGCAAACAAGCAGCGCGGCCAGTCGCAGCAGCCTTTTTGCCGGGTGGGATGCAGTGGTGCTCATTCTATTCAATAACCCTCTCTGTATATCAACTCATTACGGTGTACACGCCGGTTCACTGTTGGCGTTGTTTTATTATAACACAAACGAAGGAGTTCTGTCGCCTTGGCGGGCGCTTGTGATATACTGGCTTTAAATTGTGGCAAGCGCGCTCGGGGAGGAGAGGCCTGTTGTTTCCCAACGACTACGTCATGCGTCAGATTGAGCTGCTGGTTTGGGGTCTGGCAAAAATCATGGGCCTCAAGCAGGAAAACAGGCTGGAAGAAGCGGTGGATCTGTATCAGGCCACGCTTCGGAAGTTTTTTGGCTTGACGGAGCAAGCGGTTGAGGAGCTGCCCTGGAGTGACTTGATGGCAGTCGCCAGCCTTGGCGGCCTGCCTGATTATGAGCGCTGCGCGCTGCTGGCCCAGCTGATCGCGGAGAAGGCCGATGTGGGGCGGCTGCGCGGTGCGGATGAAAGCGCCTTATACCTGAAGGCGCTCTGCATATCCCTGGTGGCTGTGGATCAAAGCGAGCAGCTGCAAGGTGCGGAGCATGCCCGGTGGATTGACGAGTGGCTGAGCCTCCTGGGCAGGGTGGCTTTGCCGGAGGGCGTGCTTGGCGCGGCGTTCCGCCATTTTTGGCGCACAGGCCAATATGCCCGCGCCGAGGATGTGTTGTATGAAATGCTGGACGCGGGGTTGCCCGGCAGCGGCGATGAGGGGGTTGCGTTTTACCAGGCGCTGCTGGCCATGCCCGATCAGGCGCTTGCCCTTGGGGGATTGCCCCGGGAGGAAGCACTGGACGGTCTGGACAGTTTGAAGAAGCGGATCAGCCGATAAAGCAAAAAGCCTCCCGATCGGGAGGCTTCTGTTCGTGTGCCAAACCGGATCAACCGGACCCAAAGGCATCAGCCCTCGGAGATGGCATCCGTGGGGCAGACGTTGGCGCATGCGCCGCAAGAAATGCAGGTATCCGCGTCGATCACATACTGATCGGCTCCTTCGGAAATCGCGCTCACAGGGCACTCGGCCTCGCAGGCGCCGCACTTGATGCATGCGTCAGAAATCTTGTATGCCACGGTAGAATTCACCTCCTAAACTGATTCGATGCTTCGAATACGCGCTTATTTTAACATTTGCATGCATGATTGTAAAGCTGAGCGATGGCGCAAAAACGACGGTAAAACTTGCTGATTGGCGTTCATCCGCCTTTTTGGCCAGAGTGCAGCGACGATTCAAGGAATTTCGACACCGCTGCTGCATATTCCACGCTGTTTGCCGCATACGCACCGGTATGGCCAACATTCGGAACAATCCACAGTTGCGCGCGATCCCCGGCAATGTCGGCAAACAATGTGTTGTAATGAATCTCATTTTGCGATTGGCCTGCGGCAATCAACAGAAGGCTTGTGTTGGGAGCGCCGGCGATCGATTCTGTGATGGGTGTGGGCGGCTTTGCACCGGTGAACAGCCCGACGCTCCAATACATCACCCTGGTGGTCCAGCTTCTCCAAAGGTTATTGTTAGCGGGCAGGGCCACATAATCGGCGGTGCAGCGCTCGCTGGCACCGTCGGCTACGATTGCGCTGATCTCCGGATATGCCGATACGGCGCCTAGCAGGACTTCACCGCCCATTGAAAGACCAAGCGCCCCGATGGAATCCACACCGGGCTGCTTCTTCAGAAACTCCACTGCGGCGCCCACGTCAGCGGTGCATTGCCAGCCAAAGGCATTGGCATGCCCACCGCTCAGGCCATGACCCCTCAGGTCAATCGCCAGCACTCCGTAACCATTGTCTTTTAGGAATTGCACATAGGGGCGCACGGCGTCACGGTTGCTTTTGCTGCCATGCAGCACCAGTATGGCGCTGCCGTTGGAGCCCGGCGCGTACCATCCTTCCAGTGCCACCCCATCCGTTGTGGTCAAGGTAACATCCTGAAACCCATCAGGGGCTGTGCCGCAGCTTTTCGCGGGCCTTATTGATGCAAACACGCCGAAGCCTATCGGCAAAAGAAGGTAGAGCGAGACTGCCAGGCACCCGGCAAGCACAGCGATGATCTTCCACACGCGATGTTTTTTCTTTTTCCGCTCCATGCCTCAAAACTCCTTGAGAAGCAGGGTTTCCACTGCAAGCCTCGGCTTTTTGGCCGGATGCTCCGCCGGCCAACCCACCGGCAGCAGCGCCGCTACCTCATAGCGGCTGTCCAGACCCAGCGTCTCCAGGAGCTTTGCCTGATCAAACATCCTGACCCAGCAGCTGCCAAGGCCCATATCCACGGCTTTCAGCACGATATGCTCCACGGCAATGCCGGCATTCAGAAGCAGATAGGCCCGCTTTTCTTCGTCAGACCACTGCCTGCGGCGGCGGTCATATGCGGCAAAGGCGCGGCTCTGCAAGGTGGAGCCCTCGTCCACCGGCGGGCGGCCTGCCATGAAGTCCATGTCGATCAGGCAAACGATCACTGCCGGCGCATGTGCCACAAAGGCCACTGTTGTGCATTGCACCACCGTTGCCACCGCCTCCGGTGTGTGCGCCACCACATAGCGCAGCGGCTGCAGGTTGGAGCCGGAGGGGGCAAGCCGGGCGGCCTCAATGAGGCTTTGTATCATTTCTGTTGTTACGGGCTCGCTTGTGTAGCTGCGGATGCTGCGGCGGTCAGCCACCACTTTGTCAAACTCCATTGGCACACCCCACAAATCGAATTTAATAGGTTCCCCTGATACCTCAATAATAGCATATCATGTTTTCTGATCTTTGCCGCATTTCTGCCGGATTCTTGCTGTTTCCAGGATGCCGGAAGGCGAATGCTTGTCTTTGTTGTGATGATAAAATATAATAAACAGGCAATCGGTCCGGCAAAACGGTGGTTTCGCCGGGTCGCAAACGGAGGATCGGCCATGGCAATGATACGCATCAACATTGACGCCTGCAAGGGCTGCGGCCTGTGCGCCCATGCCTGCCCCAGGCAGATCATCGTGCTGGACACGGCCGTGATCAACAAAAAGGGTTATAATCCCGCCCGCAACATCGACATGTCTCGCTGCACCGGCTGCGCAAGCTGCGCCAGGATGTGCCCGGACGTGTGCATTGAAGTGGAAAGGTAGGGGAGGAAACATGGCCAAGGTATTGATGAAAGGCAACGAGGCCATCGCGGAAGCCGCAATCCAGGCAGGTTGCCGGTTCTTCTTCGGTTATCCGATCACCCCGCAAAATGAAATCCCCGAATATATGTCCCGCCGCATGCCCAAGGTGGGTGGCTGCTATCTGCAGGCCGAAAGCGAAGTGGCCGCGATCAACATGGTCTATGGCGCGGCCGGCGCCGGAGCCAGGGTGATGACGTCTTCCTCCAGCCCCGGCATCAGCCTGAAGCAGGAGGGCATTTCCTACATCGCCGGGGCCGAGCTGCCCTGTGTGATTGTGAACATCGTGCGCGGCGGCCCGGGCCTGGGCGGCATCCAGCCGGCCCAGAGTGATTACTGGCAGGCCACCCGTGGCGGCGGCCACGGTGACTACCGCACCGTTGTGCTGGCTCCCAGCTCAATTCAGGAGGCCATCGACCTCACGCAGGAGGCCTTTGATTTGGCCGACCAGTATCGCCTGCCGGTGATGGTGATGGGCGACGGAATGCTGGGGCAAATGATGGAGCCGGTGGAGTTTGGCCGCTATCAACCACGCAAGCCGGTGGAAAAGCCCTGGGCCACCACAGGCCGAGGCGCGAGGGCCAACAACAACATTGTCAACTCGCTCTACCTGGACCCCCAGGTGCTGGAAAAGGTGAACCAGAGGCTGTTCTCGGTGTATGCCCAGATCGCCGAGAACGAGACCCGCTCTGAGACAAGCGGCAGCGACGAGCCGGAAGTGGTGGTGGTGGCATACGGCACCACGGCCCGCATTGCGCGCACCGCCATCGCCATGGCGGCTGAAAAGGGCGTGAAGGCCGCTTTGGTGCGGCCGGTCACGCTGTGGCCGTTCCCCGCGGAAGCAATCGCCGCCGCGGCGGCCAAACCCACTGTGAAGGCACTGCTGGCCGTGGAAATGAGCGGCGGGCAAATGGTGGATGATGTGCGCCTGGCGGTGAACGGGGCCAAGCCCGTGCATTTTTATGGGCGCACCGGCGGCATGGTGCCGATGCCCGATGATGTGATGAACCAGATCTTGACGCTTGCGGGAGGTGGCAGGTAATGGCTACCGTATTCAAAAAGACAGAATTGCTCACGGATGCGCCGATGCATTATTGCCCAGGCTGCACCCACGGCATCGTGCACCGCCTGGTTGCCGAATCTCTGGAGGAGCTGGGCGCCGGTGACAGGGCAATCGGCGTGGCCCCGGTGGGGTGCGCGGTGTTTGCCTACAATTACTTCAACTGCGATATGCAGCAGGCTTCCCATGGCCGGGCTCCGGCTGTGGCGACCGGCATCAAGCGCGTCTGCCCGGACGCGGTGGTCTTCACCTATCAGGGTGACGGCGACCTTGCCAGCATTGGCGCGGCAGAGATTGTGCACGCTGCCGCCCGCGGTGAGAACATCACCGTGATCTTCATCAACAACGCCATCTATGGCATGACCGGCGGCCAGATGGCCCCCACCACGCTGGTGGGCCAGGTCACCACCACGTCGCCGTATGGCCGTGACCGCGACCATTGCGGATCGCCGGTGAAGGTGTGCGAGATGCTTGCCACGCTGGACGCGCCGGCATATCTGGAGCGCGTGGCGGTCAACGACGTGAAAGGCGTTGTGGCAGCCAAGCGGGCGATCAAAAAGGCGTTCCAGTACCAGATGCAGGGCAAGGGTTTTTCTTTGGTAGAGGTGCTTTCCACCTGCCCCACCAACTGGGGCATGAGCCCGGTGGAGTCGCTGGACTGGTTGCGTGACAAGATGATCCCACAGTTCCCCCTCGGCGTTTTCAGGGAGGTGCAGCATGATTGAGAACATCCTGATCGCGGGCTTTGGCGGCCAGGGCGTGATGAGCATGGGCCAGATGCTTTGCTACGGCGGCATGATGGAGGGCAGGGAAGTATCCTGGCTGCCCAGCTACGGCCCGGAGATGCGCGGCGGCTCCGCCAACTGCATGGTGATTGTGTCAGACAGCCCGGTCGGCTCGCCCGTGTTTGAGCACCCCGGCTGCTTCATCGCGATGAACCTGCCGTCGCTGGATAAGTTCGAGCAGTCTGTGGCGCCCGGCGGCAGGCTTCTGATCAACTCTTCGCTGATCGGTCGCAAAGCCGCGCGTGAGGACCTGAATGTGTATTACATCCCCGCAAACGAGATTGCCAATGAGCTTGGCAACAGCCGCGTGGCGGGCATGGTGATGCTGGGAGCATACCTCAAGCTTTCGGGGGCGCTCAAGCATGAGTCAATGGCTAGCGCGCTTAAAAAGGTGTTTGGTGAGAAGAAGGCTGATTTGATCCCGGTGAATGAGCAGGCGTTGGAGCGCGGGGCTGCGCTGGTTTGATATTTGGATCCACAACAGGAGGCGTTTACGCCTCTTGTTTTTTATGCCCGTTGATGAAGTAGAGACGGGCTCTGTTTCCTGAGCGGCCATCCTGTGATATGATGAGGCAAATCTGATGCAAGGCAGGCTCCTATGTTTCGGGTAAACCACTTATTGCTTCTGGCTGCTGCATTTGCCCTGGCGGTCATCATTGTCGTGATTGTGGATTTGCTGCGGCACCGGCGGGATAGACTTCCCGGTGATCTACTGAAGATCATTTTTGTTGCGAATTTGGCGGTGGTGGCTTACCTCACGCTGTTGCCGTCTCCCAACTACAAAACATATGCGGTGTATTTGGTTCCCTTTTCCACGATTTTCTCTTATCTCCGCCATGCCACAGAAGGCACGCTGCCGTTGCGCACCATCCTGTATAACATGGCGGGCAATATGCTGCTGTTTCTGCCTACGGGCTTGCTGCTGCCTGTTGTATGGCCGGCTTTCCGGAAGTTCTGGAAATGCCTGCTTGCGTGTGTGCTTTGCTCGGTTGGGATTGAGACAGTTCAGTTTCTCCTCACGGTGACCGGGCTGATCAGCCGCACCACCGATGTAGACGACGTGATACTAAACACGCTGGGCGCGGCGGCGGGATATGGGCTGTATGCAGCTGCCAACTGGTTCTCCAGACAGTCCTCCGCCAGAAAAGTCACACCAACAGAGTAAGCACGGGACTATGGCCGAACTAAATCAGATTGCATGAAAAATAGCGCTCGGCCCGGTCCGGCAGGATCGTCGCGATCCGCACATTGCAATTGCCTCTTGCCGCCACCTGCATCGCCGCCCACACATTGGCCCCGGCAGAAATGCCCACCAGCAGCCCTTGCCTGGCTGCGAGCATCCGGGCAGTCGCGATGGCGTCGCAATCGGTCACCTCGATCACATCATCCACAATTTCCGGATTCAGCACCGGCGGGATGAACCCGTCGCCGATGCCCTGGATTGCGTGCAGGCCGACGCCTTGATGGCCCAGCAATGCCGAGTTTCCCATGGGCTCGGCTGCCACCAGCCGCGCGTTGGGGTTGCGCTCCTTGAGGAACTTGCCAATACCTGCCAGCGTGCCGCCGCTGCCCATGCCGGAGACGAACACATCCACGCGGCCCTCCATTTGCTCCCAGATCTCCGGGCCGGTGGTTTCATAATGGATGGCCGGGTTGTCGGGGTTCATGAATTGCTGTGGGACGAATATGGACGGGTCTTCCGCCCGCCGGCGGGCCACTTCCTCCAGCGCCCCTTCCACGCTTTTTTCCGCGGGGGTGAGCACCAGCTCGGCACCCAGGCTTCTGATGATGCGCTTGCGCTCGTCGCTCATGTTTTCCGGCATCACAATGACCACCTTGTAGCCCAGCTGCACACCGCACAGCGCCACGCCGATTCCGGTGTTGCCGCTGGTGGGCTCCATCACGGTGTCGCCGGGCTTCAAAAGCCCGTTTTTCGCCGCCTGCTCCAGCATGTGCTTAGCTATCCGGTCTTTAATGCTGCCGCCGGGGTTCAGAAATTCCGCCTTGGCATAAATCTGGCAACCGGTTGATTGCATGAGGCCGATCATCGGTGTGTTGCCGATCAGGTCCAGGATGTTGCCGGTGGTGACCGCGGGCATGTTCTTCCCTCCAGCAGCTGATGCGTCAAACGCTTGGGGTGCTTTCCCTAGTCTATTATATGCCGCCCTGTTAAAAACCGGGCAAGCGCCGCGCGGCTCGCTTGGGGGT
>JAEYYW010000158.1 GCA_023428265.1 Bacillota bacterium | reverse complement strand
TCAATAGTAATTGTAGGAGCGAGTTCAGGATCATAATTGTACTGCCTCAAGTTTTCCATGGCCCATTCTTTTTGAATTCCATGATGGGATTGTAGCCTTCCGCCATTAGGGCCTATACCTTTGGGTATGGGAAGAGAATCTTTATGGGCCTTATTGAATAGAACATAATTTGCTTCTTTATCAATGGACTGTAATACCGAACCCTCCCCATCTCCTGCAACCTCCCCAACATTTTCTCCCTCCGCTGCGCCGCGCTCCATCATCTCCTGCGTCCGCACATCTTGGGTCACATCCCGAAACGAAATGCTTTCCCCATCAAACCCCACCGCTTCAGCCTGGAGGATTCTCTTTGTATCGACATCAGGAGTGTTCCGGTTTAGTTGGTCTGCCTGCCCCGGCTGGTAAAGCGAAGCGTCTACATACTTCCCTTTTCTTGTCATCACGAGGAAGCGATCGCCTGATGAGACGGATCGTCCGGCTCCGGCCAGCTTGTCGTTCAGGCTGGTTTCCAGGTTGCGGGCTTGCAGGCCAGTGAGGATGGCGATGTTATGTTTGATGGAGAGGGAGAAGAGATAATAACAAGCTACAAAAGAAGGTAGAGATGATCATCTCTACCTTCACGAGCTAACTGTATATAGTTTGTCGTGCCTCAACCTATAGAATGGATACTCTTTCAAGGGTAAAAATGTCTATGCCATGCTGTTCAAACAAGTCTTCCAACGCCTCGCTACCAAATTCCTCAGCATATTTACACTCATTTTCAGAAATTGGAACAGCAAGCAACCATTCTATTACCATATCATCAATTTGAAAACCTTTTAACTTCTCATCCCAAAGAAATGGACTTGTGAACATGATGTGTTTCATTTGTGTGTCACTTCTATACATACCAACAATATCATGAAATATCACCCCTGGATAACACTTGTGCCCGGAGTTTATAACATGAAATGCACTTGTTGCGAGAATATTGGCTGCCGAAGTCTCTTTTTGATCAAGTGTGAGCAGAAACTCAACTCGTAGTTTTTGCTCTTTATACTTGAGACCTATCGGATGTTCGTACAAGCCAATGGTTGAATAAGAACAAACCCCTTCCTCAGGCTTGTTAAGAATTTTCATAATAACTACTGAAGATTCTTCTTTTTTATCCAAGAATTTTTCAAAACGTGGTTCTCCTCCAATAATACCAACCAGGTATTTTGAGATTTGTTTGTATCGCTCATTGCTTACCATAATATTCTTCTCCTCACCAAACACTCGATACTATTCCCAGAAGTTTAGATCATCTGATCCTTCATGTATGTGAGACTCATTATCTTCTTTCGTTTCTGGCCTGTAGTGAGCTGGATTGTTGTGTTCATCAATGAACTCCTTTCTCGTAATACCTCTTCGAGCTGCACTTGCCTTATGCTTTTTGAACTCATATCCGGGCTTATGTCCCATGACCCAGTTGTCAGATTCTTGGACTATACTCCCGCCCGGTGACTTAACTACGCCACCATCACTATCAACAACCGCAAGCAACCATGTGGCTGACTTGATACCCTTCCTGAACTTTGACGGGCGACTATATGAGACGGATCTATTATGTTCTCCACTCTCCTCCCCATCTCCTGCAACCTCCGCAACATTTTCTCCCGCCTTCGCGCCATTTTCCATCGTCCGCAGCGTTTCATCGGTTACCCTCTTGAAGTTGATCGTCTCTCCCCCGGCACTTACCCCGAATGCCTCCAATATGTGCGTGACGGAGCCATCCCCGGCGGGCTGTATCTTCTGCCCATGATACGGCACACCATCCTGATATTTCCCCCGCCGCACCGTGACTGCATAAAGGTCGCCGGGGGTGACGGTGCGGCCCGAGGCGGCCAGCTTGTCGTTCAGCCTGGTTTCCAGGTTGCGGGCTTGCAGGCCCTTCACAATGCCGGTGTTGCTGTTGATGGAGAGATCAAAGGTGGCGTTGGTGGTGGTGGTATTGGTGGTGGTTGTGTTGTGAGAGCGGGTGGTGTTTGAAGTGTCGGAATGGGATTGGGTGTTGAAGGTGGGGCCATCGGCCAGGACGAATTGGGGGTTGGGATTGAGGAACGCGCTGGTCTGGTTGATGAAGTTGTTTAGGGTGTTCATCTGATCGTTGATCTTGCCTTGGAGCAGGGTGGTGATGCGGTCAACCTCAGTCGAAATAGAGCTTATTGCTTGCTTGGCTTTTTGCCCCGACTCTTTGAGTTTGCTCGCAAGATTAGCTTCTCTTGCGATCTCCAACCCTTTTGAGCCGGACATGTCCACCATTGAAAGTTTCCCATCCGGCTTCCCCCGGTCCACAGCATGGAGAAATTTCTGTGCCTCATGATCGCCAAAGATCATGGTATTGCCACTGGAATCGGTCAGAAGAGATATTGTCCCGTCGCTCTGGGTGATGGTGATTGCATTTGAGCTTGTCTCTGGATTGCCTTTAAATGCAATGCCAGCTACATTGGAGGCTCCACCGAGAACCCCCGAAATGAAAATAGTGTCAATGATCTCCGGTATACTAAATACCGCATCCTTTCCTCGTTCTACAGAAAATAAACTCATGTCGGGTTTATAGATTACTTTTGCTAGCGTATTGGTTATTAGTGTTGTGCCTACTTCTCCACCAATCTCAAATAGTGCGTTTGTAAGCACCTTTTCAGGGATTTTCAATAACCTTTGCGTTGGGATTAAGTTCAAACCCGATTCTACAATTGCAGACAATACTCCATACAGGCTTTGTTGGTCTAGATTTGCACCATCAAGCCGTGCTTGTTCCGCATATGTGCCATAACTTGTGAGTCCGGTAAAGGCAGTGCCTAACGCCAGACCTGCAGCAGGTGTTCCAACGAGCGACACTGCAATTTGAGGAAGCATTTTAAATGCCTCAGTCATCAGGTTATACTTCAAATCATGAATACGGTCGCCGGTCAGCTGGCTTTGCGCAATTGCATTGCTCCAGTTTGTACCTTCAATGATTGATGCAGCAGTTGCAACTCGCTGGTCAATCACTCCCAATTCACCAAGAGCTTTCACAACATTCATACTATTTTGCTGTGATTCAATAGAGGAGAAGTTGACCTTGGTTTTATCAAACCATACATCCGGGGCGCCTTCAAATATGTTCTCAAGAGCGACGCCTTTCTCCAGTAATGCAAGAATGGCCTTTTGTGATGTTGTGAGATCTGGGTCCGCCCGCAACCTGTTTATCGCATCATCAATTTCTGCCTGATATGCTGATGGGTTTGCCTGGATAAATGAGGCTTCCAAAAACGGATCGGAACCATCCTTCTGGTACTTTCCCATCAACGGCGGTTTGTTTTTTGACAGTAATCCATTTTTCAGGTCATTCACTGTCCTGGAAAAGCCCGTCATATTGGTAGCTGATGCTTGTACTGCCGCTGAATCAACCTCGCTCATCTCATAGCCGGATGTGCCAAAAAAGTCTTGTTGCCATGCAGTAATTGTTCGTGCGATAACATCTTCGTCGAATCCTTCGGGCAGAATCGATTTGTCTTCAACTATTGGCACCCCTTCTTCATTGAGCTGCCAAATGCGATACCCCTGCCCCAAGTAATTGATTAAGTTATCATATAGCGGAGATGTTCCGCCATCTTCCCGTTTGATTGCTGCAACACTGAGAATTGCGTCGGTAAGTTCTTTCTCGCGCCCTACTGGCGAAAACCCAACTGGTGCGAAATTCTCCATAAGCGTTTCGCTATGTTCTTGCTGGGTTACCTTCCGATCTTCGTTTGCTATCCTCAAATTCTCATTTAGCACAGCGATTTGAGCCTTAACCTCCTGCTCTCCCGCCTGCTTTCGAATAGCGTCGACCTCTTCATCAGACATATCCACTGCCTGAGTCCAGTCTTCTATGGAGTGATTTGTTTTTCCATATTCTCCGCCTGGTTTCGCACCATATAGTGGCTCACCATACTCGTTAAGTTGTATCAAGCTAAAGCCCAAATCATGGCTTTTCACAACATTAGCCCAGTACTCAGAAAACTGCCCCCCTTTCGCGAGAATCCTAGCGCGACTAATAATTGCTTCTTCCAACAGCCTATCTTTCTTCTTGTCAAATTCAACTTGAAGCATGCCGGCCTTATCACTGGCATTTTGATAAGCCTTGCCTGCCATATCTTTTTGAAAAGCATCCACAGAATCATACTGCAAAAGAGACATATACTCTGATATTTCCGGGTGATTCTTGATGTATTCTTTCACACCGCGCTCATCGCCAGTTTCAATATACGTTTCAAGATCATCAAGTACAGTTATTGCACCCGCTTTGTGAACCCCTTCCCACATCAATCGAGTGGTATGCTGCCTATTATATAAACCTGCACCCGCTTGAAACCCGGCACCTTCCAGCGTTTTGATATTGTACTTTCCACCCAGTGTGGTCATGGTTTCACTGTCTTGATTAATGGTTTCTCCCATATCCCGGGCAGCCTGGATGATCGCCTGCCTCTGCTGCTCCATCCGGTTGATCTCCGCCACCTCCGGGTGCTGCGCAAGCAAATCAGCAAGTGCTTCCGGCGTTGCCTTTCCATCCCGATACATCGCGTAGAGATTCGCGTTGTAAATATCGATTGCATCTATTACGCTTCTCGAGTTTTGCACAGCGGTCGGCATCTCGCCTTCCAGCCGGTTTTTCTGATCCTCGTCCGAGATGGAATACAGGTCGAGAAACTCCTTCGGCGGCAGCCCCCTCGCCCGGCGTTCCACATCGTCTATGTCGTTTTCATCATAATGATAGCCGCTGGCGTTCCATTCCTTTTCACTAACCTGGATATATTGCGCTTTCTCATAATACTCGGTGTCTTTGTCATCTTTAGGTTTGTTGCCGTATAGCTCAGCCTTGCGTTTCGCCTCATCCACAAGGTATGTATACATTTTTTCGTTGTCGATGATCTTGTCAGCAGGTTTACCAGGCTTGCTGTCGGGATCATCCATCAACAACCCCGACTTCTCCAACGCGGCGTATGCGTTGAAGTAAGGTTCCGCTGTGGTGGATGGGGCAGTTGGTGCCTTGGCATCCACTTTTTGCGGCTTCATACTGACAATACCGGCAGCAACATCAAAACTGGCCTTCAGCGAGTTCACGAGGTTGTTGGTCTTATTCATTCCCGCCCAATAGAGCCGGTTGCCCAATGTATCTTTTATACTGTTTGGGTCATACTGGCCATCCTTAAGCCCATAGGCGCCAAGCACTTTTTTCTTGACATCATTGTACCCTGCCACATCTTGTGCACCATATGTCGCTTTCGCAATGGCATCGGCATTCTTCAAGGATTTCACCACTTGATCCGGCGCGTTCAACGCAACCAACCGGCCAATAATATCTGCATTGGTTTCTTTCTTATCTGCAACCGCTTTCACATTGGTCACATTCACTGCTTTATACTCTTTAAACGCATTATCCACACCAGTTACCGCCTGACTGTTCTTCGCCAGGCCCGCCCGCCCTGCCTTCACCTGCGCCAACGTCTTGTCCATGGCGGACTTGGCAGCGTCGGTCTGCTTTCCAATCTCCTTTTCCATGCGCTCAGTCTCGCTGCCCACGATTGCTCCATGGATCGTGGATCGGGCCAGACCCCGGCGCAGCGCGTCGGTTTCTGTGGCGGACTTCAGCTGCTGCACAGCCTGCGTGAGCTGGTTGCGGGCCTGCGAGCGGAAGGTGGAGTAGTTCTCCTTCGCCTGCCGTTCCGCCCGGTTCAGCACACTGGTTTGCCGGCGCTTGTATGGGTCAAAGGTGTCCTTTTTCCATTTCTCCCAGCTTTCAGGAGTCTGGCCATACGGGTTACTCAATATTGCCAAGGGGTCATTCTTCTTCGCCATGTTGCGCCTCCTTTGCGGCGTTGAACTAAAACCGGCGGAGGGGCATTCCCCTCCGCCCGTCAATGCATGCGCTCTTTCGAGTATGAAAACCCTCGCCTACAGGATCCGTAGTCTCTGCCCCGGATGTATGACCCAGGGCGCCCGAATGCCATTGTCCTCGGCGATGTCCTGCCAACGCTTGCCATAATGGTTGGCGATGCGCGACAGGCTCTCGCCTTTGGCAACGGTGTGGACGACCGGCTGCGTGGCCGGCTC
>JAEYYW010000146.1 GCA_023428265.1 Bacillota bacterium | reverse complement strand
AATTTAATAACCGAATTATATGGCCATGTGCTATATGATAAATAAATCTGGAGGTGCAACCCATGCTTCTCACACTCAAGAGGAAGAACAAGAAAGGCTTCACGCTGATCGAGCTCATCGTCGTCGTCGCGATCCTGGCCATCCTGGCCGCCGTCGCAATCCCCTCATTCATTGGCCTTAGGGATGAGGCAGAAAAGGGCGTTGCAATCGCTAACGCCAGCTCACTTGCAAGCGCAGTTAATGTCAAAAATGCAATGGATGGAAGCATTTTGACCAAGCCAGCAAGCTACGGTGATTTGGCAACTGCCGTTGGTGCTAACTTAATGCCTGTTATTGAAGCTGACAAACAGGGGGCGGCCTTTGATCGACTTCAGATTAGTGATGGTATCGCAACAGTTAATGTCAATTAGTCACCTAACTAGAGCTTGATAGTCTATATGTTATCATACAGGATCAAGCGGGGTTTTACTCTTGTAGATTTGATTGTAGTTGTAGCGATATTGGTAATAATCTCAGCAATATCCGTCCCTATGTTCATAAATGTTGTTGAACAAGCAAAGCAAGGCGTAGCAATAACCTACGCAGCCGAGATCGCAAACGCAATCAACCTGCACAACGCGTATGAGTACCTGGAGCCCATCACATCGACCGGATGGTCGAGCGAAGCCGACATGATCGATGCCCTGGGCGAGGGCAAAGCACCAAGGTTCTCGGATACCGAGGCCATGATGAACGCCTTCACCCGCATCGTGTTCAAAGGCAACGTCGCCACGGTGAACGCATCGATTAATTAGCTTCTCAGTCATCAACCGGGGGAACGGAGCGTGCACTCACGTTCCGTTCCCTTTCAACAAACTACTGGAGTATGTATGGACCTGGAAACTATCCTTCGCTTCTATGGCTCCAACCCCTGGTATGGGGCGGTTCTGATCGGCATCCTGGGCCTGTGCGTGGGATCGTTTCTGAACGTATGCATCTATCGCATACCGAACAAACTGTCTATACGGACTCCCCCCTCCCACTGCCCGGACTGCAAGGCGCGGCTCACCGCGCTGGACATGGTGCCCGTGGCAAGCTGGCTATTCCTGGGCGGCAAGTGCCGCTACTGCGGCAAGCCGATCAGCCCCCGCTACATGCTCGTGGAGCTGCTCACCGCCGCGGTGTTTCTGCTCTGCTGGTGGCGGCTGCCGGGGCTTGCAAGCCTGATCCCGGCGCTGATACTGGCATGCGTGCTGATCACGGCAACCTTCATTGACGCGGAGCACACGATCATCCCCAACGGCCTGGTGCTGTTTGGCGCCGTGTGCGGGGCGGTGGCCGTGCTCATCACTGGCCTCACCGGAAAACCGAACCCCCGCTGGCAGGACGCGCTTCTGGGCGCGCTGGCCGGAGGCGGGCCGCTGCTGCTGATCGACGTGGTCTCCCGGCTGATCCTGCGGAAGGACGGCATGGGTGGCGGCGACGTGAAGCTGATGATGATGGTGGGATTGTTTCTGGGCTGGCAGAACACGCTGCTGGCGCTTGTGCTGGCGGTGGTCGCCGGCGGGTTGGCCGGAGCAGTGCTGCTGGCGGCCAAAGTGCTAAAACAGGGCGACTACTTCCCCTTCGGCCCCTTTCTGGCGGCCGGAAGCCTGGCCTCCCTGCTCTTCGGGCAGGATTTGCTCCGTCTCTATGCGGCATTTAGCGATGGCATCATCAATAGGATTGCAGGGTGAATGATTTGAAAAAAACGGCAGCCACAAACAACAAGGGCCTCACATTGCTGGAAGTGCTTCTGGCAGTGTTTATCCTTGCGCTCGTGGCCATGCCGCTCATCAATATGTTTGTGACAAGCACCAAGTTCACGGTGCTGGCGGAAGATAACACCAGGACCACCTATCTGGCGCAGGCAAAAATTGAGGAGCTCCGCACCAAAACCTATGGCCAGCTCTTCAACCTGCTCGGCACCAGCCCGGCCTCCAACCCCAACCACGCGCCGGTGAGCGATAAGTATTACTCCATCCAGACGGCCCCCGCCGGCGCGATCAGCAAGGCCGCGTTTTCCGGCCCCAACCCGTGTTACGCCCATCTGTTCATCCGCGGCAGCAACGCCGTTTTCACCGGGCCCGACGGCAAATATGTGACCGGGAGCTCCAGCTCCATCACGCTGACGGTGTCGCCCAGCGGCAGCTACCAGATCTCCGGCGGGATCTCCGCCACCGGCACGGTGCCGGGCGGCAGGCCGCTGGGGCTGATCATCAACAGCGGCACGGCAAGCACCTCGAGCGCCATCACACTGTCCGGCGTGGATGCCTGCGCCGTCTATGAGACGCCTGACCAGGCGCTGAACGGCAACGTGAGAGTGTCTGGCATCTCTCCGACAAACCTGTTTACTTATGACAGCGACACCCCGCCGGCCACCGCGCTGGTGGATGTGAAATGCCTGATGTATGAAAAGGCAGGCTCCTCCAGCCCGCAATGCGTCGTGCAGGATACATTGGAGGTGGCAGCACCATGAAAAAGAGACTCCTGCAAAACCGGGGAATCA
Organism: Bacillota bacterium; assembly: GCA_023428265.1. Lineage (GTDB taxonomy): Bacteria > Bacillota > Clostridia > Christensenellales > UMGS416 > JAEYRA01. Next base: position 5,578 of record JAEYYW010000146.1, on the reverse strand, counting down.
CGTTGGTGGAGCTCATGGTGACCATCGCCATCATCGCCATCATCGGCACGTCCATTTTTTCCTCCATGATCCTGGGGATCAAAACCTACAACCTCAATATGAACGAGACCACCGACCAGCAAGGGCTGAGGCAGGCCGCGCTGCACATTTCCAAGCAGGTGCGAAACACGACCGCAGGCGCAGTCAGTGTGTCATCTGGATCACTGACCGTGGGCGGAAAACCATATACGCTAGACAGCAACGCCAAAACATTGAACTACAACGGTTCGGTGCTGGCGCACAATATCGGGGCCTTCTCCGCGTCAGTCAGCGGGAAGCTCCTTACCGTCACGCTGACGTCGGTAAACGGAATCACAGTCAGCACGCAACTGGCTCTGAGATGACAAGGAGATGTGGGCCATGTGGAAAATTACGAAGCAAAAGATAAAGAATAACAGAGGCTCGGCGCTGGTGTCGGTGTTTCTGGTGATCATGGTGCTGCTGGTGCTCGGCATGGGCATCCTGTCGCTCACGATGAACAACGTGAAGCAGTCTGCCGTGGTGGACAATTACGAGCGGAATTATTACGCCGCCAACCGCGCGACCCAGCAGGCGATCGAAAACCTGAAGCGCACCGTGAGAGACTACTACAACGACCTGGCGCTGAAGTATGCCGACACGGCAAACAGATCGGCTTATCAAACCGCCTATAACAATTTCTTCGTCAACATCCGCAACAACGCCGCCGCCAGCTTCACCGAGCCGGCGCTGGATACATCGCGCGGCGGGCCCTCCAGCACCGTCACAACGGTGGCGATGGGCACGCCAAACGGCAACATCTGCACCTATACCATTTCCTCCAAGGCCGTGGCGGGCGAGACCACCCGCACCGTGGTTGCCTCGATCACGGTCATCCGCACGGAAAAGCTGAAAACGGAGTTTCTGACCAAGTTTGGCCCCAACGCGCTGATTGCCGGCGACAACGTGAACATGGACGGCAACAAGAACGCCAAGATCAAAGTGCAAGGTGACGTGATCGTGGGCGGCGGCGTGGTGGACACCAACCATGGCGGTTCGGGCGGTTTCGGCGCCGCCAATTATGACCCCGCTCATCCGGAGCTGTATGTGGACAGCACCATCAAGTCGAAGCTGACATGGTCGCTGTCATACGGCAGCTTCCCGCAGGCGACGAAGGACGCCGCGGTGGCCGCGGCCGCTCCCAAGATCAACAACGGCGCCAACGTGCAGGCGTCCGGCTATGTCACGCCGATGAACATCGAAGGCAATGCCGGCGCAAGTTATACGATCAGAGGGACCTCCCCCGCCACCTCCGGCCAGATCGGCAGCACGGGCAACCTCACACTGGAAAACGCGACGCTGGCGGGCGTGTCCATCTATGTGTCCGGCAACATGACGATCAAAAACACGTCGCTGAACGGCGTGCACATTTACGTCTCAGGCGCTTCCAGCCAGCTGACCATTGAGGACAGCACGCTGACCAACGTAAAGATCTATTGCAACGGCAATATGACCACCACCGACACCGTCTTCCGGCGCAATTCCTCCGGCCAGGGCTGTCAGGTCGTGGTGAGGGGCGACACCGTGCTTTCCGGCGACTCGCTGAACAGCCAGCAGAGCAAGTGTTACTTCTATACCGGTGGAACGTTCAGAATCCTGAGCAGCCACTTTGACAACATCATCGTCTATGCCGGCACAAAGCTCGAGATCCTGCTGGAAAGCAACGGCAACCGCAAGGGCAACCGCTCCGAGCTGAGCGGGCTGCTTTATACGGTCGGCATGGCCGAAATCAACAGCTGCCTGATATCCGGCCAGCTGGTCGCAAAAACTGACGTCCGGGCAGACGACAGCATCAATTCCAGCACGCTGGCGGACCTGATCTTCGCGCCGTCAGACATCAGCGACCTGCTGAACGACCCGTCGTTTACCACCAGCATCTTCGCAAACGAGACCCTTGGGTCCGTCACAACCACCTATATCAAGCCGTTGATCTCGGAAATGTATTCCGGGGAATCCGGCATCAAGGAAAGCTGATATCACGAAACAGGGAGGAGAGGAACTTCATTTGCCGATACAAAGGAGACATCTCATCGGCGTGGACGTGGGCTCCAGCGCAGTGAAGCTGGTGCAGAGCCGCGGCCCGCGCAACTGGAAAACAGGTATTGCCCCGCTGCCGGAAGGCGTGATGGCGGGCAACATGATCAATTCCACCAAGCTGCTCGCGGCAAGCGTGAAGAAGGCGATGGCAGCCGGCAGCATCAGCCGCGGCAAAGCGGCGCTGTGCCTGTCCGGCATGGACATCATCATCCGCCCCATGGTGCTGCCGCGGATGAACGCCGAGCAGCTCAAGCAAAACGTCGTGGACGAAATCTCCGGCTATCTGGCCGTGGATCCAGCCATGTATGTGATCGACTACAAGGTGCAGGACGTGCTCACAGACGGCGCCGCCACCCAATACAAGGTGATGATTGTGGCTGTGCCGAAGAGCACCGTAATGCCCTATATCCAGGCGCTCTCCATGGCGGGCCTGAAAGTGGTCACGGTGGATGTGGCGGCCAACGCCAAGGAGAAGCTGGTCAACCACATTCTGGGGCGCAGCAGCCATTTCGCCACCATTGATCTGGGGATGAACCTCTCGGTGGTGGATACGTATCAGGCCGGCCGCTTTTTCGTGGGCAAATCCACCGCCGGCGGCCTTGCCGGGGCGGCTGCGGCACTGGCGAAAGCCATCGATACCGACGAGCTGCGTGCGCTGGATATGATCCTGGGCGGCGAGCAAAGCTCGGAATGCAGGCAAGCCGTGGCCGATTATGTGGACCAGGTGGTGGCAGACGCCATCCGCACCACCGACTATTTCCGGTCACGCAATATGATGACGCCGGTGGATCAGGTTTACCTGTGCGGCGGCGGCGCCCGCATCCCGGGCATCGCGCAGATGATACAGGACCGCATGAACCTGCCCGTGCAGGAGTTCGGCACGCTGCTGTCCGAAGTGTTGCAACACGGCAATAGCACCGCGCAGGGGCTGTCGGCATTCACAGCCGCCGCCGGCTGCACACTGACGGAGGTGGATTGACATGATGCAGAATCCTGCGCCATCCACCGGCAAACCGGCAGCCAAAACCGCGCAGCCAACCGGCATGATGAAACGCGACGTCAACCTGCTGCCGGTTAATGAGAATTCCGAGAGAATCGCCAAGCAAGGCACTGTGGCACTGTTTGTGCTGCTGGGCGTGCTGGCCCTGGCGGCAGTGGCGGTTTATCTGCCGTCCACCTGGCTCGGCATCCTGCGGGAGAAGGCGAGCACGGCGGAAAGCCAGGTCGCTGCCCTGGCCCATGTGGAAACCGAGTTCAACGAAAGCATCGCCCGGCGCAACAGCCTTCAGGACATGGTGTCCAGCCTGGAGGGCGTCGCCGGGTCAGGCCTGCACCCCGCCAACATTAACAGCATGCTCTCTGTGGCATGCCCGGAAAAGGTCACACTGACCGGCTACACGCTGGCCAACGGTGAGCTCTCCGTGACAGGGATGGCCGCAAAAGACTCCGATGTGGCCCAGTTCCTTGTGAACCTGAGGGCGCAGCCCAACACCTATGGGGCAACCCTGGTAAGCGTCATGGAAAACGCAGACACACAAGGGCCCCTCACCCGGCTCTTCAACGTGACCGTCCGCCTGGCTCCGGCACCCGCACCCTCGGTGGAAGCCACGCCGGCAGCCACCGCGCAAGGAGGTAACGGGCAATGACGCTTACAAAAAGAGAGAAATTCCTGATCGTCTTCGGCCTGATCATCGTGACGGTGGCCGTTTATGTGATGTATTTCCTGGTGCCCTACCTGCAAAACACCAGCGACACCAAGCAGCGCCTGGCATCCGCCCAATCGCGGCTGAATGTGTTGAACATGCAAGCAATCAACATTGAGAACATCAAGGGCGACATCACAACGCTGGAAGAAAACCTGAAAGAAAAAGGCGCCACCGTGTCCACCGGCATCGACCACGCCAAGATCCTGCTCTATCTGGAAGACCTGATCAAAGGCAGAGCGCAGGAAGTGTCCATTTTGGCCCCGGCCGACCAGGCCACGCAAGCTGAGAAGTTTGAGACCCGGCAAATCACGATGGAGTTCCGCACAACGTGGAAAAACTATGTTGCGATCATGGACGACCTGAAGAAAAATGACCTTTACAACCAGGTTGCCTATATTCAGACCGAGTATCGCAAGGCAAATGCCGGGGCCGCACCCCTCACGGCTTCACCAGACACCACGCAAACCGCCACGCCGGAAGCCACACTGATGCCGGCCGACGATGAAAATGTGATTCATGTGCATCTGGAGCTGGTTTTCTACGCCTTTAAGCTGCCGGAAGGCCAGCAGCTGGAGCAGCCTCTCACACCCACAGAGGCGGACCGAAAGCTTACTTTGTTCCCGGCGAACTAACAGAATCAACCAATAACGGGGCGAGCGCCATAGATAGCGCCCGCCCCATTGTTTTTGCTCCTTACTCTGCCAGTGAGATCCGGATGGATGTTACGATGTCAGGAAATCAACTCGCAGACTTCCCGCGCCAAAGCATCCTTCACACCTTTGCCCGGCCCGGCGCCCACAAGGCCATGGCTGGCCTTCACCGTGCCGCCCTTGCGCTGCACCTGGGAGGCCATTGCCTGGCGGGCTTTCACATAATCCGTAACCGGGTCTGCCTGCACCGTATAAATGGATACCGCCTTGCCGGCGAAGTCGCAGTTGGCCAGAAAGCGGTTCATTGCAGGCGCCGCCTTGGAAGCCCACACCGGCGAGAGCAAATAAAGCTCGCTGCAGCCGGTAACATCCTGCCAGGGCTGGCCTTGCAGTTTGCTCTTCAGGCCCAGCATCGCCTGGAAGCCCGCCTTCATAAACCCGCCGGGGCCCAATGAGCGGGGTGCCGTTTCCTTCAGCTCCAGCAATCGAGCCCCTAGCTTTTCCGCAAGGGCCTTAGCCGCAAGGGCAGCGTTGCCCTGCAGGCTGTAATACACCACCGCGACCTCCATTGCTCTTCCTCCTCAACCGACTGCTTCTTGTTTTGCTATTGCCTGCTCAACGCCACAGGCATTTCCATCTGCCCGATCACAGGCAAGCCCGCCCCATACAGGCGCAGCTCCCCTTCTTCGATGGAATAGGCGGCATAAAACGCCGCACTTCCACGCTGGAGCTTCAGCATGCCGTCGGCGGCGAGCGCTGAGAAAGAGGCGTCCTCCTCCTGGCTGTGCAGCCGCACCGCGGAGCCGGTCACCGTCATGGTTACCGCACCGTCGTCGGTGGCCCAACTGCCGGCAAGCTTGCCCAGCTGCTCTTCGGACGGGTGGAAGCGGCTTTCATCCACATACCAGCACTCATCCACATCGGGGTTGCCCACGAACAACACACCGCCCTGCGCGCCGCACCACACATAAAGATGGTTGCCTTCGCCGATGCGCATCAACGCAAAGCCGCCGTTGTAATACTCCCAGGCAAAATCCACAGCCTGAGCGCCTTTTGCGCCGGCCTTGCCCATGCCGCCGGCGGCAAGCTCCAGCACGTCCGGCATGTCCGTGCTGCCGGCGTCGGAGC
>JAEYYW010000130.1 GCA_023428265.1 Bacillota bacterium | reverse complement strand
ATATAAGGGTGGTCAGACAGCTGGGGGATTATTACGGGTATAGTGAGTCCGATGCCGCCAGGCTCATTTACCGCTACAGCATCCAGCCGGGGCAGGACTATCTCACCCCGCGGCTTTTCTTCTATCTGCCGCCGCTGGCAATGCTGGTGCTTGCGGTGATACTCACGCTGAAGTGTGTGCTGGGCATCATGAGCATCCAGCGATACTCCGGGTTAAAGAAGCTGCCGGTTGGCTTTGAGCCGGAAGAGGCATTGCCCCGGATCGAAAGGCAGTATTTGGAGGCCGTTGTGTCCGGACATCTCCATCGGGTTCTGCCCGGCAGTTCCGTATGTCTTGCGAAGAACTGGGTCATTGTGGAAACTCCGTGGAGTATCAGGTTCTATCTGGCCGATGAGCTGCTGTGGGCTTTCATTGCCGACCGGAGCATTCGTCTGCAGGGCCCGCTCAAGGTGAATGGAAAGATTGCGCTGCACCTGGTGTTCAGAGGAGAGGCCGTCAGGATCAGGGGCCCGCTCAAACGGCTGGAGTCGCTGCTCAACAGCGTGGAAGCCGCGTATCCGTGGATCTTGATTGGTTTCTCATACGACCGGGTGATGGCATGGTACAACGATGTCAAGGCGATGGTTGAGGCTGCAAAGCGGAGAAGGAGGACGCTGGGAGCAGCAGAGTTTCCGCTCAGCGCCGTTGCCGCGGCTGTATCCGACAGCGGCGCGACATCGAGCAGTCTGAATGCTTGAACAATCGCAGTCTGTGGTATATAATCTGGGTCAAGCAATGACCAGGCCAGTACCCCGCGCACCCCGCCAGAGAGGAGCCGCCGCCGGCTGAAAGCGGCTCCAGGGCAATGCAAGGGTGAAAGACGCCTGCGAGCATGGGCGAAGAAGCCTTTTGGCCGTAGACCGCCCCGCATGCCAGCGTTATGGGCCTTGAGCAGGGCGGCATGCCGCCAATGCGGGTGGCACCGCGGGTTTGATTTCCCGTCCCGGAAGATTACTTCCGGGGCTTTTTATTTGTCAGGAGGCTTTACTATGAAAACGATCAGCGCCAACCCCATGCACCTGCCTGTGCTGCCCGCCGCTCCCGCCGACGGCGACGCGGTGCGCTTCCACGGTTCGGTCTATCGCATCCGCGAGATGAGCGGTTTTGCGTTTGTGATTCTCCGCACCGCAAGAGATCTTGTGCAAACAATCTACATCCCCGGTGAGGCGGCGTTTGAGCTTGCGGCCATTGGCGAAGGCGATTGCGTGGATGCAAGCGGCATTGTGAAGATTGAGCCCCGGTCAAAGCTGGGCTATGACATCATCCTGAGGGAAGTGCGCGTGCTCTCCGGGCCTGCCGGAGAGCTGCCGCTGGTCATCAACAAGAAGGAGTTGGGCTTGCCGCTGGATTCAAATCTGCAGGCACGGTCGCTGTGCCTCCGCAACCAGCGGGAACGGGCGATCTTCAAGCTGCAGGAGGGTGTGGCGCGCGGCTTCCGGGAGTATTTGACCGGCGAAGGCTTCACTGAGATCCACACGCCCAAGATTGTGGCAGCCGGTGCCGAGGGCGGCTCCAACATCTTTGCGCTGGAATATTTCGGCCGCAAGGCTTATCTGGCCCAAAGCCCACAGCTTTACAAACAGGCGATGGTGGGCGTGTTTGAGCGGGTGTTTGAGATTGGGCCGGTGTTTCGCGCGGAGAAGCACGACACATCGCGGCACCTCAACGAATACACCAGCATGGACTTTGAGATGGGCTATATCAGAAACCATGAAGACGTAATGGCCGTGGAAACTGCCATGCTCCGCCACACAATGGCGCTGCTACAGGCAGAATATGGCGCGGAGCTGAAAGAACTCAATGTGAAGCTTCCGGAGATTGCCGAGATCCCCTCAATTCGCTTTATGGAAGCCAAGGAGATTCTGAAGACCGAGTGCAAGCACACTGTGACCGACTACCATGACTTCGAGCCGGTTGAGGAACAACTGCTTTGTGACTGGGTCAAAAAGCAAACCGGCAGTGAGTTTGTGTTCGTGACGCATTATCCCAGCGCCAAGCGGCCTTTCTATGCGATGGACGACCCTGCTGAGCCTGCCAATACGTTGAGCTTTGACCTTCTCTTCCGGGGCCTGGAGGTGACCACCGGCGGCCAACGCATCCATAGCTGGCAGGCCCAGGTGGATAAGATGCTCGCCCGCGGAATGAACCCCGATGATTTTGAGGCATATCTGCTGAGCCACAAATCAGGCCTGCCGCCCCACGGCGGGCTCGGCCTCGGGCTGGAGAGACTGGTGATGAAGCTTGTAGGGCTGGACAATGTGCGGCGGGCATGCCTCTACCCCCGTGACATCCAGCGCCTGGAACCGTAATGGTTTGAAACACGCATTCACGATCTTGTGTTTTTCCCGGAGAATCCATATGAAAAGCACAAATTGTGCTTGACATGCGATGAATGGCACGGTTACAATAATCCAATGTAAAAAACCAGTGTTATACATACTATCGACATATTTCATATTGGAGGTCGCATGAGCACCAAATACGTGTTTGTCACAGGTGGCGTGGTTTCATCATTGGGTAAGGGAATCACCGCCGCCTCTCTCGGGCGTTTGCTCAAGAGCAGGGGGCACAAGGTATCCATCCAGAAGTTTGATCCCTACATCAATGTGGACCCCGGCACAATGAGCCCCTACCAGCACGGTGAGGTGTTTGTGACCGAGGATGGTGCCGAGACAGACCTTGATTTGGGTCATTATGAGCGGTTCATCGACGAAAACCTGAGCCAGGACAACAATGTGACCACTGGCCGCATTTATAACACGATCATCACCAAGGAGCGCAGGGGTGATTATTTGGGCGGCACCGTGCAAGTGATTCCCCACATCACCGAAGAAATCAAGCGCAACATTGTGGCCGTGGCCCGCGGGGAAGCTCATCCCGATGTGGTGATCACCGAGATCGGCGGCACCGTGGGTGATATTGAAAGCCTGCCGTTTCTGGAGGCCATCCGCCAGATCCGCTGGGAAGTGGGCCCGGAGAATTGCCTTTATATCCATGTAACGCTGATGCCCTATTTGTCCATGTCCGGCGAGCTGAAAACCAAGCCCACGCAACACAGCGTGAAGGAGCTCCGTTCCATCGGCATCCAGCCGGACATCATTGTGTGCCGGTCAGAGCGCCCCATCAGCGCCGACCTCAAGCGCAAGATCTCCCTGTTTTGCAATGTGGCGCAAAATTGCGTGATTGAAAACCTGGACGCCAGCAGCATTTATGATGTGCCGCTGATGCTGGAAAGCGAAGGCCTGGCGGAGCGCGTGTGCCAGAAGCTGGGCATGACCAACTGCGAGCCCAACCTCACCGAATGGATGGCAATGGTGGAGCTGCGCAAGCGCCCCACGCAGAAGGTGCGTGTGGGCATCGTGGGCAAATATGTGGAGCTGCATGACGCTTATCTCAGCGTGTCGGAATCCCTGATCCATGGAGGCATCTACAATGAGGCTTGCGTGGAGATCGAGTGGATCCAGTCGGAAGACATCACAGAGGAGACCGCGCCCCGCAAGCTTGCCGGGCTTGACGGCATCCTGGTGCCCGGCGGCTTCGGTGATAGGGGCATTGAGGGCAAGATTACCACAGCGAAATATGCCCGCGAAAACGGCATTCCCTATTTCGGCCTGTGCCTTGGCTTGCAGGTGGCCGTGATTGAGTTCTGCCGCAATGTGCTGGGCTATAAGGACGCCAACAGCACCGAGTTTGCTGAAAAAACCACGCATCCGGTCATTGACCTGATGGAAGATCAGCGCTCCATCCGCACCAAGGGCGGCACAATGCGCCTTGGCCATTATGAGTGCAAGCTCAGGGAGGGCACCAAAGCCCGGGCGGCCTATGGTGAAGAGGTGATTGGCGAGCGCCACAGGCACCGCTTCGAGCTGAACAACCAATATCGGCAGGCGATGATCGATGGCGGCATGGTGATGTCCGGCGTCAACGAAGAGCTTGACCTGGTTGAAATCGTAGAGCTGCCCAACCACCCGTGGTATATCGGCACCCAGTTCCATCCGGAGTTCAAGTCCCGCCCCAACCGGCCGCACCCGCTGTTCCGTGATTTTATCAAGGCTGCGCTGGAGCACAAGGGCAGGCAGTTAAAGATTTCGATATAACTAAACCTACCTCAAACAAACAGAAGGGGCACAGCGCTGAGCTGTGCCCCTGTTGATTTAAGTCAGATTTTCTTATTGCTGCGTCTGCTCTGCCGCGGCTTCTTCGTCACGCACAAGCTGGTACACGGCAAAACGGAATGGGTAGATCAAAATCCCCATGATGGATACCAGCAGCAACCCCAGAATCCCGGCCCAGCTCTTCATGAAATTAAGAATCCCGATGAGGTACCCCTGCGCGTCGACTGGCAGACCGCTGATCAGAAGATATGCGGCAAAGAGCACCACGTATACAAGACCGGGCAGCAACAGGATCAGCGCCTGCCCGCCCAGCATCCGGGGGAGCTTGCGGAACCCCTTCTTGCTGAACATCAGCCGGAATGCCTGGCCAAAACCACGGTCCGCCATTGCCGGCAGAAATAGGCCGAATACCGAGTAGACGAGCAGCCTGAGCACGAAGACGATCACGGCAAAGATCAGTGCCATGAGCAAGATCGGCGCAAGGATGCTGCTCATGATGCCATCGGCTGTATCAGGCACCGGCATGCCGCCCATGCTGCCTGCCGCACCGGCTGCCACGCCGGACACTGCCACACCCACCACAATAAAGACGATATACAGAGGGATGAACAAGACAATGAAGATGCCGTCGGTGATTGCGGAGTCGGTGATTGGTTTCCACCAATGGCGGCGCAACCCCCTGGTAAACCAACCGGGCGCGGTTTCCACACCAGCGGCACCGTCGGCCAGAAGTTCCATCGTTGCGGGCACCAGCAGGACCACAAAACACAATGACAGGATCAGGGACAGGGAGCTGACCAGCATGGAGACCATATTTGTGATCATCATTTGTTGGGTGGTTTCCATCCTCGCCGAGTTTTCCAGCAGGTAATTCACGTCCAGCAGTTTGCTCAGATCCGGTAAAAATTGCAGATTGATTGCCTGCAGGATCACCGAAATCACCGGCACAGGCAGCAGCAGGAGCAACACCATTGGTTTTCGCCTGAACGTCTGAAACGCCAGTGCCATTGCGCTCTTCCTCATTTTCTCACTCTCTTTCGCTGATTTCCGTCACCATCAACAGATTGACGCGTTATATCTTTATAGTAAACCATTTGCTCCCTGATGTCAAAAACCGACTGTGGGCTCGGAACCTGTGATATACTGTTGCCATGTGTGAGTTAGATGCGAAAAAACCGGTGGTAAAAAACCAAAGCCTGGAGCTTGAGATCACAGCCGTGGGGTCTGATGGCCAGGGCATCGGCCGTGCCGGTGGGTTTGTTGTTTTTGTGCCGTTTGCATTGCCCGGCGAGCTGGTGGAAGTGCTGATCATCAAAGTGGCGGCCCATCACGCGGTGGGGAAGCTCCTTCGGGTGATCCGGCCATCGCCGGACAGGGCGGAGCCCCGCTGCCCGGTGTTTCGCCGCTGCGGGGGTTGCCAGTTGCAGCACATGGAGTATGGGGCGCAGCTGCGGTTCAAGCGGGGCCTTGTGGAAGACGTTTTGCGGACAATCGGCGGCGTTGCCGAGCCGCTTGTGTTGCCGGTGATCGGCATGGATGAGCCCTGGCGTTATCGCAACAAGGGGGTTTTCCCCGTGGGCCGTGGTGCTTGCGGCGTGAAAATGGGGATGTATGCCCCCCGGAGCCACACAATTGTGGATGTGGTCGATTGCATCCTGCAGCCGGAAGTGATGGCGGCGGCGATGGCGGCATTCCGAAAGTGGGCGGAGACGCACCATCTGCCCGCGTATGACGAGCGGACGGGGCGCGGCCTGCTTCGCAGCTTCATGATGCGTTCTTTTGCGGAAACCGGTGAGTCGATAGCCGTTGTGGTGACCAACGGCGACAAGCTGCCGGCGCAGGATGAGCTGGTCTCTGCGCTCCGGTCGGCGGTGCCGGAGCTTCGGGGAGTGCTGCAAAACATCAACTCTGAGCAAACCAATGTGGTGTTGGGCCGCCGCCATAAGCTGTTATGGGGCAGTGAAACGGTGCTGGCCCATCTGGGGGAGCTGCAATACACTGTGGGCCACCACTCATTTTTTCAGGTCAACACCACCCAGATGGAGCGGTTATACGCCGCGGCGGCTAAAGCCGCCGGGCTGACCGGTCATGAGCTGGTGGTGGACGCCTATTGCGGCGTGGGCACCATCGGGCAATATGTGGCAAGCAAGGCCGGCCGTGTGATCGGCATTGAAAGCGTGCCGCAATCCATTGAAGAGGCCCGGCGTAGCGCCGCGCGCAATGGCATCGGCAACGCCGAATACATTTGCGGTAAGGCGGAGGAGGTTTTACCCGAGCTGCTGGAGCGGGGGCTGAAGCCTGATGTGATCCTGATGGACCCTCCCCGCAAGGGCTGCGACGCCAAGTTTCTGGATGCCGCGGCGCAAACCGGAGCTGAGAAGCTCGTCTATGTGTCCTGCAACCCCGCCACGATGGCCCGCGATGTCAAATACTTGGCCGGCAAGGGTTACCGCCTGGTGCGGGTGCAGCCGGTGGACATGTTCCCGCAGACGGCCGATGTGGAGTGCGTTGCGGTGCTGAGCCGATCTGTGTAGGCAGTATTTTGACAAAGGGGTAAACACTTGGAAGCAAACCGAATTGATCATCAAGACACAATGGATGCCCCGATTTGGCTGACACCGGTGAGACCAACCTGTGAATACGCAGTGAACCCGATCGGGATTGAAACCAGCTCCCCACGATTTTCCTGGCAGCTCATGCAAGCCGGCAGAGGAAAGAGACAGACGGCGTATCGCATTCTGGTTGCTTCCAGCCGCGAAGAACTGAATCAAAATAACGGCACATTGTGGGATACCGGCAAAGTCATTTCTGACCAAACAGTAGGCATTCCCTACGCTGGCAAGCCTCTCGTAAGCGGCCAGACTTGTTATTGGAAGCTCTGCGTGTGGGATTTGCAGGATCGTTGCGGTGGTTTCAGTGAAGCATCCTCATTTGAGATGGGGCTGCTGAACGAAAGCGACTGGCAGGGCAGTTGGATCGGCGGCGCAAAATGGATGGGAGCGGGCAACTTTCATGAAGGCCCGGCCCTCCTGTTCAGAAAAGAGTTCTCAGTTACCAAAGAAGTAAAGAGAGCAAGGGCATACATTTCCGGGCTGGGTTATTATGTCTTGAGCCTGAATGGCAGCCGCGTGGGCGATCATGAGCTGGATCCGGGTTTCACCGACTATTCCGCTCGGGTCTTGTATGCAACTTATGACATTACCGGGCGCCTGAAGCCGGGACCGAACATGGTAGGTGTGATGGTGGGCAACGGATGGTATTGTTCGATACGGTGGCGAGGTACGCCTTGCCTTAAGCTGCAAATGAACATTGAATATACTGACGGCACCACAGAAAGCATCACAAGCGGGCTCGATCAAGGCTGGCAGGTTGCGAACTGCCCCATTGTCAGAAACTCCGTATATGATGGAGAGATCTATGACGCTAGGCTTGAACTGGAGGGATGGGACACATGCGATGCCCCATCAGTTAAGAAAAGCAGGAAGTGGAGAAGTCCGATTGCTGTGAAGGCTCCCGGCGGCAGGATGGTGTCCCAAGTGATGGAGCCGATCAAGGCGGTAGAGGAAATCCGTGCTGTCAGTATGCATGTGCCCAATATCCTCAGCAAGAACCGTGGCGTGCAGCCAGATGATTTTAAGAAGGAACAGGATAAGCCCGCCGAATGGAACATGGTTGTATTCGATCTGGGCCAAAACATTGCCGGGCGCATCCGGTTGAAGGTGAAAGGCCCAAAAGGCACGAAAATCACCATCAAGCACGCAGAAACCCTTTTATACAATGGTGCGGTCAACACTGCCAATCTGTACATGGCGCAAGCATGCGACACCTACATCCTCAAGGGCGAGGGAGCAGAGATTTATGAGCCAACCTTTACCTATCACGGGTTCCGGTATGTGCAGCTGGAAGGCTACCCCGGCGAGCCAGGTCTCGATGCAGTGACTGGAATTGTCGTTCACTCCGCGGTTAGACAGACCGGGCATTTTGAGTGCAGCCATCCGTTGATCAACCAGATCCACAAAAACATCCTGTGGACGGAGCGCGATAATCTGCACAGTGTACCCACTGATTGCCCCCAAAGGAATGAGCGTTTTGGCTGGTTGAACGATACCACCGCGCGAAACGAAGAGGCTGTATACAACTATGACCTGTCCAGGCTGCTGCCAAAATGGATGGATGACATCAGGGATACGCAAACTCCAACGGGTGCGATCGCGGACTGCGCTCCCTTTGTGTGGTGGTGCAGCAACGACGGCGAGCCCGTCAACAGCACCTATGTGATCACGCTATGGCTTCTCTACCGGCACTACGGCGACGTCCGCATTCTCCAGAATCATTATGACAGCCTCAAAAAGTGGGTTGATTTTCTGGACCGAACCGCGCGGGATCACATCCTTTATCATGGATGGATTGGTGATTGGGCTCCGCCGAGAGCCTTTGCCTATACGGACAGCATTTGCAGCGCCGTCTCGAGCACTACGACCTTCGAATATATATCCACAGGTTACTATTTCCTGTGCGCCAAACTCATGACCCGGATTGCGCATGTGCTTGGAAGTACGGAGGATGAGCAAAAGTATCAGGTCATGGCGCAAAACGTAAAAAAGGCATTCAACGAGAAGTTCCTGAACAGGCAGGCGATGCAATATGGGATCGGCAGCCAGGCGGCTCACGCGTTTGCGCTGTATCTGGGTCTTGTGCCGGAGGAGGCTCGGCAAAGAGTGCTTGATCACCTCGTCGAAGATGTCCTTGTCACGAACAACGGTCATTTGACGACTGGGAATCTCTGCACCAAGTATCTTCTTGAAGCGTTGACCAGTGAGGGGCGGGTTGATGTGGCGTGGGCGATTGCCACGCAAACATCCTACCCAAGCTGGGGCTACATGATCTTAAAGGGTGCTACGACAATCTGGGAGCGTTGGGAGTATGAAACCGGCCGGGAAATGAACTCCCACAACCATCCGATGTATGGCAGCATCGGAGCCTGGTTCTATCTGGCGCTCGCCGGTATCAATGTGGATGAGGATGGTGCCGGGTTTGACAGGATCCTGATTCGCCCGCGGTTGGCCGATGGATTGTCCTATGTGAATAGTTCACTGGATACCGTAAGGGGCAGGATCGTCTGCAATTGGGAACGAGAAGCAGAGGTTTTCAAATTGACAGTTTGCATCCCTACGAACTGCACTGCCAGGGTAATCCTTCCGATGATTAGAAACACAGTATCTCAGGTGATCGTGAAGGAATCCGGGAATGTAGTTTGGGATGGGAAATGTTTTCTCCCAGGTGTGGTTGACAAGGTAAGCGATCAACAGAGTGGTGAGGGACTATCCTTCTTGGTCGGCTCGGGCAGCTATCACTTTGTGATGGAATCCATTTGATGCAACCATGATCGGAGGTGCCGATGGGCCACTATTCCTATCACGCCAGGTTGAAACAACGCATTCGGAATGGTGAGCTTGCTGCCGTGCGGGAGGATCAAGAGCCTTTTGCGCTCCGGTTTTTCTTTACCGACGGCACGAGCATGCCGATCCGCCCCTATCGGGTGGTGGAATATCTGAAGCTTGAGGAAGTGCGCAAGCTTATGCCGAATGATCCCGCAGAAGATCAGGTCTAGTTTGCTGTTTGCATTCCATATTACTTGGGTTCCTCTATTGAAATATTCAGATCATTGCCTGATAATGGGAGCATTACCTGTGTGATGGGGTGCTCCCATGTTTCAACTTCCTGCATATAACCCGCCGGATTTCCAGAACCGGCTGTTTGCCATGTCTCCAGATGCCGCCGTGAGCCCCGCCATTGCTAATGGCCAACTGCCTGAGGCATTTCACGCCACCACAATCTATCCCGAATACTTCAAGGTGGGCGGCAGGTGGCGGCTGATCGAAGCGCCGCGTATGGATTGTGCCGTCGTGATCCGCGATGGGCAGCCCTGGGCGGTGGAGGCCCGATTGGTGCAGGCCGGCGATCTGGTTGTGACCGGCCGCACAGAGGATGGCAGCACCGGCATCTATGTGGATTATCAGGCGTTCGAACGGCAGGGGCAGGGCGGCGGGGCGCAGGCGTTCGCGTTCCGCACCGGAAGATCCAGGGAGTCGTCCTATTCCAGGGATTATGACCTCCTCTATGACATCCTTCGCCATGATCGCGACCATGGCTTTATCGTCTGGGTGTTGGGCCCGGCGGTCGTGTTTGACCATGACGCCCGGCGGGCCATGGCGCGCATCATCTCCGCCGGCTATGCCCACGCGCTCTTTGCAGGCAACGCGCTGGCGACCCACGACCTGGAAGCATCCATCTTTCAAACGGCGCTGGGGCAGCATATCTACACCAAGGAGCCGCTGCCAGACGGTCATTATCACCATCTGGAGGCGATCAACCGCGTGCGGCGTGCCGGCTCTGTGGAGCAGTTCATCCGGCAGGAGGAAGTTCATGACGGCGTGATGGCCGCCTGCGTGCGTGCGAGAGTTCCTTTCGTGCTGGCGGGCTCCATCCGCGACGACGGCCCGCTGCCCGGCGTGATCGGCGATGTGTATCAGGCTCAGGCCGCCATGCGGGAGCACACCCGGCGGGCCACCACGGTGATTGCACTTGCCACACAGCTCCACACGATCGCCACCGGAAACATGACACCTGCCTGGCAGAAGGTGGGGGAGAGGATCCGGCCGGTCTACTTCTACACGGTGGATATCTCTGAGTTTGCCGTGAACAAGCTGCGCGACCGGGGGAGCCTCAGCGTCAACAGCATTGTGACCAACATTCAGGATTTCCTGGTGCATGCCGAGCGCAACCTGGTGCCCGGCGCAGCGGAGGGGGCGGGCCAGTGATGGAAACCAAACAGGGGTTGCAGATCAACAGGCGGGCGTTTGTCGGCACGGCGGTGATGCTTCTGGTGATCATGGCCGTGGCGGGCATCCTCACGCTCACCGTGCCGCAGGGGCAGTTTGACCGCGTTGTGGTGGATGGTCAGGAGACGATCGTGAAAGACACCTACCGCCTGGTGGAGGCGCAGCGGCTGCCGGTTTGGCGGTGGCTCACGGCGCCTTTCGAGGTGTTTGCCGGGCCGGATGCGTCCACCGCGATCCTGATCATTGCGTTCGTAATGTTCATCGGCGGCACCTTTTTGATTCTGGAGAGCAGCGGTGTGCTCAAATACATGCTCTCCGGCGTTGTGGCGCGATACGGCGGAAGGAAATACAGGCTGTTGGCCTTGCTGGCGCTTGTGTGCATGGTGCTGGGCTCCACCGCGGGCTTGTTTGAGGAAACCGTCACGCTGGTGCCGATCACTGTGGCGCTGGCCCTTTCGCTGGGGTGGGATTCGCTCACAGGCATCGGCATGAGCATCCTCTCTGTCGGGTTTGGGTTTGCCGCCGGCACGCTGAACCCCTTCACGATTGGCATCACGCAGAAGATCGCGCAGATCCCGCTGTTTTCCGGCTTTGGGTTCCGTGCATTGTTTTTCCTGCTGATCTACGGCCTTCTGGTGGCTTTTTTGATCCGGTATGCCAAAAGGATTGAGAAAGACCCCCGCCAGTCTCCGGTTTATGAGATTGACCACGCCATGCGGGAGCGTTATGCGGGCATGGTTTCCGGCACGGGGGAGGAACCGAAGGGGGTCAGAAGGGCTGCGCTCCTTTTTGGAGCATGCCTGCTGTTTGTGTTTGCCTATATCGCGGCGGGCTTTGCCGTGCCTGCTCTGACGGACTACACGATGCCCGTGATGGCGCTCATGTTCACCGCCGGCGGGGTCGGCGCGGGCTTGCTGGCCGGCCGTGGGGCAGGCCGCGTGCTGAAAGAGTTCGGCAAAGGCATGCTGGGCTTGCTGCCCGGCGCGGTGCTGGTGATCCTGGCGCTCAGCGCCAAGCAGATCATGTCTGCCGGCGGCATCATGGACACACTGCTGTATCACGCCTACAATGCGGTGAAAGAGGTTGGGCCCTATGGCGCCGTGCTGCTGCTATATGCCTTCGTGCTGGTGCTGGAGCTTTTTGTGGCCGGCAGCACCGCAAAGGCGTTTCTGGTGATGCCGCTGGTGGTGCCGCTTGCCACGCTCACAGACCTCACGCGCCAGACGGCGGTGCAGGCTTTTGTGCTGGGCGACGGCTTTGCAAACATGATCTATCCCACCAACGCCGTGCTGCTGATCACGCTGGGCCTTGTGGGTGTTCCATACCTGAAGTGGCTCAAGTGGACGTGGAAACTGCAGTTGGGCGTGGTGCTGGTTTCCGTGGCATCCTTGGCCGTGGCGGTTGCGGTGAACTACGGGCCATGAAGAAGTAATCCTAAAAAAATGAGCCAAACCTCTTGAAAACCGTTCGGATATCGGTTAGAATATGATGCACGAACGGCATGTGGGATTATAGCTCAGCTGGTAGAGCACAGTGTTCACATCGCTGGGGTCACAGGTTCGAGCCCTGTTAATCCCACCACAATGCAAACCGCGTCGATCAGAAGATCGGCGCGGTTTTTCTCATCCCGGCTTGTTTGGATAATCTTAATCATTCACGAATGAAAGCTTTATGTTCATTTTATATTTTGTGACTAAAGTTGTTTTATAATACTGGCATGGGGTATTATAATGTTAATAAATAAGCTTCCCGCAAGGGGGTGAACGGTTCGGGGGAAGCCGACACATTTCGAACAGGAGGTTGTTTTATGAATATTCAAATCACCGGTAAAAACCTGGAAGTCTCCGAAGCCCTCAAGGATATGGTCAACAAAAAGATCAGAAAGCTGGATCGATACTTCGAACCGAGCACCGAGGCTTCCGTCGTTCTGTCCACCCAGCGCGCCCGCCATATTGTTGAGATCACAATTCCCTTTGACGGCGTGATACTGCGCGGCGAAGAAGCGACAGATGACATGTATACCTCCATCGAAGGCGTTGTGCACAAACTGGAAAAGCAGATTCACCGTCACCGCACGAGACTGGAGAAAAGGTTGCGGGGAGGAGCCTTCCGGGATGATGTGCCGGATGAAAGCCTCCATGAGGAGGCACCGACCAATCTGAATGTGGTTCGTACGAAAAAGTTCCCTGTCAAGCCGCTGGATGTGGAAGAGGCAGCGCTGCAAATGCAGCTGTTGGGCCACGATTTCTTCGTGTTCACCAATGCCGACAGCGGCGAGGTCAACGTGCTTTATCGCCGTAAGGACGGGCAGTTTGGCCTGATCGAGCCCACGTACGATTGAAATAGCAGTGTGCAAGACGGCGCCCCCTTCCATTCCGGAAGGGGGCGCCTTTTCTTTGCTATAATAAAATATGACATGGAGTAGTCATGGTTTATGCTGTAGAATCATCTTAACACAATAAGCGGGAGGGAACATGATTCAGGATATTTTGGAGGAAGTGCAAAGCCATGGCTTACGGGCTACCGCCCTGCCGGTGGAGCGCCTGCGGGATCTGCAGAGCGATCTGACGGCTTTTGCCGCAAGTGATGCGCTGAACGGCTTTCAGCGCTACATTGTCACCCGGATGTATCAATTTGATTTTCCCGATTGCCGGTTCCCAATCCGCTCCGTCATCATTGCCGCAATGCCCGGGCCGGTATGGGCCGACGTGGTGTTTTCACAGGGCGGCAGGGAGCATCGAGTGAGGGGGATGGCCTGCTGCTACCCCGGCGGCGCTCCGGTTGAGCAAACCGCCGGCGATTTGCTTGCCGATTTGCTGCAGGCGCGGGGCTATCATATTACAACCGCTCCAACGCTTCCACTCAAACGCCTTGCGGTGTGCTCCGGCCTGGCCAAGTATGGCAGAAACAACATCACCTATGTGCAGGGCATGGGCAGCTTTCAATCGTTGGCGGCTTTTTATACCGATTTGCCGGTGGAGGAGGGGCAATGGCGCGCGCCGGTGATGATGGCCCGTTGCGAGCACTGCACGGTCTGCCTGAATAACTGCCCGACCGGTGCAATCCGCCCCGACCGGTTTCTGATTGACAATGAGCGATGCCTTTCCTGCCTCAATGAGGTTCCCGACCCATTCCCCGATTGGCTGCCGGCTTCTGTGCACCATTGCCTTTATGATTGCCTGCGGTGCCAGGAAGCCTGCCCGGAAAACAAATCACGCGTGCATGATGTGGTCGGCCCGATTTCGTTTGATGAGCATGAAACAGAAGCTTTGCTGGCAGGAGCGCCGTTGGCTGGGTTCTCCCCGGAGGCGCAGGAGAAAATCAGGTTTTTGGGCATGGACCGATGGATGGACGCTATCCCCAGAAACTTGGCCGCCCTGATGAGAAACGATTAGGAAGTACTAAACTGAAATACCGGTCGATTCTTTGCTGGATAACACTATGAGGAGGTTGCAGTATGCAGGTCTCGAAAGAAGAGTTTCATCAGTTGATGAAGGACAGCCGGTATCCACGGTCTGCAAAGTATGACCCAGACTGGATTCTGCAGAACCAAATGGGCTCTCACTGCCTTTGGCTGCTGGAGTCTCTCACCGGTGAGATGGACCTGGCGCCCGGCATGCGCGTGCTGGATATGGGCTGCGGCAAAGCTCTTGGGTCAATCTTTCTGGCCAAGGAGTATGGCGTGCAGGTTTGGGCCAATGATTTATGGATCTCTGCCACAGATAATTGGAAACGCATCTGTGAAGCCGGCGTTGAGCACCTGGTGTATCCCATCCATGCCGAAGCCCACAGCCTGCCCTATGCCGATGGCTTCTTTGACGCCGTGGTCAGCATCAACGCGCTTCAGTTTTTTGCGACTGGCGAGTATTATATGCACCACCATTTCGCCAGGCTTGTGAAGCCCGGCGGGCAGTTTGGCATCGTGATCCCCGGGATTTATCAGGAGTTCGACGGTGATGCACCGGGCTACCTGGGCAAGCTCTGGGAGCCGGAGTTTTATTCCTGGCACTCACCGGAATGGTGGCGGCGGCATTGGAGCCGCACCGGTCTTGTGGAGGTGCTTCTGGCCGATGCCTTCCCCGATGGAGAGGGCACCCGGATCTTCAAGACATGGGAAATGATCGTTTCTGACAATCCGGATAGTCTAATACAAGCCGATGACGGCAGGAACATCACCTTTGTGAGGATGGTCTCGCGGAGGCTTCCGCAAAAATAAACCGCGCCACGCTGTCTTCCCGGTTGCTGCCGATCACCTGGCTGGCGCGCTCCTTCACCGGAGCGATGGCGTTGCCCACGGCGATGGCCCTGCCGGCATGCTCAAACATGGCAATGTCGTTGATGTCGTCGCCAAACACCGTCAGCTCCTCACGGCCGATTCCGAGCATGGCGAGAAAACCGTCCAGCGCCCTGGCTTTGGTGGCCTTTGCGTCGTGGATGGTGAGCCAGTGCCACCCTTCGCAATACAGGTGCCGGTAAAGGTGCAGCTGCACCAACCCGCCATACAAACGGTTGAGGCGCTCCTCCAATGGTTTCAACCGCTCCTCACGGTCTATCACAGTGAAACAGATCACCTGCTCATCCAGAATATCAATGAGCGGGCGGGGCGGCCTGAGGCGGGGGTCCCGCATTGCCATGCGGTCTTCATAATACCAGCGCATGCCTTCGTTGCCGATTTCCGAGTGGTAGAGATTGTCCCTTGCGCCGTCATAAGTGGAAATAAACGGCAAAAAGCCGGATGATTGTATTTCCAGATAAACGCCATGTTTCACGG
The DNA here is from genome assembly GCA_023428265.1 of Bacillota bacterium. GTDB lineage: Bacteria > Bacillota > Clostridia > Christensenellales > UMGS416 > JAEYRA01. Next base: position 994 of record JAEYYW010000130.1, on the reverse strand, counting down.
CTTCCGAGAGCTGGTTCACCACCAAATGCCTGCCTGTTTTCAAATCGGAAAGAAACGCGCCGTTCAGCTCGATCACCGGCAGCTTGAGCTCCAGCCCCTCCAGCATCTGCGCGATGGACCACACGCTGCGGGCGCTGGCCACGGTGAAGGGCAGTCCTTCTCTCAGAAGTTCGGCCAGCAAGCGCCGGCTTTCCGGGCTCAACTTCCCATCCTGCCCCAGCAGCGTGCCATCCAGGTCTGAAACGTATAGCATGGTCGCCTCCCCGCAGTGAATGGCAATACAATACTGCATCGGGAGCGATGAATCAAGGGTTCAGATTGGCCAAGTATTCCTCCAGGCAAAGGCCGCTTCGGCGGATTGCCTCGGCATGCTCCTTGCCCACGTAGCGGAAATGCCAGGGTTCAAAAATGATGCCTGTCACAGAGCTCTTGCCATCCGGATAGCGCATGATAAAACCGAAGCGGTGGGCGTTGTCTCTCAGCCAGGCGTATTCGGGTGTGTCGCAGTATCCCTGATCCAGCTTCTGGTAGCGATATGCCACGATGTCTGCCGCAAGCCCCAGGTTGTGTTCGCTGGTGCCGGGCGGGGCCACCTTGGTGGCAGTGGCCTTCACGGCATCGTCGCGGCTCAGCCCTGAGGCCATTTCCACCGACAATTGCGCGTCAAACAGTTCCTGTTGCTTTTCCACCGACCGATAAGCCGAGCAGATCACAAAGTCCAAACCCTGGCTTTCCCCCTCGTGGATCATTGCCGTCAGGTCGTCAAAAGCCCTGGCGTCAAAGAGCAGCCCGTTCGGCAGCTGGCGCATTTGGGCGCGGTAGCCTTGCGGCAGCGGGTGGTCTTTATTCACGAGGATCAGGCGCCAGTCATCGGGCCAGGATGTCGGGGTTGAAGCGGCAGGATCGGCAGTTGCTCTGCTGGACGTTTCAGCCGTGCTACCATTGGTATGCGCGGCAAGTGATGTCTTGGGCTCGCCCAGGGCCGGTAAACCTG
>JAEYYW010000022.1 GCA_023428265.1 Bacillota bacterium | reverse complement strand
GCGCAAGGCCCGCGACCCCCGGCGCGGTGTGGTCGCCGACCGCAGAGCCGAACAGGCCCGGCGCGGCGCCACGGAGGCGGCCATCGCCGCCGAACACCAGGATCTGCGCGGCGTCCTTGTCCATGATCGCGAACGGATAGCCCTGGCTGTCCTGGGTCGCGACCACCCAGCCGGCGAGCTCGATCACCGTCTCGGATACTTCCTGCCCGCGCGGAAGCTGGTCCACGGCGACGACCGGCCCGGAGGCGGCGTCGGCGGGGCTGGCCAGGGCGGATCCTGCGAACGCGAGCGCGCATACCAGTGCGCTGCAGGCGGCGCGGAAGCTCGGACGTGTGGGCATTGCGATGCTGCTTTCCTTCTGGACGGATCTGGTCGCCGCGGGACACCGGTGGCCTGCAACACAGGCCACCGGCACCCGGTCTTGCTTCGTTACAGACAACGCCGCGCCATCAGCCTCGCGGCGCGCGGCGCGGTGCGCCTTCGAGCTGCTGGACGCGGCTTTCGATCTGGTCGAGCCGTTGGTTGGCCTGCTGGGCGGACTGGTTGGCCGCTTCGGCGCTCTGCGCCGCGCCCTGCACGCGCGTGTCGAGCTGGTCGAGGCGCGAGTTGATGGTGGCGAACTCGTCGTCGTAGGTGGCGCAGCCGGAAAGACCCGCAGCGGCAACCATCGCCACGGCAAGCGTGCCGGCCTTCAGCAGATGTCGCTTGTTCTCGAACATTTCAGTGCTCCTTCGTCTGGGACCCGGGGAATATAGCGACCTTTAGGTAAGCGCCCCCGACCTGCCTTCAGGTAGCGTTGGAATAAGGCTGGGTTTGTGAAGATGAAGTGATTCCGGCTGTTCTGTGACGTTGTCCGCGGGATTTAACGCGAACCTAGCAACTGCAACTGCGACGCGAGTAAGGCGCGGATCCAGACCGTCTTGTGGGGTGAAGCCGCGTGCCAGGCGTTCGACGGCATCAGTACGTTCGGATCGATGGCGCGATCGATTTCCGGCAGAAGCGCGGCCGTATATCGATGCGCGCCCGGTAACTGCGCACCGCAAACCGCTTGCATGGCATGCGGGTAGTACGTTGCATGGCGCCACGCCGGCGGAGGACCGTCCACCCAGGACGCTGTCGCGGCGCTGGAATTCCATCGTCCGGAGGGGCAGCGAGACTTGCACCTGCCTCGCCCAAGGCCGCCAGTGTCCACCAACGTGGCGGTGCCGGACGCAGCGGTGCAGGACGGTTGGACGGCTGGCTCGGTTTCACGGGCCGCTCCGCTTCGTCGACGTAGCTTGTGCGCGTCGAACGCGATGGAGTTCCGTCATGGCAACGAGCAAGCACAGCGGCAAGCGCGAACTGATCGCGCCCAACGGCGACAAGCGCCTCGTGCGGCGCGACGAGGAAGGGCGGTTCAAGGAGAGCGACGATCTCGGCCGTTCCCTGTCGCAGGACGTGCGCAAGAAGGCCAGGACCGACGTGAAGTCCGGGCAGGGCGACCGCGGGGACCGCAAGCGCTCCTGAGCGCGGGTGGGCGTGCGCGCCGTCATCGCCGATACTCGCGGCCATGGACGATTGCGCAGGCCATTGGATCGATGCCCTCGGCCTGGAACCGCATCCGGAAGGCGGGTACTACCGGCGCATCCATGCCTCGCCCCTCGAAGTGGTGGTCCAGGGCCAGCGCCGCCCGGCGATGACCGCGATCCGCTACCTGCTCGAGGCTGGGGAGCGCAGCGGCTGGCACCGGGTGGATGCGGACGAATGCTGGCACTGGGATGATGGCGGCCCGCTGCAACTTCTGCTGCATCGGGAAGGCGACGCGGCGATCGAGCAGTACGTCCTGGGCGCGGCGGGAGAAGGTCGGGCCACGACCTGCATCGTCCCGGCAGGCGTCTGGCAGTCGGCGCGCGCGCTCGATCGCCACGCGCTGGCGACCTGCGTGGTCGCGCCGGGCTTCCTCTGGGAAGGATTCGAACTGCTCGAACCTGGAACGCCGCTGGCCTGGGAACTGTCGCGCCTCGACGTGGTCCAGCGTTGACGCCGGCGGCCTCCCGCCCGCCGCGAGGGACCGCAGGATGAGATACGCATGGCTGGCCGGCGCGGCACTGTGGCTGTTTGTGTCTTCCGCCCTCGTCGCCCAGGACACCGGCCAGCCCGTCGACGACGGCCTCGGGCCGGGCTCTGCCGCCCCGGCGATCGTCGACCACGAAACGGTGGTGGTCTCCGGTGCGTTGCCGGGTCCCGGCCTGTGGAAAGTCCGCAAGGACGGGCACACGCTGTACGTACTGCCGACCCTGTCGCCGCTGCCGCGGCGCATGGAGTGGGAGTCGGCCGGCGTGGAGTCTGTGGTCGCGCGCGCGCAGCGGATCCTGCTGCCGCCCTCGTTCACGCTGGACGCCGACGTCGGCGTGTTCCGCGCCCTGATGCTGGTGCCCTCGCTGCTCAAGGCCCGGCGCAACCCCGACGGGCGACGCCTGCAGGAGGTGGTGCCGGCCGGGCTCTACGCGCGCTGGGCACCGCTGAAG
>JAEYYW010000133.1 GCA_023428265.1 Bacillota bacterium | reverse complement strand
GGCTTGTATTACGCAATACAACAGAGTGCTTCCTCTCAATGTACGGGCCGGGCTCAGTACCGGCCCAAGTCTCTGCCTGCGGGCAGAATATCCCCCCTGCCTTCTACGGAAGGCATCCCCCCTTAGCCGCTGACGCGATGCGTCAGCTTAAGGGAGGGTAGGGAGCTGCATCTCAAACTTCCGTGTAGGGGCGGCTGGCCGTAGCCTTTGGCTACTGCTCGCCATGCAACCTGGCTCATGAGCCGCCTGCACGATACATTAATAGACAGATATCGGTTGATTCGGGCAGTCAATGTACGGGCCGGGCTCAGTACCGGCCCAGGCTCTTTGCTTATAAGAAAAATCACCCCTGTCGCTGCGAGGGCATGGCAGGGGTGGGCGGGAAGTGGCTTATCCAGTTTCCTAGTAGGGGCGGTTCACGAGCCGCCCGCGATGAACCACAAGCTGTTTCCCTAACTCAATGTTAATGGGCGGGCGGGTACAGAGCCCCGCCCCTACACTGACCGTCATTCACCATATGCCGTCCCTGAGCCTGTTTCACCCCACGGTTATCGGGGCAAGGAGAGGAAGTTATAACATGGAATTATTGATTATTCGTCATGGGCAATCCGACGCGGATATCCTTCATAGAATTGAGGGAAGAGCTGATTTCCCGTTAACCGAGTTGGGTGTGTGTCAAGCAACCCATATGGCAGACTGGCTCTATTTTAACTATAAACCTGACTTTATTTTATCCAGCACATTGCAAAGAGCAAGTTTGACTGCTCAGATATTAGCGAAGAAGCTGGGGATCGAAGTACACTATTCTCCTGAGCTTATGGAATTTGATAATGGTTTGGTTGCTGGACTAACCCACGAAGATGCAGATTTGAAGTATCCCAAACCTGAACATATCAAGTTGCATGAAAGCTACTATGAGCAAGAAACACTTATTGAATTCCGTTCCAGGGCAGAAACGGTTTTGTCAAAGATAATTAGTGAATATCCTAGAAACAGTAGGGTAGCAGTTGTTTCGCATGGTAGAATGATAAACATGCTATTTCGAAGTTTTCTTAAGCTTCCGATGGATTCTAATTTTTGGATTTCAACTTCTGACACGGGTATTCACTTGTGGGCGATAAATGATGATATCAGGTCCATTAAATTCCTTAATAGCACAGAGCATTTATTATTTAAATGAACATTTCAAGGTTACTGGTAGGCGTTGATTCATTGCTCAGCGTTGGAAAGGAGCGGCCCTGATCGGGCCGCTTCTTTGTGTATTTTCGAATTGCTGTCACTTCAAATGCTTGTCAAAAAACGCATACACCTGCTCGTAATACGCGTCACCCTCAAAGTATCCATGCCCCTGGTTGGGCACCATGATGAAGCTGGCGTCGTTGCCGTGGGCGCGGGCGGCTTCGCAGAACCGCAGGCTCTGCTCGTCGGGCACGCGGTTGTCGGTGTTGCTGCACATCGCCAGGATCGGGCAGAGCTTCTTGTGGGCATAGGTGATGGGGCTGGCCTTGACCACCAGGTCGCGCTTTTCCTCATAGGAGCCGCCATAGATGATCAAAAAGCGTGGGTCCTGCTGCATGCTGGTGAAGGTGGTGATGTCAAACCCGCCATACCAGCTCACCGCGGCGGCGATCCGGCTGGACACACCGGGCCAGCCGCTCTCGCCCTCAAAGCCCTCAATGCCCTCTTCCACCGCCATCAGCCCGGCCAGCTGGCCGCCGCAGGACTCGCCCCATACGGCGATCCTGTCCGGGTCGATACCAAAGCGGCTGCAATTGGCACGCAGGAAACGCACCGCGCACTTGGCGTCGTGGATCTGAGCGGGGAAGGGCTCCACCTGCGCCAGGCGGTAGTCAATGCTGGCGATGAAGTAGCCCCGCTTGGCCAGCGCCACAAAGGACTTCTCCGGCCTTGCCAGCCTGGTCATCTCTTCCTCGGTGAACCCGCCGCCGTGCATCCAAATGATTGCCGGCATGGGTTTGGTGTTCTGGGGCAGGTAGAAGCAATCCAGCAGCAGCGTCTGACCGCTGGCCTGGCCATAGGCGACCGCCTCTTCCACAGTGATTCCTTCGGCTTTGAAGTCCGCGATTTGCGGGCGTTTGATCTCCGGCATAAAAATTCCCTCATGAATTAGCTATATAATTAATAAGTATAGCATAGACATGGTGAGCTGTCATCTTAACATCTTTTTAAAACAGATTGCTTCCTCCCTGCCCGCATACTTGCCGAAGTTGGGGGTCACCTGGTAGCCCCGCGCCAGATAAAACCCCACGGCCCCCTGGTTGGCTTTGCGGGTCTCCAGCACCAGCGCGGCATAGCCAAGTGCCCGGGCCTGCTCCTCCAGATAGGCCAGCAGCAGGGTGCCCACGCCGCTGCCTGCCTGGCGGGCATACATGCGCTTGACCTCAGCGGTGGTTTCATCGTAAGGACGGATCGCGCCGCAGCCCAGCGCGGCGCCCGTTTCGCCGCGGGCTAAGGCAAACACGGCCCGGGGGTGGTCCAGGTCGTCGGGGGAAAAGGAGGAGCACCCGCTGTCGCCGGTGATGGCCGCGAGGGTTTCGGAGAGCTCCTCCAGGAGCGCGGTGGCGACGGGGGAGCGGTGGTCTTCTCTGCTGATTGTGATTGCCATATCAATCTGCTTTTTTGCCGAGCAGCTCGCCGGCCAGGTTGAACGTGGCGGAGCCCTTTTGGTCATTGTCGCCGCCGGTGGAACCGAACCGCACCGTCAGCTTGTCTCCGGAAAGCTCCACGGCATAGGGCCAGATGTAGTCCTTGAAAGGCTCCACGGCAAAAATAGAGAAACCGTCTTCGGTGGAGATGCCGATCAGCGGGTCGCCGTAGTAGGAGCAGGTGTAGACCACGCCCTCAAATACCACCGGCTTGCAAAGGCCGCCGGAGGCGTCGGAGGTCCAGAGTGTTTTGCCGGTGGCGGTTTCCAGCGCCAGCATGTGGTAATCCACCTGCAGATAGGCCACCGCGCCGTCCAGCGTGGCCTCCGACCAGGGCTGCAGCTCCGTCTCCTCGGCGATCGGAAACGTTCTGCTCCACAGCGCCGCGCCGCTGGCATCCTTGCCGGTCACGGTGACCACGCTGCTTTCATAGCCGACGGCGATGGCGGCGGCGGGCCCCGGCTCCGTCGTGGGGCTGGGCGTGGGCGCTGTGGTGGGCGCCGCGGTTTGCTCCGGCGGCGCGGTCTGCACCGGTGCGGCATAGGGGGAACCCGGCGCCGTTTCGGCGGCGGGTGTCCGGCTGCAGGCGGCAAACAACAATGCCAGCGCCAGCGCGCCGGCAACAAGTGCGGTCTTTTTCATGGTTGGCCTCCCGGTGCGTTTGTGGGGCTGGGTGCTTTGCCGGCGGCTTCATCCGGCTTGCATTTCTTGCAGGGTCTGAGGCCGGCGGCCTTTGCTTCCTCCAGAGAGGAATAGGCCACCAGGTTTTCCGGTTTGATCCGTTTTGCGCTGGCGCAGCCGGGCAGGTGATACACCTCACCCCGGCTGGAGGCGACAATGCGGAGCTCCGCAGCGGGGGAGGCTTCGCCCGCGAGCCCGTCGGTGGCCGATGCGGCTGATATGCCGGTGGCGGCGCTCGTGGCTTCTGCCGGGCTGGTTATGGTTGCGGCAACCGGCGCGATGGCGTGCGGCTCCGGGCTTCGGCTGGGCTGCGCCAGACCGCTGTCCATGGCAACGAGCACCAACAGGCAGGCCGCCGCCGAGACCAGCACCCGCCGGTATCGCCGGCCCGCGCCGCTGAGGGCAAAGAGAAGGCAGGGCAGCGCAGCCATGGCCACGCCCCACCAGAAATGCCTTGCCATCACAAAGGCCGCCGCGCCAAACCAGGTGAGCGCCAGCACCATGGCCGGTTGGCTCACCGGCCGGTCACCGGCGATGCGCCGCAACAGGGATTTCTTCCGTTCTGTCATTTTGGGCCTCTGACCGATGCAGTTCCCCACTATTTTACAGGATTTGCGGGTAAATAAACAGCACGGATTCATCGCCATCGCATTTGGGCGCAGAGGAGTCTCTGGTGCGGCTATGGGTTCAGCCTAGAACACGGTGCTGCATGGGAGAGGATTATCTGCCACCAGCCCCACAATGGGCGCTGCTGCCATTGCCGAATCACCTTTCCTAAACCTTCCTTCATTTCCGACCATTTTCGACACTTCGCCGTGTTATACTTCGTTGGCTCCAGAAAACGCTCACTTAAGAGGGCATATAATTACCACATATGGAGTGAGTTTCGGGCGCAGGCATAGTTCATCCACCATATGTTGTAGCCGCGATGCGAGTTATCCACAAGTCCGCGGCGGGAGCCGCCATCCTGTGGATAACTTGGAAATAATTCCTTGCATCTTTGAAGGTCTTCTGATAAAATAAACGTACTTTCATGGGTTGCACGGTTCGGGGCTTCCCCAATGCCTGTGCATATCCTTGTGAATAGTTATCCACAAGAGGCGGCGGCTCCGGCGTGTAGCAACGCCGTTGCGCTGTGGATGAACCAAACCACAGCTTGTGGGTAGTGTTGAGAACTTTGGGGGGAACACCGGAGAATGCTGGGAGAACTGAAGACGGCGCCCGCTCACGAATTATGGGGAGCGGTTTGCTCGGTCCTGAAGGGCGAGATGAGCGCCATCGGCTACAAAACGTGGATTGCGACGCTGAACGTGGTTCGCGAGCTGAAGGACGGCAACCATCCGGTGCTGGTGCTGGAGGCACCCACATCGTTCAACCGGCAGTTTTTGGAGACCCGTTATGCCGAGCTCATTTCCAACGCCCTGTCGCAGGCCGCCGGCCGCATGTGGGGCGTGAAGTTTGTCACCGCCGAAGACCGTCAGTATGCCCCGGAGCAGCCGGAGGCGCAGGGCGGGCATGACAACGCCCTGCCGCTGAACCCCAAATACACCTTTGACGCCTTTGTGGTGGGCAACTCCAACCGCTTTGCCCACGCGGCATCCCTTGCCGTGGCGGAGGCGCCGGCCATGAGCTATAACCCGCTGTTTGTGTATGGCGGCGTGGGCCTGGGCAAGACGCACCTGCTGCACGCCATCGGCCACTACATCCGCGAGCAATACCCCCGCTTCAAGGTCATCTATGTGACGATTGAGAGCTTCACCAACGAGTTCATCCGCGCGATACAGACCAACGCCAACGACGCCTTCCGCAACCGCTACCGCAATGTGGATGTGCTGATGATTGACGACATCCAGTTTATCGCCGGCAAGGAGCGCACGCAGGAGGAGCTTTTCCACACGTTCAACACGCTGTTTGAAAGCCAGAAGCAGATCATACTCTCCAGCGACAAGCCGCCCAGGCAGATCGACATTGAGGACAGGCTGCGCTCCCGCTTCGAGTGGGGGCTGATTGCTGACATTCAGCCGCCGGATCTGGAGACGCGCATCGCCATCTTGCAGAAGAAGGCCGAGCAGGACGGCATCTTTGTGGAGTCGGACGTGCTGGAGTTCATTGCGATGCGCTCCGAAAACAACATCCGCGAGCTGCAGGGGGCGCTGAACCGCGCCGCCGCTTATGCCCGCGTGAGCCAGAAGGCGCTGGACATGGCGCTGGCCCGCGAAGCGCTGAAGGATCTGCTCAACTCCTCCTCCAGCCGCATGGTCTCGCCGGAGTCCATCATTTCCAAGGTGGTGGAGCGGTTCGGCATCTCGGTGGAGGAGCTGAAGAGCAAAAACAAGCAGCGCCGGATTGCCGACGCCCGGCAGGTCTCCATGTATCTGATCCGCGAGATGACCGACCTTTCGCTGCCGCGCATCGGCGAGATTTTCAACCGTGACCACACCACGGTGCTGCACGGCTGGCGCACGATTTCAGACAACATGGCGCAGGATTCCGAGATGCGCAGCCTGCTGGCCGATATGCAGCGGGAGCTGAACGGGAAGTAAAGTTTTATATCGGTATTATGATTAGGTAAGGGCCGCTCCGGTGGGGCGGCCTTTTGACAAGTATCGTTGCCTGCGGGCAGCCCCCCCTTATTTTGATGGTAAGGAGCATGAAATGAATTTTATCAATCCACCAACAGAATCACCCCAAAATGTTACGCACAAAACATTTTACAGCCAAATACTCAATCACGAAGTCGGCTATAACATCTATCTGCCGCCTTGTTACAATGATTGTGGTGAGAAATATCCGGTTGTGTATCACCTTCACGGATGGACGGGCAACGAATCGTCCGAGATATGGCCGTTGGAAAAGGCTTATCAAAACAGCCGGGCCATTACTGTTTTTGCCAACGTCATTTCGTCTGAAGACGGTTATCTCGAAGCCTTGCTGCAAATTGAACTCGTCATCATCAAGGAACTGATTTCCTATATCGACGGACACTACCGTACAGACGCAACCCGTGAGAACAGAGCGCTCTCAGGGTTTTCAATGGGTGGCAATATGGCGTTTTATTATGCGGTAAAGCATCCTGAGCTGTTTGGCACTGTAACCGCTTACGCAGGAACCTACCACCATCTTTATCACAAAGGCTCCCAAACTGTGGGGGCGGAACCGGAAAAAGCCATTGAATTATATGAAGAGATGATCAGAGAAAAAAGATATTTGGAGGAAAACAATATATTAGGTTTGGTACAGCAAAATGCGGACCAAATTCGAGGCAAGTTAAGGATTAGCATTCATGTCGGAACAGCTGACATACTTTTTTGTGATAACGAGATTATTCATTTTCACCTGGATTCTTTGAATATCCCACATGAATACAGGATATTTGAGGGGATTGGTCATGAGTTGAAGAAAATCGTGTAGCACCTGCTAAGGATTCTGAGATACTGCCGGACAAAACATTTTTCGTATCATTACGCACGGCTGCGTAGTCTTTCCGACAACGGTCATAACCCTCACCCCCTGCCCCCTCTCCCATGGGATTGGGAGAGGGGGTAAGTTTAGATTTGCGTTTTCCATGCTTCACGGCTGGCGCAGCTCTCCGACAACATGGCCAATGATGTGGATATGCGCAGCCTGTTGGCGGATATGCAGCGGGAGTTGAACGGTAAGTAACGATTCAATTTGGTATTATGATAAGGTAAGGGCCGCCCCGATGGGGGCGGCCTTTTGGTTTTGGGGTTGGTTGATGGCGGAGGGAATAGGTTGTATAATTCCAATAATAAGTAATTGAGCCTCAGCAATAGTGATCATTAAGCGAGGTCAGATGTATGGATTCTATAAAGGCAATTAAGGGATTATCTCCACACATGGGGAAGATACAGCATTTAAGTATCTATGTTAATGGCGTTCGACTCGACGAACTTGTTGCTCAGATCACACAGCAGCAGGACTATTTGGGGTTAATACCTGCTTGGCTAAACTATTATGATGAAGACTTTACTCCAAGTATAAAAGAAAAGCAGTATGTTTGGGAGCAAACGAAATTAACTGGTGATACGAGAGTTTTGCCAATTTTGCTGTGCCCTGATGATTTTGATTTTGGTTGCACAGTCGTAGTTGTGGAAGTAACCGATAGTGATGATAAAGTCATCTGGAGTAAATTTGGAATTGACATTACAGAATTCGATCCGAGTGATAATGATTTGCCGAAATATATCGGCGTCAGGGTAAATTGGTTTGAATGCCCTGGTCCGTATATTTTTTGTAAAACAGAATATTTGGAATGTATACGTGAATTTCAAAATTCGAATAGCTAAAATTTTGAGAAAGTTATCCAAATAAACGCCTTTCGCCGAAAGCTTCAACCGCGACCACACCACGGTGCTGCATGGCTGGCGCAGCTCTCCGACAACGGTCATAACCCTCACCCCCTGCCCCCTCTCCCATGGGATTGGGAGAGGGGGTAAGTCTACACGGGGGCATTCCTTTCTCGTTTTCTTGATAGTGGCCGAGTGCCCGGCCCGCGCCGAATGCCCTGTCTCGAATCGAAACGTTGCTTGAAGGGCAGGAAATCCCCCCTGTCGCGTGCGCGCGACATCCCCCCTTAGCCGTCAGTGCTAAACGCACTGACTTAAGGGAGGGTAGGGATTTCGCTCTCTCATTTCTCTCAGTAGGGGCCGGCTGGGCTCCGGGTTGCATGGGCGAGCAGCAGCGAAGCTGCGGCCAGCCCGTCCCAGCCCGTGTAACTCGACAAACCTTTCCTTCACCAATACTAAGGTGCGGCAACGACCGAGTGATCCGAAAAGACGAAAATATGTTCTTATTTTAGTTGATAAAGATGGCAACAAGTTGTATAATGCTTATTACACGTGACTGGTTATGGATTAACATTTATTTATGGGGAGGAACACCAAATGAACAAGTACGACGAAGCCATGAGGCAGCTGGACGAGAAGTTTGGAAACAAAGACAACCTGATCTCTCTGTCCACCATCGCGCTGGAACCAGGGGCCGATGGCAAAAGCCGCCCCGCCGCCCGCATTGTGGACGCTTATTATGAAGACGGTGCGTTCTACACGGTCTCCTACGCGACCTCTGCCAAGATGCAGCAGATCGCCAATAACCCCGAAGTTGCCGTTTGCTACATTGTCGAAAACTTCACATCTGACGGCATCGGTGAAAACCTGGGCTGGGTGTGTGACGAGAAAAATGCAGAGATGATGGCAAAGCTGCGCACGATCTTCGCCGCGTGGTATTATGAAGCCAATCACGAAGAAGATACAAACACATGCCTGCTTCGCATCCGAATGACAAAAGGCCTGTGGAACGACGCTCACAAAGGAATCAAAAACGAAATTGACTTTATCAATAAGACAGCAAATTAGGCAAGAAGACCTGGAAACGCGCTGCTACATGCAGCGGGTGATAAACGGGAAGCAAGGTTTATTTTGGTGAAATGATTGGGTAAAGGGGCCGCTCCGGTGGGAGCGGCCTTTGTTTTTGGGTTGGTGGATGGGGGGGATAGGCTGTATAATGCGGATAATAGGACAATGATTTCAATGGACGGACAACTTCGAGCAACCGATTTTATGTGTACTGCGCGGAGGGATGCTGCAGAATGATCAATCAGCTGGAAGCGGTAGCGCAGTCTTATGACAGAGGGATCGAATTGGGGCGAAACGGCATTGGTTCTGATCCGTACGGAGAAGGGCTGCCGGAATACATCAAAAATGATCCGGACTATGCCGCTTTTCAGAATGCCAGAGCAGAAGGGTTGGATTCCGATAGCGGAAGCATCGAAATTCGGGAATATCTGGCTCCCGCTTCCAATTTGAACTTCGTTGATCTTGGGTGCTGCCTGAACCTCATGTTTAACGGATATGATAAATGGCCATCGACTTATCACGGAGTGGATATCAGCAGCGAAACCATAAAGCTTCTCAATGAGTTTTCAGCAAAAAGCAATCTGAACGTGGGCTCGTTGTATTGTGGAAGCATACACGAAACACCGTTTGAGGATCAGTATTTTGATATAGGGGCTTGCATCGGAGTGCTTGAATACTTTGAAAGGGATTTTGTGGCCAAAGCACTTGCGGAAGCGTATCGGATCATGAAACCCGGCGGGAGATTTGTACTGGATATCCCCGATAACGGCGGCAGAATGCGCCGCTTTATGAACCTCGTGGAAATGTCTATGGGAAGACCCGATCAATTTGATCTGTCTCCTCAAGAATTTGATCAGCTGCTCAGTGGTTTGTTTGTGGTGGAAAAGACGGTGGCCAAAGACAGTGTGGCGATGATTCAATACTTTTTGAGGCGCGCAGTATAGGCAAGATACCAAGCAGTATGTTTCCGCGCTCTGTTGGCGGATATGCAGCGGGAGCTGAACGAGAAGAAAGGTTATGAGGGCCGCTCCGGCATGGGCGGCCTTTTGCTTTGGGTTGTTTGGGGGATGGGATAGGTTGTATAATGCCGATATCTCGATGACAAACAGGACTGTATCGACGGAAAGCGAAGGGTACGAATGATATCGAATTTGACCATTGGCGATCTCATGATCGATTGTGCGAACGTCGAACGCACCTGCGATTTCTACGCCAACCTGACGGGTTGGGAGAAGACTGTCGCCTATGACTGCCTTGCGCTCAAAGCAGACAACGGCTTGACGATTCTGTTTGCGGAAACCGATGACACTCCCTATGTGCCGCCGGTTTGGCCCGAGGAACCGGGGGAACAGCAGAAACAGATGCACTTGGACTTTACGGTGGACGATTTGCCGTCCGCCGTGGATGAGGCCATCCGGTTTGGCGCGGTGAAAGCGGCCACCCAATATGGCCAATGGTATGTCACGATGCTGGATCCGGAGGGGCATCCGTTTTGCCTGTGCCAGCGGCAAGGGGAATCGGAGTTTGAGTTGTATTTTCAGAAGAAGGGGTTTGACAGGATTCCGAACCCTTCCATCAACATTGACTGTACGGATGTGGCAGTACTTCGCGGTTTCTATGCCAACCTGACAAGCTGGGATCAGGATTTTCATTGGACAGCGCTGGTTACCGAGCATGGAATGGTCGTTCATTTTATGGAGTGCGACTTTGATTATATTCCGCCCGTGTGGCCGGAAGAGCCTGGCATGCAGCAGAAGCAAATGCATTTCAATTTCCAGGTGGATGATGTGCAATCGGTGGTTGAGGAGGCCGTGAAATTGGGTGCGGCAAAACCGGCGCAACAGTTTGGCGGCGAAAAGTGGGTTACCCTGCTTGACCCTGAGGGGCATCCGTTTTGCATATGCGGCAGAGAGTAAGCAGAATACGACAAACAAGCCTTCCGGGTGGAAGCAAAGGTGCTGCTTTGTTTTCGGATTATGCAATTTTGCATTGTGGGAGACAACGATGGAGCTATTGCGAACAGATAGACTCATCTTGCGTCAATGGGAAGAGTCAGACGCGCAGCCATTGATTCAGATGACTGCCAAGGAGCATATCGCAACTTGGTTGCCCGAATGGAAAAGCTGTTCGGAATGGGCATTGCCATGGATAAAAGGAAGCGCTCAAAAGGGCTATGAACTCCAGAACCCCATGGAGCACTTTATGACATGGGCCATCGTGCTGAAAGAATCCAATCAGTTGATTGGTATGATTAATGTTGGCAGTGATGAGTTTGGCAAAAAAGAGGTTGGAACCGGCTACTTCATTGATGGTGATTACGAAAACAAAGGCTATATGACAGAGGCGCTGAGAGCTCTCTGTGAGTGGATATTTAGAACTTATCATTACGACCACATCGCAACAATGATTCAAACGGACAATGCCGCTTCCATCACCGTGGCAAAAAAGGTCGGCTTCAACTATATTGCAGATATTTCAAGTGACAATGGCGGATTTGACCGGCCTGTTATGCACCAGCTGTTTCGGTTGGAACGCCCCGCAATATGAGCACAACGCCGCTCTCCAAGCGGCGGCGCCTTCGCTTTGGCCAGACTTTTGGTTCGCACGAATTTGACCTGCGGGGCTTTGTTTATTCATGGATCACGAACTCAGGTCACGGAGGAGACAACGTGTTTTTATATCATTACTATGACAAAACCATCGGGCCCTTTGTCAATTTGTCAGAGCTGCCCATGGAAGAAGCAAACGAAGTGCTGGTTAGGATTAAGCAGGAAAGACCGAATGTGCAATGCGCCCAGCGGGATCCGGAATACATGTTCAGAAGGCGCATGTATGAGGACATCATCAAAAAGGAGTTTCTGAAAAAGGGAGGGGTTATCCGGCGGACTCCCCCGCACTACATGGTGGTTGGTCACTCACCATGGCTTGCCACATGGTTTGAAAACAGTTCTTACCTCAAAATCCCCATCGAAGAGTTTGACTTGTCAACGGTATCGTTTACCTATGGCGATTCTCACCCGACGTTCAGCCCATGGCCCAGAGACGACGACTGGAAAGAATACCGCAGAAAGCTCTATACATACGATGAAATACTGGAAGTCATCCGGAAATACGGTTTGCCGCAGGACTGGAACAACGACGGCAGGTTTGGGCCCGAAAGGTATGTCGAAGCACACATATGGGACGACAAGGCAATCGATCCGTATCGGGAAAGGAGACACCCTTGACGCTGAACGAAACCTGGGAGCAATACCTGAAAGACAACGGCGCGGAGTTTGTCTGTTTTGTGGATGCCTCCGCGCTGCCGGGCGATGCCGCCCACGAATATGCCTGCGCCGTCCTCTTTGGCAAAGCGCTGTCAAAGGAGTATCTCAATGACCTCAGGGCCGGCCGGAAACCAAAACGGAACGAAATGATTTCAACCGAACGCAAGATGGATGCGCTTGCCGACAAACTGGCGGAACGGCTGGAGGCCGAAGGGTACACAAGCGTTTCAAGGATGAAAACAGTCCGTCTGCCGTACAAAACGGTCGCGCTCAGAGCCGGGTTGGGTTTTATCGGCAAAAACAACCTGCTGGTCAACGAACAATTTGGCTGCGCGCTGATCCTGGGCAAGGTACTGACCACGGCGCCTTTCGAATCCGGGAGCAAAGAGCTGAAAAGCCCGCAATGCGGGCAGTGCAGCGCTTGCGTGGATGCGTGCCCGACCCAAGCCC
>JAEYYW010000131.1 GCA_023428265.1 Bacillota bacterium | reverse complement strand
ATGTGCAGCCGGCCATGGTGGCGCTGGAGCTGGCTGTGGCCGGGCTGCTTACCAGGAAATATGGCGTGATGCCGCAGGCTGCCGCCGGGTTGTCTCTGGGGGAATACGCGGCGCTGGGTTGCGCCGGGGCCCTGACAACGCCGGAGGCCGTGCGCCTGGTGGATTTCCGCGGCAGGCTCATGGAGGAGTGCGCGGCCCGCCAGCCGGGTTCAATGGCCGCTGTGCTGGGCATTGCCCGGCTGGACGTGGAGCTTGCCTGCGGGATTGCCCGCCAGGCCGGCCACAGCGTGTGGCCCTGCAACTTCAACTGCCCCGGGCAAATCGTGATCAGCGGCACCAAAACCGGTGTGGAGGAGGCGTCCCGGCAATTGCAGGCGATGGGAGCCCGGCGCGTGCTGCCCCTCAATGTGAGTGGCGCTTTTCACACGCCGCTGATGCAGAGCGCCGCCGATGCCTTCAGGCCGGCGCTGGCAAAGGCCGGCTTTGCCGAGCCGGTGATCCCTGTTTATTCCAACGTGACGGCCCAACCCCACGACGGGTCCATCCGCGAGCAAATGGCGCTGCAGATCACTTCCCCGGTCAACTGGGAGGACAGTCTGCGGGCGATGACTGCTGCCGGCATTGATACCTTTGTGGAAGTGGGCCCCGGCAAAACGCTTTCCGGCTTTGTGAAAAAGACGCTGGAGGGTGTTGTGATCCTCAACGTGGAAGATGCTGAGTCGCTTCAAAAAACGCTGGAGCAGTTGGAGGTGCGGCAATGAGCGGCAAACGGACGGCCATCGTGACAGGCGCCTCCCGGGGGATCGGCAGGGCCATTGCCCTCAGGCTTGCCCGCGAAGGTTATCATCTTGTGCTCAATTATCGCACCAGCGAAGCGGAAGCACAGGCGCTCTGCGGTGAAATCGCCGCGCTCGGGGCGGAGGCAAGGGCTTTCCGGGCAGACGTTTCCGACTTTGAGCAGGCCGGCGCGCTGGTCAAGGCCGCCATCGACGCGTTTGGCGCCGTGGATGTGCTTGTGAACAACGCCGGCGTCACCCGTGACCGGCTGATCGCCATGATGGGCGAGGCCGACTTCAATGATGTGATCCGCGTGAATCTGAATGGCTGCTTCAACATGACCCGCCACGCCGCAAGGCCGATGATCAAACAGAAACATGGCATCATCATTAATATCAGCTCCGTCATCGGCATTCACGGCAACGCCGGTCAGGCAAACTACGCAGCCAGCAAGGCCGGCATCATCGGGCTCACCCTTTCTGCAGCCAAGGAGCTGGGCAGCCGGGGCATCCGCGTGAACGCCGTGGCCCCCGGCTATATCCAGACCGATATGACCGCCGCTCTCAATGACGAGCAGCGGGGTATGATCGCCGGCCGTGTTACACTGGGCCGGCTGGGCACACCCGAGGATGTGGCGGGCCTGGTGTCTTTCCTTTGCTCCGACGACGCCGGTTACATTACCGGCCAGGTGATCAGCGTGGACGGTGGGATGAACTGAACAGCCGCAGCTGTCGCCACTATGCCTCAAGACCCATCTCAGAATGGAGGGGATCAGATGAGAAGAATTGTCATCACCGGCCTGGGTGCGGTCACGCCGCTGGGGCAGGGAATGAAAGAAACCTGGAGCGCGATGAAGCAGGGCTGCAACGGCATTTGCCTGTTGAATGAGGAGCTCCGGGAAATGAGCGGCGTGGCCATCGGCGCGCCGGTGAAAGGCTTTGACCCCGGCGAAAGGGTCTCCCGCAAGGAAGCCCGGCGCATGGAGCTGTTTGCCCAATACGCCGTGTGGACGGCCCTGGAGGCCTGGGAAGACGCCGGGCTTGACCAATGCACCCTCGATAAGAAGCGTGTGGGTGTTTCCGTGGGCAGCGGCATCGGCGGCATTGAAACGATCACCGAGCAGACGCTCATGCTGGCCGAGAAGGGCCATGAGCGTGTGTCGGCCTTCTTCATCACCAAGGCCATCATCAACCTGGCTGCCGGCCATGTGGCCATCGCGCTGGGGGCCAGGGGCCCCTGCGACTCAGTGGTGACGGCCTGCGCCACAGGCACCGACAGCGTGGGCCATGGCTATGACGCGATCAAGCTGGGCCGCGCCGATGTGGTGGTGGCCGGCGGTGTGGAAAGCGCGATGACGGCCCTGAGCCTGGCAGGCTTCAAGCAGCTGCAGGCGCTGAGCACATCCACCGACCCGGAGCGCGCCTCAATCCCCTTTGACGCGGAGCGCAACGGCTTTGTGATGGGCGAGGGGGCCGGCGTGCTGATCCTGGAGGAGCTGGAGCACGCAAAAGCCAGGGGTGCCCGCATCTACGGCGAGCTTACCGGCTACGGCCAGAGCTGCGACGCCTTTCATGTCACGATGCCCGAACCCAGCGGCGAAGGCGCGATGGACGCCATGGCCAATGCCATCGCCGATGCCGGCCTCACGCCGGAAGTAATTGACTATATCAATGCCCACGGCACCAGCACTCCCTACAATGACCGCACCGAGACAATGGCGGTCAAGCGCCTGTTTGGAGTCCACGCCGCGAAGCTGGCCATAAGCTCCACCAAGTCCATGACCGGCCACCTGCTGGGCGCGGCAGGCGCCGTGGAGGCTGCCGTTACGGCAATGGCCGTTTATGAAGGCTTTGCGCCGCCCACCATCGGCTACCGCACGCCGGATCCGGAGTGCGACCTGGATGTGGTGCCGAATGCGGGCCGCAGCATGCCGATCCGTCATGCCATCAGCAACTCCTTCGGCTTCGGCGGCCACAACAGCTGCATCGTCATCAGCCAATACAAGGAGGATTGAGAAGCATGCTGAACCGGGACGATATTAAACAGATCATCCCCCATCGCGAACCCATGCTTCTGCTGGATGCTGTGGACGGGCTGGAACCCGGCAGGCATGCCGAAGGCCACCTGGATGTGACCGATGACATGTTCTGGTGCCAGGGCCACTTCCCCGGCAACCCTGTGATGCCTGGCGTGCTCATCGTGGAGGCTATGGCCCAGTTGGGCGCGGTGATCATGCTCTCCACCCCGGAGTATCATGGCCACACCGCCTATTTCGCCAGCATCAAGTCCGCTCGGTTCCGCCGCAAGGTTGTGCCCGGTGAACGGCTCAGGATGACCGCTGAGATCGGCCGCGTGCTGGGCCCTGCCGGCACGGGGCTTGCCAAGGCCTATGTTGGCGAGGAACTGGCCTGCGACTGCGAGATGATGTTTTATATCGGGGAGTAAAAGATAACTCCAGAGGCTTGTGCAAAATCGTATGAAAAAACAACCCCCTTCCAAACGGAAGGGGGTTGCGCTTTTATTTGTCAGCTCCAGTTCACCGTGACCGTATAGGTAATGCTACCGGCCCCGTTGCTGGCTTTGGCGATGATCGTGACGGCGACTGGCCCGCCGCCTGGCGGCTCGGTCACATCGATGCTGGGCTTAGCTTCCCCGTTGAATGTGAAGGTTGCGCCGCTGGCTGCTGCCGGCGTGATCGTGAGCGCTGTGCCGGTGGCTAGGCTGACCGAGTAGGCCGTCGCAGCCGGGCTGAATGACGGGCTCAGCGTGCCGGTGGAAAGCTTGATGCCGGACAATGGCGCAACCCGCTTCACGGTGATGGTATAGGTGTCCTTCGTAACGCCATCGGTGGCTGTCACAGCGATCGTGGCAGTGGCGGAACCGCCCACCGCCGGGCGCAGCGTTACGGAGCTGGCTGTCACACCGTTGATCTTCACCGTTTTGGCGGCCGAGGTTTTTGCAGGTGTGATCACAACGGAGCTTTGCGTGGCTGGGATTACCACCGTATAGCTCTTTACAGCGGAGCTGAATGCCGGGGTAAGGGAGCTCCCGCTGGCGGTGATGCCGCTCAGAAGACCTGCCCGCTTCACCGTGACACGATAAGTGACCTTTGTGACACCATTTGAGGCGGTCGCTACAATGGTAACCACCGTGCTGCCGCCCACAGGCGGTTTTGCCAACACGCTTGTGGTGACTCTGCCGTTCATCGTCAGAGATTTCACGCCGGTGCCAGCCTTTGTGGCATAGATGGTGATGGAGCTGCGGGTCGCCGGAATCGTTACTGTATAGTCCAGCTTGGGCGCCGAGAAGGCCGGGGAAATGGGGTAGGAGCCTGTGCTGGTGCGGATGCCTGTGATCAGTGCCGCCCGCTTGATCAGGACGGTATAGGTGGACGTGGACTTGCCGGTGCTTGCCACGATTGTGGCCTTAACGCTTCCGCCCACCGGCGGGTAGAACTCCTTGCTGGCCAGCTCCGCACCATCAATGGTCACCGACTTGCAGCCGGCAGCCCTGACCGGCGTGAGCTTGACCTTGGCCGTGGTGGCCGGCACGCTGACGGTATAGCTGGCTGTGGCAGCGGAGAATGCCGGGCTCAGCGATCCCCCTGTCACTGTGATGCCGCTCAGCACCGGCGCGCGCTTCACCGTCACCGTGTAGGTGGACTTTGTCTTGCCGTCGGTGGCAGTCGCTACGATCGTGGCGGTGGAGCTTGCTCCGGGCTTGCTTACCGACACGGTATAGGATGTTGCCGCGGCGCCGTTGATCGTGACGGACTTTACGCCGGTTGCGGCCTTGGCATAAGAGATCACGGTGGAGGTTGTGTCCACCGGCAAAGTGACCGTATAAGCCGTGGCGGTGGCTGCAAAGGCCGGGCTCATCGTGCCGGCGGAGCTTGAGATGCCGGTGATCAGCGGCGCGCGCCGCACCACGACGGTATAGGTCTGTGTCACAGCGCGGTTGGTGCTGGAGGTGAGCTTGATGGAAGCTGTGGCCGTGCCGCCCACAGCCGGTGTGAGCGTGATGCTGCTCACCTTCCTGCCGTTGATTGTCATCGAATACACACCGGTGCTTGCCTTCACCGGTGTGATCTTCACACTTGATGTGGTGGCCGGCACCGACACGGTGTAGCCGGTCGTGGTTGCCTTGTATGCCGGGCTCAGTGTGCCGCCGGACACTGTGATGCCGCGCAGCAGCGCCGCCCGCCGCACGGTGATCGTGTAGGAGTAATCGGACCCGTCTTTGGCTTCGGCTGTGATCGTGGTGCTGGCACTGCCGCCGATGGGCGGAGCCAGTGTGATGGAAGTATTGACCAGGCCGTTGATCAGCATATTGGCGCAGGATGCGCTCTTCGCCGGCGTGATCTTGACCGAGGATGTGCCCGCGGGGATGTCCACGGTGTAGCTGCTCTTCTTGATGTCAAACACCGGGCTCAGCTTGCCGGCAGAGAGCGCAATGCCCGTGACCGGCGCGATGCGGTAGACGTTCACCGTAAATGTCTGGCCCACGCCGGCCGTGGTGCCGATGGCCTTGATCGTGGCCGTGGCCACGCCTCCGGCGGCAGGTTTCAGCGTGATGGAGGCCACATTGGAGCCATTGATCGTGAAGCCGCCGCAGGATGCCGTTTTGACCGGTGTGATCGCAATCGATGTGGTGGTGTTGGGCAGGTAGACCGCGTAAGTCAGCCGGTCGCCCTTGAATGTGGTGCTCAGCGTGCCGGTGGAAAGCCGGATGCTGCTCAGAAGAGCCTGGCGCACCACGGTGACTGTGTACTGGGAGACCGTGGCGCCGTCGGGGCCCGTTGCTTTCACAATGCCCACAGCTTCAGAGCCCACGCCGGGAGAGAGGGTGACACTGTTTTGCGCCACGCCGTTGATCAGGAGCGCCGTGCAATCCGCGGTTTTCACCGGTGTGACGGTGACGGAGGCCGTAGACGCGGGCACCAGCACATGGTAGGTGCCGGTAGCGGCAGAAAACGTCGGGTTCAACGCCGCAGTGCCGCTGAGCGTGATGCCGGAAACAGGCTTGTCCCGCAGCACGGTGATCATATAGGAGACCGTCGCGGCGCCGTCGGTGCCGGCCACGGTGAGCGTGGCGGAGCTGCCGGGGGCCGGGTTCACCGTCACAGGTGATGCGGAGTCCCAAGGCTGGTCATTGATTTTGACCGAACCGGCAACCAGTGTGGGCGTGACGGACACAGCCCCGGATGTGGCGGGCACGCGCACCGTGTAGGCATGCACCGTCTTGTCAAAGACCGGCGTGAGAGAGCCCTGGCTCATCGTGAGGTTGCTCACGATGGCTCCCTTGGTCACCGTGAGCGTAAAGGTGCGGCTGAGCGACCCCGATTCGGCCACAATGGTCAGCTCGCGGCTTTCGCCCACCGGCAGCGGGTTCTGGGAGTCATAGGTCACATAGTCTTGCACCTGGCCGTTGATCGTGAGCCTGGTGCAGTCCACCTTTTGCGGGCGGATGGTGATGTTGCTCATCGAGGCCGGCACATCCAGCGTGAAAGTGCCGCCTTCGGCGTCAAAGGCCGGCGTGAGCTTGGTGCCGGTGGAGTTTTGCAAAAACGAGGAGATGATCGGCTTGCGCCAGATCGTCACGGTGTAGGTGAAGGTGGTGTCGCCGGCTGTCACCAATACCGGCACGACCCGCCGCTCGCCCAGATCCAGGTTAAAAGAGGCGGTGGCTTGCGCCACACCGTCGATGGTCAGGCTATCGCAGCCGGCTGCCTGTGCGGGGGTGAGCGATACAGAGGCCTGCCCGGCCGGCAGCGTCAGCGTGTATTCATCCACCGGGCCGGCAAACGAGGGGCTCAGCGTGCCTGCAGACTGGCCCAGTGCCGTGATGATCGCCGCACGGGTGAAGCGCACCGTATAAGTCTTTGTGGTCAGGCCATCCTGGCCGGTCACCAGGATCGTAGCGGTAGCCGTCTCGCCAGGCTTCAGGTCAAACTGGCGGGAGCTTTGCGCCGCGCCGTTGATTTTGAAGGCAGCATCCGGGTTGCTGGAGATGGGGGTGAGCGTGATCGAGTCCGCATCAGCGGGCAGATCCACCGTGTAGTTCAAGGTGTCCGCACCGAATGCCGGGCTCAGCGTGCCGGTGGAGAGCCCGATCGAGCCCAGGTCCACATTCAGGCGCTCCACCTTGACGGTGTAGGTCTGCGTGTCGATGCCATCAATGGCGGTCACCACAATGGATACCGTGGAGCTGCCGTCGTAAGGCACATCCGCAACACTCACCGAGGTCACTTGCGCGCCGTTCATCGTCATCACGGCATTGGGGGCCTGATACTCGGAATGGGCCGTGATCGTGGCCGAGGTGGAATCCTTCGGTATCACATAGATATAGTCTGTCACATCGGGGTTGAATGCCGGCACAAACGTGCCGCCGGTGCCTGTGAGATCAAGCAGCTTGGTGCCTGTCATCGCGTAGCCGCTGTAATAATACAGCGAGTCAAATTGCACATCTGGGTTCAGACAGTAGAGCTTGGCGAAACGGGAGGCTTCGGCGGTGCCGGGGGTTGCGAAGGATACATGCTGCGTGACCGAACCGGCCAGCACCGTCACATGGCTGCCGGAGGCCAGATAAGACTTGGCTGAGTTCGTTGAAAGCTGGGCGAAATCGCCGCGCACGGTGAGCCTGCCGGCGGTGAACTTCCCGGTGTGGTCGGTGCCTTTGGCTGTGAAGTCTCCGCCCACGATGACGCGGTCGGCGGCGTCGGTCATGACCAGCGTGCTGTTGTCCAGCAGCAGGTCGCCGCTGATGGAAAGGCTGCCGCCGGCAATTGTGAGCGTGGCGCCCGGCGGCACCGTGGCCGAGCCGGTCAGGTCAAACTCGTGGCCGTTCAGGTTGCCCTGCAGATAGATTTTGGGGCACACCAGCGCCAGATCCTTGAGACCCGAAGGCTTGATCGAGATCACTGAGCCGGTCGATAATGTGGTGCCGTCGGCAATGGTCAGATCGGAGAACCAGCAGGTGGCCGGATTGGCAAAGTTCACCACCATGTCCGGCCCGCCGGAAAGCACGGTGGTGTTGGTGCCGGCGGTCTGCCAGGAGTTGCCGGTGTAGCGGAAGCTCTTTTTGAATTCCACCGTGCCTGCGGCCAGGTTTGCCGTGCCGCCGCCGGTGAAGTCACCGCCGACCACCAGGCGGTCATCAATGTCCGTCATCGAAAGTGCGCCGTCCAGCGCCACATTGCCGGTGGCGCGGATTGTGGCGCCGCCGGGTGTGATTGTGCCAAACAGCCGCAGGCTGCCGGTCACGCTGAGGTCATGGCCGGCCATGTTGCCGCCGTAAAACATCAGCGGCACGGCCAAAGACAGATCGGAGTCCAGCCCGCCGTTCATCGAAAGCACCGATCCGGCGGCAAATGTCATGCCGCTGGATAGTTCCAGCCGGTTGAACCAGGAGACGCCGGGGTTGGCAAACACGACCGACTTGTTGGCGCCGCTCAGGATCGTCTTGTGCGTGCCGGAGGCGTTGAAGGCAGAGGCCGCGCCGGTTTGCGTGAAGCTGCCCGACACCTTCAGCGTGCCGGCTGTCAGGCAGGTGGGTGACATGCTCTGGCTGGCGGTGAAGTTGCCCTCCACCACCACGCTGTCGGCGGCGTTGGTCATGACCAAGTAATCATTGGCTGCGGAGGTGAAGTTCTTCTTGGCTGTCAGCGTGCCGCCAGCCACCGTGATGCCCTTTGCATAAAGGTTGTTGTTCACGGTCAGGCTGTGACCGGCCAGGCTGCCCTTGTAGTAGACCAACGGGTAACTCCAGGTGGTGTCAGCGGTGAGGTCGCAGTGCAGCGAAATGATGCTGTCAGCCGTATAGGAAGATGCTTGCAGCTGGCCGAAACCGGAGATGGCCGGGCTGCCGAACGTGATCTTGCGGTTTGTGCCGGTGATTTTGGTCAGGTGCGCAGGCTGGCCCACGAAGCTGTCATCCCGGAAGCCGGAGGCCGCGCCGAGCTGCGTGAAGTTGCCGTTGATTTCCAGCGTGCCGGCCTGGGCTGCAAACTGGCCCTTTGTGGTAAAGTTACCGTTTACGTACACATAATCGGCGGCTTTGTTCATCGTGACGCCGCCGTCCGGGCCCACCTCCAGCGCGCCGTTCACATTGAGACGGCCGCCGCCGGGCGTGAGCATGCCGGCAATCACCGTGCCGCCCGGCACGGTCAGCGTTTTGCCGTTTAACGCGCCGCGCAGATACAGGCGCGGGTAAGTCATCGTTTCGTTGCCAGCAAGGTTGACGCTGAGCGACATCACCGAGATGCTGTTGAACGTGGTGCCGATGGCAAACGAGTAATTATACAGATAAGAGCCGCCCGGCGTGTCAAACCAGACGGTTTTGCCGGTGCCGGAAAGCTTCACCTTGAATGTGCCGGAGGGGCAGAACGCCTTGCTGCTGTGGTTGCCATACTGCACAAAATCACCGCGCACATCCAGCGTGCCGGCGGTGAGCTTGCCGGTGTGGTCGGCACCGTCGGTGGTAAAGGCGCCCTTCACCACTACAAGCCCGTTGGCTTCGGTCATCTTAAGCGTGCCGCCTGAGATCGACAGCCCGCCGGTCACGGTGAGGGAGCCGTTATGTACATCCAGCGTGCCCAGAATGTTGAGATTGCCGTTGATCGTGACAGCCTTGCCGTTCAGATCCAGCGTGACCGGGTTTCCGGACGAATCCTTCGCGCGGATCTGCACGTCGCCGTTGTATGTGGTGGCGTCTCCGTCACCCATCACCTTGCTGGAAGAGATGTCCCACACGATGGCTGGCATCGGCGCAGCCAGCGCCGGCATCGCCACCACGGCAAACAGACAAGACGCCATCGCCATGGAGATGAGGATTCGGAACGCTCTTTTCATTTGTGGTCTCCTTTAGCCCGGTCAGGGCGGTGGAAGGTGCAAAAACAACAGGCGCCCATTCGCCGCCTATTTTGGCATATACTAATACAATTGGATTTTAATATCAATATCGGTGCTTGTCAATTGCTTCGGGCGTCCGGAGACGGAAAACCCCCTTCCCAAAGGCGGGAAGGGGGATACAGGAAAGGAGAGAGAAGCACTATTTGGAGAAGATGTTGGTCAGCAACACATATCGGCTGCTGCCGTAGGCCACACCGGTCCCGATTTTGGTATATACGGACCGTAGCACAATGTTGCGGTGGCTTGAGGAGTTCATGAAAGACTCGTGGGCAAAGATCGCGTTATGGTCTCCGTATGCGATGTTCTCACCCATGGAGCTGAAGCGGATTCCCATGCGGCGGGCCTGGTCAAAGGGGCTCAGGCGCTGCGGAGCCGGTGTGTAGTGGTCAAAATAGTTCCGGTTGCGCATGTCCACACTGCGGGAAAGGGCCAGCTTGGCGGTTTTCGTGTCAACTGTGAGCTTTTTCAGGCCCCGCCGCACGCGGCTGGCATTCACCAGATCCACACTGATGCGTTCATAGGCGCGCTCCAGGCTGCTGCTCAGCTTTGGCAGCTTTGCCAACACCGCGTTTTGGGTGGATTGGGCCACGATCATCATGGACGTAACTCTGCCGCCGGCGATGTTGTCGTAGAACACGATCACATAGTTGCTTCCGACTTTGAAGTAGTCGCGTTCGTTCCGCTTGTTCAGCACGAAGACGGTGTTGTTGACCTGTGTGTAGCTCACTGGCGTTCCCATTGCCTTGCGTACGGCTGCCCGCGTGTCATTGAACTTCACTTTGGTGCCGTAGGTCATCACCTTGGCGCTGGTATAGAGCGCCACCACCTTGCCGTTTGAAACACCGGCCATGAAGAAGTTTTTGTAATCCTTGTTGTAAACGTGCCAGGTGAAGCCATATTCAGACGGCTCTTTGCGGTTGGGGTTGCCATATGTCTTCACCAGTGAGGCGTTTGTGGTCCCGATGAGTTTACTGGCATCCAGTTTCCGGATCGCGGCTGCCTCGGCTTTTTCAGCAAAGATCACGTTTTGTGACGCGACCAGGATCATGAGTGCGAAAACAAAAGCCCAAAACCGTTTCATACTGTTCCCTCCTTTGTAGGCGCGGAACATCCGGCTTTGCTGCCATGCCGCATGTTCCATTGGTAACCCGGCTGCCTTGGCGGTTGCCCGCGTTAGGCCCGTGGCTTTGCGTCGCCGCCTTTCGGCGGGTTTGCTTTTTTCAACGGATGATGATCGGGATCGCCTTGTTGCGACTCCGTTTGAAAATGTTTGCTTGAAGCACTGGATACAGACGGCTGGTGAAAATGCGAAAAAGCCGCATTCTGTTCCCATGCCTCTTGCGGGCGGAACATGCGGCTTACAAATCACTGTATTCCGTATGCTCCATTGGCGGCCCGGCTGCCATGGCGGTTGCCCGCGTTAGGCCCGTGGCTTTGCGTCGCTGTCTTTCGGCAGCTTTGCCTTTTTCAACGGATACATATCCGAGAAAAACCTATATTCTGTTTGATCCTTAGATACCCTTACGAATACCTTTTGAAACATTTTTTTGAAAAAGCATTGTTGAACAGCAACTGCATTTGTTTTCTCCCAGCATCGATGCAGCTAATAGTACGTAATGGGAAATGGGTTTACCCTCCCTGTAACTATTGCTGCATTGTCGATGGGAAGCGGTTGTAAACAGAAATGAAATCAGCCTCGATAAAAGGCTTATTGTATAGCTGGCGATTGATAGCACCCTGTATATAGGTTTTTTGCCATCCTTCACTGGGTTGAGACGATTGGCTAAGAATTGAAGAAAGCAACACAAATTCTCGCATCTGAAAGAACAGGTTGATGTTTTCTACCCAGAAACGATCCAGCTTAGTTTCTAGCAAATAACCGGATAGCAGTGAATATAGCAATTCTTCTGCTTCTTTTACCTTTGTGGGTAGTTGAGACGGATCGCCGCCCAACAGATAATAATACATACTGACTGCTATGTCGTAAACATACCAAGAGTATTCACATTCATCAAAATCAAAGACAACGATGGTATCCCCATCGGCATGATAGTTGGAGAATAAGAAATCTCCATGGACCAGTCCAAAACTTTCTTTGGTTTTTGGCAGTTGATTCATTGCCAAGACATATGTGGAATATGCAGAGGCTAATAAGGGGTTGCTGTTTTGGAAAACAGCTTCCGCTTGTGTGAGGTGCTGGCTTTGATACCATTGTCTACGTAACTTTTTGCCAACCGGCTGAAAAGACTTGGAGAGTTGGTGGATCTTTCCGATTGTTCTGCCTACTTGGTGTAACCTGTTTGGATCATCGCCATCTGGCGCACGGTTAAGCCAATCATAACCTTTGGCTATTGAAAAGGCAGAAACTATGGAATTTATATTATCCTGTTGAAATTCATAAACGAATCTTCCATCAAGTCCTTGTAGTGGATGAGCAATTGTCGCCCCATTATCTATCAAGTAGCGAAGAAAATCTATTTCGCTCATCGTATCGTCACTTGATCTATGACTGATTAACGAAACCCTCAGAATAAATCCAGTTCGCCCATTGATGCGAAAAACGTGATTGTGGAACCCGCTCAAATTCTCAGCAGAGATTACCTCAGGCACAAATTGCTTGGAGAATTGTATTACTTGGTCTTCTGTAATCATTCTTATAACTTTCTTGATGATCTTAAAGTTATGGGTCTTAAAAATTTCGTTGAAATCAAAGACTGGCCAATGGTTACGTCCCTTTTTCCATGCTGTTGCAAGAAAACTATACTACACAATTGGTATTTCGCAGTTCTTTCTTCATCAGTTCAACAATCCTCACAGATCCTCCCTGCGTGAAATATGTCATTTCAACTCATCCGGAATTTCATTCACCGTATCGGCTTTATAGATCGAATAGACCGACATAAGCACATCGTAATACTCGATCACCCATTGGTCGGAGGAATACCCTTTCACCTCAAACACCTGATGCTTTTTGTCTTCGCCAATGATGCCAATTTGCTTGCCCCTCAACGAATCTCTTGGCAATGCGGCATAAAAGGAGTAGGTGATATCTCCTCGTTTCAGCTTTGAACCGTTTTCAAGCTCCTCATAGCGATCATAGGCCTTTGCTGCACAAGACGTGAAAAAGACCATGAGAGCAATGGTGGCGAGAAAAAATGCCAGTTTCTTCATAATGCTCTCTCCAACCCAGGGTTGCATTTGTGTCTGCCGTCTGGGGCTGCCGGCTCTCTGAACGAATGACAGGTCTACGGAATGACCGGCTGAATGCGTTCTGTCACGCGTAGTTCAAAACGTAAACCTCTTCCCCCTCGATGACGCGTCCGTCGGGCCGGAACCCCAGGCTCTCGTACAGCTTCCTGGCAACTGCATTGTCCGGCTCGAAGCTGATATACATTTTGTTATAGTTCTTATCCGCTTGGATGGCTGCGATCACTTTGATCAGGATCTGGCGGCCATATCCCTTTCCCTGATGCTTTTCATCAATCATCAGGCGAGAGATCCAGTATTCCTCGTCGTCTTCGTCGATGCTATACATCACAAAGCCCACCGGTGTGTTGCCCTCGTATGCGGCCAAAGGGACGCACTCAGGCTTGACCTTTGCTTCGGCGATTGAATAGAGATTGGATGCAACGAAACTCTTTTGGCTCTCGGAAACCGCCAGGCTGATGATATCATAAAAGTTATGGCGGTCTATGGCTCTCAGTTCAATCATTGATACCTCCAGTTGATTATTAAACCATCTGCATGCGTGACTGCTACCTGCCGCAGATCCATGCCGGACTAGCTGGCGGATGGATACCCTTTCGCTACGAATCCTTGCTGATGCCTATCACATTTCCGTTCTCGTCGGTCGTATATCTGCCCTTTGTCATATCCAGAATCACATACTCGTTTTCCCATTTGTCCTGCACAACGGCGCATTTTCCGATCGGGATTTCAAACGGGCCATACACAACCCTTCCTCCCGCGGCTTCAATTCGATTGATCGCATCTGCCACGGATTCGACCTTGAAGTCCACGTTCATCTTTCTGCGCTCCGTTTGCAGCACGACTTCGGCGACGCCGTGATCCATGCCCAAACCGGCGGATGTTTCGGCGCGCCAGAGAAGCCTCAGGCCCAAGCTGTCTCGATAATACTGTATGCCGTCGTCAAGGTTGGAAACATAGAGCTCGATGCAATCCACATTCTGAAAAAGAGTTGGCATAATCCGCTCCTTGAGATTTCATTGCCGCCCGCCGACGCCGAGCACAACGCAGTTTTCGTCTGTCACATAGCTGCCTTTGGACGCGTCCGTGATCGCATAGATGTTTCCCCAACTGTCGCTCACGACGGCGCACTTGCCCGTGGGGATGTCAAACGGCCCCCGCACCACCGTGCCGCCGGAAAACTTGATGCGCTTGAGGGCTTCCGGCACGGACTTCACCCTGAAGTCCACACTCATCAGTTTCCGCTCCGTTTGCAGCATGACCTCGGTAACGCCGTCCTGCATGCCCAAGCCAGCGGAGGTGTCGGTGCGCCAGAGCAGCTTGAAGCCAAGGAAGTCACGATAATAGCGGATGCCGTCATGCAGGTCGGAGACATAGAGCTCGATGCATCCGACGCTTTGAAACAAGCTGGACACGATATCACGCCCCCCACTCCAGAGATCGGATCAAAAGTATAGCACTTATTTTATCATAATAGTGGTATATTTTAGTCTATTCGGAATTTCGTTAGCCGCATTGGTGTTGTAACTACTACGCCTATTTTGATTTCTCCAACCACACCAGCAGCACCGCAATATCCGCCGGGGATACGCCGGACACGCGGCTGGCCTGCCCCACGTTGCGCGGCTTGATGGCGGCGAGCTTCTGTCGGGCTTCCTTGCGGATGCCGGCAATGCTGTGATATTCAATGTCTTCCGGCAGCTCCCGGCTTTCCAGCCTGTGGTTGCGCTC
>JAEYYW010000164.1 GCA_023428265.1 Bacillota bacterium | reverse complement strand
GTGCGTTGTGCATTTTCCGCCCTTTTTTTCCCGGAAGCACCACAAAACGGGCCTAATGTGGTCGACACAACCCCAAAAACCTGTTAGAATACTACCAGTACCACTGTAGGCTGCGGGAGGGGTTTGTTTTGAAGGGGATTTATAACGACGCGCAATCGCGTTGGGAAATCGCTATCGTCAAGGATATGGATTTATACACCGTCCCAGAGTTAAAACAGGCCATTCTGGATTGCATCGCGGAGAAAAAGGCAGACATCCATCTGAATGCCACCGAAATGGGCTATATTGACAGCACCGGCCTGGGCGTGCTGGTCAGCGCGCTGAACCGTGTGCGGGAGTATGGCGGCAGCATGGCGATCAAAGGGCTGAAGCCCCACATCCGCCGCATTTTCCATTTAACCGGCCTGGACGGTGCCTTTGCCCTGGAGGATTGATTTATGAGTGAAGTCATCACCGTGAATATCCCCGCCAAAGCGGAGCACCTTCTGGTGGCGCGGCTTGCGGCATCGGGTGTGTGCAGCCGGCTTGGCATGGCCATCGAGCAAATGGAAGATGTGAAGGCTGCCGTTTCCGAGGCATGCATTCTGATGATCAACAACCAGGCCGGCTATAGCCGCCTGGCTGTTTCGTTTGTATATGGAAACGGCCTTGAGGTGTGCGTGCGCGGTGAGGAGCCCGGCGGCATGCCGGTGAGTGAGGAAATAGACGCAGACTTTTCCATGGCGTTGCTGGCGGCCCTGGCCGATGAGGTGCAGGCCGACGCAAGCCAGGTGTGTTTTTCCATTTCGGGGGGCGCTGGCCTTTGAGCGCAATGAGCCTTGACATCACAGAAGCGTTATTCCTCCGGTATCTCGAAAGCCGGGACGTTTCCGTGCGCAATGAGATCGTGGAGCGATATGCGCCGCTGGCTGCCAAGGCCGCGTCGCGCTACATCCGCCCCGGGCTTGAGTATGAAGACCTTTATCAGGTTGCAATGATGTCGCTGCTGCGGGCCATCGAGCGTTACGACGCCAGCAAAGGCGTCAAGTTTGCGGCCTTTGCGCTTCCCACGCTGATGGGCGATCTGAAGCATTACATCCGCGATTATTCCACCGCCATGCGGCCGCCGCGCAGCGCCGGCGAGCTTGCGGCGAAATTGAGGCGTGCGGAAACCGAGCTTGCCACGCAGTTGGGCCGCTATCCCACCACGGCGGAGACGGCGGAATATGTGGGCGTTTCTCTGGAGCGGGCGCTGGAAGCGCTGGAAACGGCGTCGAGCCTGCAGTTTATGATGCTGGACGGCGCCGAGAACCAGGACGGCGAGGCCATGGAGTCAATCCTCGGCGCGGAAGACGGCGGCTATGAAGACGTTGTAAACCGCGAAACGATCCGCGCCGTGCTGGAAGGGCTGAACGAAACGGACCGAAAGCTTGTGATGTGCCGCTACATTTATGGCATGACGCAAGCCGAGATTGCCCGCGAAATGGGTATTACGCAAATGACAGTTTCCCGCATGGAGCGGCGCATACTGGACACATTGAAGAAGAAGCACGGCGGATGATCAATTGCGGTTTTGCCTGTTTCAACCCTTTGCGATTTGGGCATTTCTAAGGCACAACCAATCAGCAGAGGGGGCAGAGCGAATGCGCTGCAAAATCGCGTCCCTGGATCAGATGGGCGCTGCCGTGGGAAGCCTTTTAAAATACGCGGAACTGTCCGCACGGATGGATGAAGAGACCAGTTATTATCTGCGCTTGGTGCTGAGCGAGCTCATCACCAACAGCTTTAAATATGGCGGCGGCAAGGAAAATCAGGTTCGGGTTGAGGTGGACGTGAAAGACGGCGACGTGATCGTCACCGTGGACGACGGCGGCCACGGCTACAACATCGCCAACGTGGGCGTCTGCGCCGACATCTACAGTGAAAGCGGCAGGGGTCTTGCCATTGTCAAAGGCCTGTGCCAATCCGTGGAGATGAATCCGGTGGGCAACCGTGTCACTGCCCGTTTGGCGCTTCATTAGGCAACCGGTCAGTTTTTGGCTTCTTTCGCCTTCTCCCGCGATTGGGGAAGGTTTTTTTATTTGCCCGCAGAATGTATGGTTCATGCGCCGGTTTGGATCATTTGCCAAGCCAAACATGGTGAAGTATAATATATTGTCTATCCGTATTTTACCTTGCTGAGAGGAGGGGAGCCATGCAATACGGCAACTATGGCAAAAAATATCGCGTGAAGCCGCGTTTTTATCTTTTTCTCGCGCTCCTGCTCGGCCTGTCTTTGTGGGGGATCTCTTTGCTGCTCAGCCTCTTCAAGCCCGCCAGCATTGAGTGGGGCAGGCTGTCAAACAGCCAGCCGATCACCGCGATCGTCCTGCGCGATGAAACCGTTGTGCTGGCCGGTGAGTACGCAAAGATCTCCTGCGTTGCCACCGAGGGCGCTTCCGTGGCCGCCGGAGACCCGCTGGTGATGCAATATTTGACCGGCTTTTCCGATAATGACCTCACCAAGCTCTACAACCTGCAAAACGACATCAAGGATTATCAGGAAAACAACATCCTCAAGGATGTGAATGACACCGACCTCAGGGCTCTGAACAGCAGCATTGACGACAAGATGCAGCAGATCAGCAGCCAGTCCATCGGCAAGCAGACCCAGCAGTTGGCGGTCGCCGAGCAGGAGCTCAGGAGCCTCATGACCGAGCGGCAGACCTATCTGTTTAACAAAGCCAAGGCCGATGAGACGCTGGACCGGTATTATCAGCAAAGGGCAAGCCTGGAGGAAAAGATCAACCGCACGCGCAAGGCGCTCGTGTCGCCGGGCACAGGGCTTGTCAGCTTTTATCTGGACGGTTATGAGGAAACGCTCACCGTGGACAGCATTGAAAAGATGACGCCCGGCACGATGAAGGCGCTGATGGACGACCTGATCAAGAAAAGCCAAAGCTACAAGAGCGAAGAGACCGTGCTGAAGGATCAGCCAATCTGCCGCATTGTGAACCCGCAGAAATGGTATGCGGTGGTTGTGATGAACGCCAGGGAAAACCCGATGATCGAGGGCAATGAGATCGAAGTCACCTTTGACGGCATGCAGAAGGCAGTGCAGGCCAAAACGGTGAAAGTGCTCTCCGAGGGGCGCAACTCCCTGGCTGTGCTGGAGGTGCCGGAGGGCGTTTCCCAGGTGATGAGCCTGAGGATCGTGAACGGCCACCTTGGGCAGGATGTGGAAGGCCTGAAGGTGCCCCTGAAGATGGTGGCGGAGGAAAACGGCCACGCCTACATCGGCATCAAGGGCATCGGGCGTGTGGAGGTGAACCTGCTGGGCCGCGACGAAACCCACGCCATTGTGTCGGAAGCAGCCGGAAGCGAGGGGGCGCTGGCCATCGGGAATGAGCTGATAAGGCCGTAAACAGAACCGGCAAGGGGGCGCTTCGGCGCCCTCTTTTGTTATGGCGCTACTGCCCGTGATACAGGGGGTTTGCGTCCGTAAACCAGGTCAGCATTGTGCCGATGGCCAGCATGCCGTCTTCCGCCGCTCTCAGGTCTGTCTTCAGCGGCGTAGCGGAGAGCAGGCATTCCTGTGGCCGCAGCGCCACATCGGCCAGGCCCAGCTGCACGCTGAGCTTCTCCGTGTCCGGCTCCAGCAGGTATTCGGCAAGGGCCAGCGCCGCACCGGGCGATTGTGATGTGGTTGGCAGGGCCACCACGTTGAGCTCCACATAAGCGCCCATCCCGCCGCTGCCCTGGTCCGGCAGCGCCCAGCGCACCGGCGCGCCGTTTTCCTGCTGCAGCCGGGCTTGGGCCAGTGTGGTCAGGCACACGGCCGCTTTCCCATCGGCGACCAGCTGTGCCGTTTGGGCCGGTGTCGCCAGCCATTGCGCCTTTCTGTCCACCAGCTTTTGAAGCAGGCCGCGCACCTTCTCCGCTCCCAGAATGGAAGCCGCGCCGCAGGGGTAGTAGAGGATGTAGTTGGGGTTGATCAGCGCGACCGAGCCCTCCGGATAATCATTCTTCGCCAGGTCGAGAAGCCCCGAGGGCTCCGCACCGGCAATCGTTGTGTTCCACAGAAGCACCCAGGCCCACCCGCCCAGGCCATACCACCGGCCCTCGTGCTTTGCGCCTGACGGAATGGCCGCAGACGCCGCCGGGTCAAATTGCCGCAGGGCGTCCAGCGCCAGCAATGCCTCGCCGGTGTCTTTTTCAGTGGAGAGCACCACGTCGGCATAGTCATACATGCTGTCGTGCGCTGTGACGACCGCCTTGCCGCCCTCGCGGTGCGCGATGGCATCCACCAGCTCCCTGGGGTCGGTGAAGTGCACAATCTCCACCTGCCGCCCCGTCCTTTTTGTGAATGGCTCCACCAGCTTTTGCACCGCATCCCTGTCGCCGTCGGTATACAGCGTCACGGGCCTGCTGCCGCACGAAGAAAGAAAAGGCAGGGCCAGCAGCGCCAGCGCTAGCACGCAGAGGCCTTTGATCATCCGCATTGAGAAACACCCCAATCCCCCGGTGATGGTTGGTGAAGTGCATTTCGACGGCAAACGCTGTTTTCCTGCACCTTTTTCAGTTGATCAGATGTCCGGGGCAGCCGCGTGCGGAGGCGATTCTCCGCGTTTTTTATTTTTGCTTTGATTGCGCCCCTGTTTCCGGTTATAATATTGTTTAATCCTGTTATGTTGCATGGGTATTGCTGATGAAATGGTTCGGGGCAGGCGCTGGCCGGGGCCTGTATCAAG
Organism: Bacillota bacterium; assembly: GCA_023428265.1. Classification (GTDB taxonomy): domain Bacteria; phylum Bacillota; class Clostridia; order Christensenellales; family UMGS416; genus JAEYRA01. The sequence goes on along the minus strand of JAEYYW010000164.1, from coordinate 16,682 downwards.
ACACGTTGGACGGCCTGAAAGAGCCGGCCGCCATCTTGGCTGCCGACAGGCGCATCCTTTATGCAAATAAGGCCCTGATGACTGTGCAGGGCTGTGACAATGGGGCCGGGGCCTGCCGTGAGCGTGGCCGTCGGCCTTGTCCCGGTTGCCTGGCCGAAGGGATGGGCGAGCCGGTGGATGCTGCCGCCGTGCAGCACAGGGGGCGGGTTTATTCCCGCTCGGTTTCGCCGGTGGGCGGCCACGACGCCAGGAAATACGCGCTGCTGTGGCGTGACATCACCGCCGAGGCGGAAGCCGAATCGCTGATGAAGAAGCAATATGACAAGATGCGGCGTGATATCTTTCACGCCCGCAGCATACAATATTCGTTGTTGCCCAAAGACCTGGCCCGCGCCGAGGGATATCTGTTTCGGTCGCTGTACAAACCCAGTGAGGAAATGAGCGGCGACATCTTTGACATCATCCGCATCGGCCGCGACAACATCGCCTTTTATATCGCCGATGTGGCCGGCCATGGCGTAACGGCCGCGATGCTCACGCTGTTTTTCAGCACCGCCGTGCGGCTGGAGATGCACCCCACCGACATGCCGGGCAAGGTGCTTTCCCGCATCCACAACCGCTTCATGGAGCTGGAGCTGGAGGAGCACCACTATATCACGGCGTTTTTGGGCAGGATCGAGCTCTCCACCGGCCGTCTCTTCTGGTCTAACGCCGGCCACATCTGCCCGCCGCTGCTGATGGACGCCAAGGGCTCTGTCACGGCGCTGGAAATGGCCGGGCTTCCGGTCAGCCGCTGGTTCCGGGAGCAGGAGTATGCCACGGCGACCGGCGAAATGGAGCCCGGCGGCAGGCTGGTGCTCTTCTCCGACGGGCTGGATGCCCGCTGGCAGGGCAGCGGCGGCCAGGGCGACCTCAACGAGGTTGTGAGCCGCATCATGGGCGAGTGTGATCCGGATGACTGCCTGGACATCATCTGGAAGACGGTGGGGGCAGGCGCCGGTGAAAGCATGAACCGCGACGATACCACACTGCTGCTGGTCAACCGGCTGGCGGGCGGAGATGGGGGCATGGTTTGATCAACGGTCTGCTGAGAAGCATCAAAGAAGCAATCGAGCTGTTTCAGTGGTATGACGGCGTCGACATTGCCATACTCACAGTTATCATATATCAACTGATCAAGGTCACGCGCGAGACCCGCGCCAACCAGCTTTTAAAGGGCTTCGGCATCATCCTGATCGCCGCCCAGGTCTGCCAGTGGCTGAGCCTTTCCGGCGTGGCGTGGGTGCTGAGCTCCATCGTGAGCGCCGGCGTGATCGCGCTGGTCATTCTGTTTCAGCCGGAGTTGCGGCGGGCGCTGGAGCGGCTGGGGGCCGGCAGGCTGCCGGACAACTCGGTCTTCCAGGCCATGGCCACCGATGAGGAGTCTGTCAACACCGTGGAAGAGATTGCCCGCGCCGTGCAGAACCTTGCCAAAAAGCGCACCGGCGCGCTGATCGCGCTGCAGCGCAGCAACACGCTGAGCCACATTGTGGAAAGCGGCACGCTGATTGACAGCCGCCTGAGTGCGCCGCTCATTGAAAATATCTTCGTTCCAAACACACCGCTGCATGACGGCGCGATGATCGTGTCCGGCAACCGTATTGTCGCGGCCGGTTGTTTCCTGCCGCTGGCATCGGGCGCACAGGTGGGGCCCGAACTGGGCACCCGCCACCGGGCGGCCATCGGCATGACCGAGACCACAGACTCGCTGGTCGTCATCGTGTCGGAAGAGACGGGCATCATCTCCGTGGCGGAAAGCGGCCGGCTGACCCGCTATCTGGACGGCAACGGCCTGCGGCAGCAGCTGCACAAGGTTTATGGCCGCAAAGACGCTGCCGCGCGCAAATTCAACGGACTGATCAAACGGAGGCCGCATGGTGGGCAAAAGCGTTCTTGAGATTCTGAAAAAGATCGGGTTGTCCTTCCGGCGCAACTGGGGCCTGAAGCTTATTTCGCTGCTGTTTGCGATCGTGCTGTGGAACTATGTGATCACTGAAGAAGTCAACCCCACGCGGCCCGCGTCGTTCAATGACATCAGGATTGTGTTCGACACAGCATCCATCACGCAGCTGAACAACTCTGGCTTCACTGTGAAGGGAGCTCTGCCGGAGCGCACCGTCAACGTAACCATCGACATCTCCCGCAACCAATTCAAAAATTTGAACAAAGATGCCATCCGGGCAACGGTATCGCTGTCCGGCATCACCAGCGAGGGAAAAAAGCAGCTGAAGGTGAGCGTCTATACTCCTTTGGGCACAGTGAAAAGCCAGTCCGTGAGAGAGCTTTCCGTAAACATCGAGCGGTCTAAAGACAAGACTGTGCCTGTGTCGTTTCAGCCGGAAGGCTTTTTACCGGCAGGATACTGGAAGGGAGAGCCCACGTTCCGGTCCAATGTGCAGGAGGTGTCCGGCGTAAAAGTTTCCGGTGCCAGCTCGCTCGTCGACCGGGTGGTGGGCGCCCAGATTGTCGTGGATCTGACTGGTCTGACAAATAAGCTCTCGGCCTCACGCGAGTTTCAACTGCTGGATAAAGATGGCAATGTGATCGATAGCGCGGGGCTCACGCTGGATCCGTCCAACTGCATCATAGACCTGGATATTTATCCCACCAAGAAGGTCAAGGTTGACGTGAGCAAGTCCCTGAACGGCAGCGTGGCCAAAGGCTACAGCATTGTGGGCCAACCGGAAGTTTCAACCCCCGAGATCGTCATCGCAGGCCCCCAGCCGGTGTTGGACACGATCGACTCTGTCACCACGGAGTCCATTGATCTCAACGGCCTGACCAGCGACCACAGCGACACCTACCGATTGATTCTCCCCAAGGATGTGATCGCAGTGGGTGAAAGCTCCGTCACGGTGCTTGTGAAGGTTGAGGAGAATATGACCACGGTCACGTTCCCCGATCAGCAGGTGCGGGTGCTGAACCTGGGCTCCGGCCTCAAGGTGGACACCAAGCTGCTTCTCACAACGGTCACAGTCACCTGCCCGGAGCTGCTTGCACCAAAGCTAAAGGCGTCCATGATCAGGCTCACTGTGGATGCGTCGGGCCTTGATGCCCGCACCCATACGCTTCCGGTTCGCGCCGAATATGACGCTGCGGACACGGGCATCACAGCCGTGGACATCAATCCGGAGAGCATCCTGGTTACAATCACCGGCCCCGCATAACAACACTTTCGTGGAGGAACGCCCTTGAGCGAATCGATCAGCCGGGAGGTCTGCCGCGCCGCGGTGCTGCTGAGCCTCTCCCACACCCGTGAGGAAGAAAAGGATTTGAAGGAACGCTACCGCGACATGGCCATCCAGTCGGCCGCCGTGGACTATGGCGGTGAGTTTATTTCCTCGGTAATGAAAGTGATTGAGCGGGCCGTTGTGGCCGCCAAGCGCGAAGGCATCATTGGCGACCACCACAACGAGGAGGGCGCCGTGGCCGGCGCCGCCCGTGAGGCGCTCTCGCAGATCATGCCCAAGGCCATCGGGCTTAACATCGGCGGCAAGATCGGCATTGCCCGCCACGAGGACCATCTGGCCGTGTGCATCTTCACCGGCATCGGCTTGCTGCACCTGAATGAAAACGCCATTGGCCTGGGGCACCGTGTGATATGATGGAAAACAATCAAAAGCAGAAACAGAACCAGACCGCCGCAATCCAAATTGCCATAGACGGGCCGGCCGGGGCAGGCAAGTCCACCGTTGCCAAGGCTGTGGCGTCGAGGCTGGGTTTCACTTATCTGGACACCGGCGCGATGTATCGCGCCGTGGGCCTGAAGGCTTTGCGCCAGGGCATTCCCACGCAGGACGAGGGGGCTGTGAGCGCCATGGCCGAAGGCACCGATGTGTCGGTGCTGGTGGAAAACGGCATGCAGACGGTGCTGCTGGACGGGGAAGACGTTACGGCTCTGATCCGCACGCCGGAAGTCTCCCGCGCGGCCTCCGACGTGAGCCAGTGGCCGGCGGTGCGCCGGCGGCTGGTGGCGCTGCAGCAGGCCATTGCCGGGCGGCGCTGCGTGGTGATGGATGGCCGCGACATCGGCACCCATGTGCTGCCGCAGGCGCAGCACAAGTTCTTTGTGACGGCGTCCGTGGAAGCCCGCGCCCAACGCAGGCTGCTGGAGCTGCAAGGCCGTGGCAGCTGCAAAAGCCTTGAGGAGTGCATGCGCGACATTGAGGAGCGCGACCTGCAGGATAGCTCTCGCGCCGCGTCACCGCTCCGGGTGGCAGAAGGCGCCGAGGTGATTGATACCACGCAGCTGACGGCGGAGCAGGCCGTTGATCTTGTGATACGGAGGGTGCGGCAGGGCCAATGACATCAGCGGAATTAAAATGGTACGAACGCGCTTTTTACGCCTTCGGCAAGTTTCTGGCCGTGCTGCTGACCGCGCTCGTTTACCCGCTCAGGGTGCAGGGTCGGGAGCATTTCCCCAAGGAAGGCTCCTTCATTGTGATAGCCAACCACATTTCGATGTGGGAGGTGTTTTTCATCCCGCGGATGCTGCTTCCGCGCCGCACCGTGTTTATGGCCAAGAGCGAGCTTTTTGAGAAAAATGCCTTTGTCAGCTGGGTAATCCGCACGGTTGGCGCCTTTCCGGTCAAGCGCGGCACCGCCGATATCGGCGCGATCAAGCGCTCGCTGGACGTGATCAAAAGCGGTGACATTTTCGCGATCTTTCCGGAGGGCACCCGCAACAAGAATCTTGACGGGTCGCTCCTGAAGTTCAACAACGGCGTGGGCTATATCGCGCTGATGTCCGGCGTGCCGGTGGTGCCGGTGTTTTTTGACCACATGACGGACCGGTTCAAGCCCTTTCGCCCCATCCGGATTGTCGTGGGCCCGCCGGTGGATCTGGCTGCCCTGAAAACCGGCGGCCGCGTGAGGAGCGAGACCACCGAGCAGGCCACTGCCGCGGTGCTGGAGGCGTTGAGCGCACTGATGTAACCGTCTCTGCCAGCATCTCCCATGAATCACAAAGTTTAATAGTATTTGAATTTTGTGAACACATAGTATATACTTGATAGAGGTGGAACTTTGGACATTGTCAGGGCGGCGAAGGGCGGCTTTTGCTTTGGGGTTCGCCGGGCGGTCGATATGGTGTTTCAATGCGCCGACGGCAGCAAGCCAGTTTACACCTGGGGGCCGATCATCCACAACGACCAGGTTGTGGGCCGGCTGAAGGGGCTGGGTGTGCAGGCCACCGAGCGGCTGGACGAAATCCCGCCGGGCGCCACCGTTGTGATCCGCAGCCATGGCGTGAGCCGGCAAGTGCTGGATCAGTGCGAGCGCCGCGGCCTGATTGTGGTGGATGCCACATGCCCCTGTGTCAAGCGCATCCAAAACAAAGCCCACGAGTGCCACAGCCGCGGCGTGCCGGTTATCATCATCGGCGAGCGCGAGCACCCTGAGGTGGAGGGCATCAACGGTTGGTGCGAAAACTCCGCCCACATTATGAGCACCGAAGAGGATGTTGCGGCGCTGCCGCAGATGGATCGGGCTTGCGTGGTCGCCCAGACCACCACCCCTCAGACCCGGTGGGAGCGGCTTGTGGAGCTGCTGCGGGGCAAGGTTGCCGAGCTGGAGGTTTATCCTTCCATCTGCAATGCTACCGCCGACCGGCAGAGCGAGGCGGAAGAGCTGGCACGTCAGGCCGACTGCATCGTTGTGGTGGGCGGGCGCAACAGCTCCAACACCAGGAAGCTTTATGAGATCTGCCGCAAGGCCCGGCCCAACACCATCTGGGTGGAAAGTGCCGCGGAGCTGCCGGCAGGCGGGTTTTCCGGGTGCAAGACAGTAGGAATTGTTTCCGGGGCTTCAACCCCGGATTGGATCATCGAGGAGGTTTACAACAACATGAGCGAGATGGACAACAGGGAAATGGAAGTCCAGGTGGAGCAGGCAGCGCCCGCGGAGGAGCCTGTTGCGGCACAGGCCCCAGCCGATGAGGCTGCCCCTGAAGCCGGGATTGCGACGGAGCCGGATGCAGCGGCCGTGGCCGCGGAGCAGTCGGCCGAAGCGGCCCCTGTAGCAGAACCACCCGCCCAGCCGCGCAACAGCTTCGAGGAAGCCTTTGAAAAGACGATGCGGACCATCCGCCCCGGTCAGGTTGTCAAGGGCACCGTTGTGCAGGTGACGGCTGACGAGGTGTGCGTGAATATCGGCTACAAGGCCGACGGTGTCATCAGCAAGGACGAGTTTTCGTCTGACAGCAACGTGAACCTGCTGCAGGAAGCCCATGAGGGCGACGAGCTCGAGGTGGAGATCCTGAAGATCAACGACGGCGACGGCAACGTCGTGCTGTCGATGAAGAACCTGGAAGTCCGCCGTGGCTGGAAGCAGATCATGGATGACTTTGAAGCCGGCAACGCCGTCAAGGGCGTGGGCAAGCAGGTCGTAAAGGGTGGCTTGATCGCCAACGTCTATGGCGTGCGTGCCTTTATCCCGGCTTCCCAGCTGGACACCCGTTATGTGGAAGACATCACGGAATATCTCGGCAAGGAGATGGATCTCAAGATCATCGAGGTGGAGAAGCATCGCCACCGCGTGGTCGCATCCCGCCGCGCCGTGATGGAAGCCGAAAAGCAGAAGCATGAAGTCGAAATCTGGGAAATGCTCAAGAGCCATGAGGGCGAGATCGCCCGGGGCACCGTGCGCCGCATCACCGATTTCGGCGCGTTTGTAGACGTTGCCGGTGTGGATGGCCTGGTGCATGTGACTGATCTGGCCTGGGGCCGCGTGAAGCACCCCCGTGACGTTGTGAGCGTCGGCGAGGAAGTCAACGTGATGGTGCTGAAGGTGGATGTGGAGCGCAAGCGCCTGTCCTTGAGCGCCAAGCAGGCCAAGCCCCGCCCCTGGGACCTTGCCCCCGAGCGTTATCATGTGGGCGACGTCGTGCAGGGCAAAGTGGTGCGCATTGTGAGCTTTGGCGCCTTTGTGGAGCTGGAGCCCGGTCTGGATGGCCTGGTGCACATTTCCCAGGTGGCCGATCACCACATCGACAAGGTGGAGAGCGTGCTGCAGCCGGACATGATTGTGCCGGTGAAGATTCTGGACGTGAACCCGGCGGAGAAGCGCATCAGCCTCTCCATCCGTGAAGCTATGCATGATCAGGCGGCCCATGAGGATGAGGTCGAGCTGGCCGTGGAAGAGCTGGACGGCGAAGAATAATATACCAAAGAAGACAGGGCGGGGAGAGATTCCCGCCCTTGTTGTTCTCCCGGAATTCTGGCGGGCTTTGTTTGGGTTCGCCACTGACTGATATCGGTTGGGAGGCATGTGCATGAGGATTGGGACCGTTACAGAGATCAAGAACCATGAGTACCGCGTGGGGATGACGCCAAACTGCGTGAGGGCATATGTGGATGCAGGCCACGAGGTGCTTGTGCAGAAAGGTGCCGGGCTGGGCGCCGGTTATGCAGACGGAGAGTATGAGGCCGCCGGGGCACAGCTGGCGGACACCGCTGAGCAGGTGTGGACAACCGCAGACATGATCGTGAAGGTGAAAGAGTCGCTGAAAAGCGAATACCGGTTCTTCCGCCATGGCATGATACTCTACACCTATCTGCACCTGGCTGCAGACCGCGCCCTCACCGAGGCGCTCATGAAGTCCGGCGTGAAAGCCGTTGCCTATGAAACGATCGTGGAGGGTGGAAACCTGCCCTGCTTGCGGCCCATGAGCGAAATTGCCGGCAAGCTGGCCGTGCAGGAGGGCGCAAAATATCTGGAGCGGCCCTTTGGCGGCCGAGGTGTGCTGCTGGGCGGCGTGCCCGGTGTGGAAAAGGGCAGGGTGCTGATCATCGGCGCCGGTGTGGTGGGCATGAATGCCTGCAAGGTCGCCCTGGGCATGGGTGCCAAGGTGACCGTGATGGACACCAACATCAACAAGCTCATTTATATCGACGATGTGATGGGCGGTGCGGTGCGCACGCTCTTCAGCAACACTGCCAATCTGGAGTCGGCCCTTGCCGAGACCGATCTGGTGATCGGCGCGGTGCTGATTCCCGGCGCCACGGCCCCGAAGCTCATCCGCCGTGATCACCTGAAGCTCATGAAGAAAGGCGCGGTGATTGTGGACGTTTCTGTGGATCAAGGCGGCTGCTGTGAATCCACCCGCGCCACCACCCACGAAAACCCGGTGTATGAGCAGGAGGGCGTGGTGCATTACTGCGTTGCCAACATGCCCGGGTCGGTGCCGCGCACCAGCACCCAGGCGCTCACCAACGCCACGCTCCGTTACGGCCTGATGATTGCGAACATGGATCTGGAGGGGGCAATCCGCCGCAGCGACGCCATTGCCGCCGGGGTGAACATCTATGGCGGCAAAGTCACCTGCAAGGGCGTGGCCGATGCCTTTGGCCTGACCTTTGACAGCCTTTCCATTTAGCGGTTTCTTGCGGCAAGCGGCAGGCAATGGGCCTGCCGCTTTTTGCGTCTGCATGTGCGGCAATTCTTGCGCAGTGCAAACGCAATCGCGTATAATGCCGATGACAGATCGTATCTCGTAGCCTGCCGAGCAGCTTTGCATTTCGGATGGTCCCGTTCACAGCATATTGATAATCGGACAACAGCAAGCATGATAAGACATGATTCATCGCTCGGATTGTTGTAACCTATACACGAAAGAGGCACATGCATGGATTGGATTCAAAGCCTGTCAATTGCGATCAACTACATTGAGAATAACCTCACCAATGAAATCAGCGTGGATGATGTGGCCGATCATGTGTATGCATCCAGCGCGAATTTCCAGCGGATATTCAATCTGGTGACCGGAATGACGGTTGGCGAATACATCCGCAACCGGCGGCTGACTCTGGCCGGAAAGGAGCTGCTCCAGGGAAAACACAGGATCATCGACGTTGCCATGCGTTACCAGTATGACACGCAGGAGAGCTTTTCCAAAGCATTTTCCAGATTTCATGGCGTCGCTCCTTCCAGTGTGTGGAAACGAAGGGTTGAACTGAAAGTGTTTCGCCCGCTCACCATCAATCTGACGATTCAAGGAGGATTCGACATGTCGCGCACACTCATCAATCATATTCCGTTTCATCCATTGCAATACCCCTATCAGGGGCAGAATTATGTGTTCAACGGCTGCATGAAGTTCCTGATGGAGTGCATCGGGGAAGAAAACGAACAGTATGATTACTTTTTCTTTTCTGCGGTTTCCGGAGACAGCTATGTGCAGGTGTTCAACACAAACAAGGAGAAGTGGAGCACCTGCTTCTCCCAAGCGAAATTTGATAGGGGTTTGATCAAACGCGTCTTTGATGCAATCGGGTATGGCTTTACCTATCTTGACGCGGAGGATTGGCGGAAAGACAAAGAAGCGGTCAAAGCCAAAATCATGGAATACATCGACAAGGGCATCCCAGTGATCGGCAAAGGATTCTACTCTGTTTTCCACGATGTTGTGTTGCCGACCAGCGAGATCTCGTGCATTATCGGATACGAGAACGACGGCGAGTGTTTTTACAGGCTGACCGAAGAATCAACGGATTTGGTCGCGTTTACGCTGGAGGATGCTTTGCCGTATACCTTCGTGTTTGCCGGGGAGAAGAAGGAAGCGCCGTCGGTCGCGGAAGTGTATCGGAACGCTCTGAGAATCGCGCCCGCGTTGATGCGCACTCCACCATGTGACAACAATGAGATATTCTTCGGCAATGACGCGTTTGAGCAATGGGCAAGGATGCTGGAAAGCGGTTTTTACCGCATGACCAAAGAGGAATATGAGGCCACAAACGCGATTGCAAGCTGGTGGTACTATTGCATCTATATTTGCATCATCGCCACGAATATTTTCTCCAAGCGGAACTCCACCGATCGGGCAATCCAGCTGAATCCTGACCTGGCTTCACTTGCACCGCTTCTGGATCAAGAGTATCAGGCGTTGGAGAGCATTGAGAAAGAGCTGCAAGCAGCCGGCGGTGATTTCAATGTGACCTACGAGGTTTTGCAGGACGCGGGAAAATGCAAGGAGATCGCCCGGATTCTGAGGAAATTCCCGGTCGTGTATCGTCGGATCTGTGAGATAATCGAAAGCGGCTTTTCGTCGTGAATACACCCAGGAGGCAGCCATGACCACCATCCGCCCGGCCACCGAGCAATACGCGCCCCATGTGCACCGCCTCATCGAGCTGCTGGAAGCACCGCGGACGTATGAGTTCGATGCATTTTCCAGCAAGTTCAGAAGCAATCTGGCCAATCCTTTGCTTGTTTATTTGGTTGCGGAGGCGGATGGCGCTGTGTGCGCCTTTGGAAGCCTGCAGTTTTCTTCGCCGCTTCACCACATAGGGCCTGTGGCGGAGATTGTGGAGCTGGTGGTTGAGGAGAGTTGCCGCGGCGCTGGCATAGGCGCGGCGATGGTGGAAGAAATGGCTGCGCGGGCCCGCGAGCGGGGCTGCGAATGCATGGAGCTTTCCACCAACCGGGTGCGGGAAAGGGCCCATCGCTTTTACGAGCGGCAGGGTTTCCGGTTCACCCATCTCCGGTTTACGATGGCGCTCACTGACGGCTGATCCGCTTTGCGCCATCAACCTTTTGTCATTTACCCGCAACACAATTCTGCCATGTTATAATACGGTCAGATTTCCACCGGAGGAGTATGGCCATGTTTGAGAAATTCCAGCGCAGTAATTGGTTCCGCCAGGATCGGTTCGGCATGTTCATCCATTGGGGCATCTATGCCACGCCGGCCCGGGGCGAGTGGGTGCGCAGCGTCGAGCGCATCTCCAATGAGGACTACCAGCAGTTCTTTGACAGCTTCAACCCTGTGGATTATGACCCGAAACAGTGGGCCAGGGCAGCCAAGGCCGCCGGCATGAAATACGCCGTGATGACAGCCAAGCACCATGACGGCTTCTGCCTGTTTGACAGTGCGCTCACCGACTACAAGGCCACCAACACGCCGGCGAAACGCGACCTGATCCGTGAATACCTGGACGCCTTCCGCGCCGAGGGGTTGAAGGTGGGCCTGTATTACTCGCTGATTGACTGGCACCACCCCGATTACCCCCATTATGGCGACCGCAACCACCCGATGCGCGACAACCGCGCCTTTGAAGGTGCGGAGCACCGCTTCGAGCGGTATTTGGACTACCTGCATGGCCAGGTGGAGGAGCTTTGCACCGGTTACGGCAAGCTGGATATCATGTGGTTCGATTTCTCCTACGACGACATGACCGGCGAGAAGTGGCAGGCGGAGAATCTCATCAAAATGATTCGCAGCCACCAGCCCGACGTGCTGATCGACAACCGGCTGGAGGCCAGCGGCGACGGCTTCGGCTCCATTGTCAATGACGAGCCCAGCCCCTGGAGCGGCGACTTCGCCTCGCCGGAGCAGATCATCCCGCCGGAGGGCATCACCAACAAGCGCGGCGAGCCCATCCCGTGGGAAGCCTGTATCACGATGAACAAGAATTGGGGTTATCATTCCGGCGACAAATACTTCAAGCCCGCGTCAATGATCGTGCGCAAGCTGGTGGAATGTGTGAGCAAGGGCGGCAACATGCTGCTGAATGTAGGCCCCGACGCCCGCGGCAACATCCCCATGGAGTCGCTGCAGATCCTTGCGGACATCGGCAGGTGGATGCACCTGAACGGCGGCAGCGTTTATGGCTGTGGCAGCGCAGAGTTGCCGAAACCCGAATGGGGCCGCTACACCCGGAAGGGCAATCTGGTTTACGCCCATGTCTTCGAGCCGCCGATCGGGCCGCTGCACCTGCCGGGCATCGAGGCGGACCGGGTGAGGAAAGTCCGCCTGCTCAGCGACAGCAGCGAGATCAAAAAATCCACAGCCTGGATGATCCATGCCTACGGCGCACTCACCTTTCTCGAAACCGACCCGCTGGTGCATGACTGCGCCCTGCCCGACCCGGCGGATACGGTGATTGAGATTGAGCTTTGTTGATTGATTGGTCGGCAGCAAAACAGCCGCCGGGGCATGGCCCCGGCGGCTGTTTTTGGATGCGATAGGAGCTTTAGCCTGCCAGCTCCTCCGTCTTTGCCCCTGTAAACTGGCTCATATAGAGGTCTGCGTAGAAACCGTTGGCAGCCAGCAGCTCCTCGTGGGTGCCGGTCTCAATGATCGAGCCGTGGTTCATCACCAGGATCAGGTCTGCGTCGCGGATCGTGGAAAGCCTGTGGGCGATCACGAAGCTGGTGCGGCCTTTCATCAGGTTGTGCATGGCCCGCTGGATGCGGACTTCTGTGCGCGTGTCCACGGAGCTGGTGGCCTCGTCGAGGATCAGGATGGCCGGATCGGCCAGGATTGCCCTTGCGATCGTCAGCAGCTGCTTCTGGCCCTGGCTGATGTTGGAAGCGTCCTCGTTGAGCACTGTGTTGTAACCCTCCGGCAGCGTGCGGATAAACCGGTCTGCGTGGGCAGACTTGGCCGCCGCGATGATTTCCTCCTCGGTGGCGTTGTCGCGGCCATAGGCAATGTTGTCGCGGATCGTGCCGGTGAAAAGCCAGGTGTCCTGCAGCACCATGCCGAAGATGTGGCGGAGGTCTGCGCGCTTCATGTCGCGGGTGTCCACACCGTCCACGCGGATGGCGCCGTCGTTCACCTCATAAAAGCGCATCAGCAGGTTCACGAGCGTGGTTTTGCCGGCGCCGGTGGGGCCCACGATGGCGATGGTCTGGCCGGGCTGCACATGGATGTTCATGTCTTCCATCAGGACTTTGTCTTCGCTGTAGCCGAATTTCACATGGTCGAAGCTGATGGTGCCGGTGGGCTTCTCCAGCTGCACAGAGTCTTCGCGGTCGGGCAGCTGCTCGGCTTCGTCCAAAAGCTCAAACACGCGCTCGGCGCAGGCGATCGTGGACTGGATCACGTTGGCGATGTTGGAGGTCTGCACGATGGGCTGCGTGAATGACCGGGAATACTGTATGAACGTGGTGATGTCGCCCAGCTCCAGCGCCTTCTTGGCCGCATAGGTGCCGCCCACCACGCAGATCAGCACATAGCCCAGATTGCTCACAAAGTTCATGATCGGGAACATGATGCCCGACACAAACTGCGCCTTCCAGCCGGCGGCATACAGCTCGTCGTTGACGCCCCTGAACTTGGCCATGGACTTGTCTTCATAGCTGAACGCCTTTACCACCTTGTGGCCGCCATACATCTCCTCCACATGGCCGGAGAGCTCGCCCAGGCTCTTCTGCTGGGCCTTGAAGTATTTCTGGCTGGCCTTGGCGATAAACATCGTGGCCACCACATACAGCGGCAGCGTGGCCAGCACGATCAGCGTGAGGATGGGGCTGATCGTGAGCATCATGATGATATAGCCGATGATCTGCACAATTGAGCTGATCACCTGCGTCAGATTCTGCTGCAGCGTCTGGGCGATCGTGTCCATATCGTTGGTCATGCGGCTCAGTATCTCACCGTGGGTGCGGCTGTCAAAAAACTTCAGCGGCAGCTTTGCCAGCTTGTCGTTCACATCGGTGCGCATCACCTTCACGGTGTTTTGCGACACGGAAGACATTGCATACTGCATGATGAACGTGAAGCCTGCGCTGATCAGATAGAGTGCCAGAAGCTGGAGCATGAACCGGCCTAACTCGTCAAACATGATCTTGCCGCCGGTCTCGCGGATATAACCAATGAAGGTGTCCAGCTTATCTTTGTTCTCTTCGCTCCCCAGCTGTGACAGGTCATACCCCATAAACGACGTGCCGGATTGGCCGCCGCCAGCCTTGACCATGGCTTCCAGCTGCTCCTTGGGCAGTTTCAGCGCCAGGTCGAGGAACTTGCTGACAGCGTCAGCCTTCTCATCGTTGGTTTTGGCGTCTGCCAGCAGCGGCACGCCCTGCATCTTCAACCCCGCTTGCACCTGTGGGTTTTCTTCTGCCTTTCCAATGCCGTCCATCACGCCCTTGGCGACCAAGCTGTGCTGCAGGCCGTTCAGCGCGTCGCGGCTCACCATCGGCGCATACACGGCGAAGACCGTGCTGGCAATGGCAAAGAAGAACACGATGATCAGCGCGGTGCGGTGTGGCTTCAGATATTTGAGCAGCCGGATCAGTGTGCCCTTGAAATTCTTGGGCTTTTCCACCGGCATGCCCATGCCGGGGCCACCTGGGCCGCCGGGTCCGCCGGGCCCCCTGCGCGGGGGGCGGTTGTAGCTTTGCTGCTTGTGCTCGCTCATGCCAGTTCCTCCATAGAAAGCTGCGACGAAGCGATTTCGCGGTAAACATCGCAGGTTTTGATCAGGTCGTGGTGCGTGCCCATGCCGGCCACGCGGCCGTCGTCCAGCACGATGATGCGGTCGGCATCCATCACGGTGGAAACGCGCTGGGAAATGATGAACACCGTGGAGTCGGCGATCTGCTTTTTCAGCGCCGCGCGGAGTTTGGCGTCGGTCTTGAAATCCAGCGCCGAGAAGCTGTCGTCGAAGATGTAGATTTCCGGCTTCATTGCCAGCGCCCTGGCAATGGAAAGGCGTTGCTTCTGCCCGCCGGACACGTTGGTGCCGCCTTCGGCGATGATGTGATCATACTTTTCATCCAGCTTCTCAATGAACTCGGAGGCCTGCGCCGTCTGGGCAGCCAGAGCCATTTCCTCTTCGGAAGCGTCCTGCTTGCCAAAGCGGATGTTATCCGCGATGGTGCCGGTAAAGAGCACGCTTTTCTGCGGCACGAAGCCGATGCGGCCGCGCAGGTCCTTTTGCGTCATCCTTCGCACGTCCACGCCGTCCACCAGCACCGCGCCTTCGTCCACGTCATAAAAACGGGGGATCAGGTTCACCAGCGAGGTTTTGCCCGAGCCGGTTCCGCCGATGATCGCTGTGATCTCGCCGGGCCTGGCCGTGAAGCTCACGCCGGCCAGCGCCGGGTTTTCGGCGCCGTGGTAGCGGAACGTGACGTCGCGGAACTCCACTGTGCCGCGCACATCGCTGAGGGGGCTCTCAGGATCCTTGGGATCCACGATTTCCGGCTTTGTCTCCAGCACCTCCACCACACGCTGGGCGGCAGCCTGGGCGCGGGGCACCATGATGAACATCATCGAGAACATCAAGAACGCAAACATGATCTGCATCGCATATTGCGTGAAGGCGGTGAGCGCGCCGATATCCATGCCGGCCTCAATGCGCTTGGCGCCGAACCAGATGATGGCCAGGCTGGTCACATTCATGATGATCATCATCGCCGGGAACATAAACGCCATCAGGCGGTTCACCTTGATGAACGTGCCGGTGAGGTCTCCGTTGGCGGCCTCGAAACGCTTGCGCTCATCGCCGATGCGGTTGAATGCCCGCACCACGCGGATGCCGGTCAGGTTTTCGCGCAGCACCAGGTTGATCCTGTCAATCTTTTTCTGGATCGACTGAAACAGCGGCATCGCGCGGGTGGCCAGCACTGCGATTGTGGCCACCAGCACCGGGATTGCGACCGCCAGCACCAGAGTGAGCTCCGCGTCCTTGGAATAGGCCAGGATGAACCCGCCGATTGCCGTCATCGGCGCGCCCAGCATCATGTTCAGAAGCATCACGGTGACCATTTGCACCTGGGTGATGTCATTGGTGGTGCGGGTGATCAATGTGGCGGTGCCGATTTTGTCAAACTCGTGCAGCGAAAAGCTCTCCACCGTGGAAAACACGCGGTTGCGCAGGATCCGGCCCAGGCCCATGGCCGTGCGGGAGGTAAAATAGCTTGCCACGATGGCGCACACCACACCGCCGGCCACGTAAATGAGCATTGTGCCGCCGGCCTGCAGGATATAGTCGGTGTCGCCCATCATGATGCCTTTGTTCACGATGTCACCCATCAGCGTGGGCAAATAGAGGTTTGCCATGGTCTGTAGAAAGACCATGACCAGCACGATCACGATCGGCATCGTGAAAGGCTTCAGGTTTCGGTAAAGCTTGAGCATAAAAAATCTCCTTTACGGATTGTTTGCGGTGGACAGATATTGTGAAACGTCATCCAGCAGGCTGATCAGTTGTTTGCTTTTTTCCTCGCCCAGATGGTCCACGATGCCGGAGAGCAGCGCCTGCAGGCCTTGCTCAGCCTGGCGGGTGACAGCTTCTCCCTTGTCGGTCAGGCTCACCAGCACGCTTCGGCGGTCATCCGGATCCATCCGGCGGGCAACCATGCCCTTGTCTTCCAGCGTTTTGACCAGTTGCGTGACGGAGGGGGAGGTGACGTGCATATGGCCGGACAGCTCCGACACCTTCACGCCGCTGCTCTCATCCTCACGAAACCGCTCAATGTGAAACAGCAGCCCCATCTCGCTGGGCTTAAGACCTCTGACCATCGGCGGCGGTTTCATGACCCTTTTAAATTGTTGAAACGTCCGCATCAGGTCTTTCGCGACTTCTGTATTATCCATACGATTTCTCCATGCCACAATAGATAAGTTACTTACTTAATTAAAATCGTACTCAATTATAATCCGGCTCAGCGGAATGTCAATGCAGGAAATGAGGTGAGGTTTTTGTGCGGAATGATGGATTCGGCCCGCAATGCGGCGGGCACCATTTGATGGCTTGCGTGATGGAAATGTCTGTGTTATGATACCAGCAGAAAATTATGAGGTGACGTGACAGCATGTTCCAAACCGACCGTCTCGCAACTGTTCTGGGAGTTTGAGGGGGTAGTCTACCCTTTTCCAGGACAATTGCATACGGATCGGAATGGCGATGCTGTTA
>JAEYYW010000123.1 GCA_023428265.1 Bacillota bacterium | reverse complement strand
CGGCCTGATCATTGCGTTGGTGGCCGTGGTGGCCATTGCGGGCCTGTTCTTGCTGGGGCCCAAGATCAAGGAGCTGTTTGTGAGCATCGCCGGCAACCTGAACGCCCCCGCTGCCAGCTGACCTGCTGAAACACGGGAACCGACCTGAAAACAGAAAGTGAGGAAACACCGATGAAGAAGAACCTGCTTGCTTGCACGATGAAGGACGAGGAAGGCCAGGGCATGGTGGAATACGGCCTGATCATTGCGTTGGTGGCCGTGGTGGCCATTGCGGGCCTGTTCCTGCTGGGACCCAAGATCAGGGAGCTGTTTATTGGCATCGCCGGTAACCTGAACGCCCCCGCCGCCAGCTAGTCAAACAACCGGAACATGGCTTGTGTCTGGAACCGCGGGGCCTGAGGCCGATGGGCAGCAGGCTCCGCGGAATTGCAGAGAGAGGAGGATGAGCCCCGTGGCAAACTGGTTGGTTTCCCGTCTGAAATGCCGCAAAGGCCAGTCGCTGGTGGAAATGGCGCTGGCGCTGCCGGTGCTCATCCTGCTGTTTTGCGGCATTGCCGACTTTGGCTGGATCATCGCCAACAAGCTGGTGGTGGAAAACGCCTCCCGCGAGGGGGCCCGGCTGGGCACGGTGGTGGCCGACGACTCCAACTATTCCGCCCAGGTGCGCAGCCGCGTGCTGTCCGTTTCGCCGGACTACTCCCGCCCCGGCATCAGCGTTTCCACCACGCTGACAAGCCCTACCAACCCCTCCGCCGGGGATGTGAAAGTGACCGTGCGCTACACGTTCACATTGCTGACGCCGATGGCGCAGATCATCCTGGGTAACCAGGATTACACGACCACCTCCACCTGCATCATGAAGGTGGAGTGACAGGGAAGGAGTGGACCAATTGTTTGCAGCGCTTCGCAACAACAGGGGCTCCACGATGGTCATTTACGCGGTGATGGCCACGGTGCTGCTTGGCTTTGCCGCCGTGGCGCTGGATACCGGCAATGTGATGGTCCAGCGGCAGAAGCTGCAAAACGCCGTGGACGCCGCGGCGCTGGCCGCCGCCCAGAAGCTCCCCAACACCAGCCAGGCCCGTTCAACCGCCGAGCACTATGTGGAGCTCAATGGCTTTTCCCCTTCCAGCGTCACCGTGACCTTTGAAGACAGCAACAAATCGGTGGTTGTGAAGTCCAACAAGAAAGTGGACTACACGTTTGCCCGCATCCTTGGCCTGGATTCAAAGGTTGTGACCACATCGGCCAAGGCGTATATCTCCAGTCTGGGCGACGCGTTCAACTATGTCATTTTCTCCGGCAGCAAAACGACCAGCTTCACGCTGAGCGGCAGTCAGTATGACATTACGGGAAGCGTGCACACCAACAACGATTTTTACGCCAACGGCTCCAGGCTCATAATCACCGGGGCATGCGAGGCGATGGGCACGATCTCGGTGAACGGCAGTCATATCGACATACCCCACCGCTATCCAAACTCCAGCTATATCTCCATGCCCGATTTTTCCGAAACGATCAAGATGCAGGCGCAAGCGGCCGGCAATTATTACGTTGGAAACAAGACCTTCAACGGCAGTTCGATAGATGTCAACGAGCCCATTTATGTGGAGGGCAATATCACAATCAACGGCAGCGGGTTCAAAGGTGTCGGGTGCCTGCTTGCCACAGGCACAATCACATTCAACGGAAGCAGCCAGAACATCTCCACCAGTGACGCGGTTTGCATTTATTCCAAAACCGGAAGCATCTACATCAACGGATCCAGCTCCACGGTGGAGGGCATCCTTTACGCGCCGAACGGCTCCATCGTGATGAACGGCTCCCACCAGACGGTGAATGGCCGGGTCATCGCCGACCGGGTGAACATGAACGGCAGCGACTTCACCATCACTGTGAAAGGAAGCATTGATGATTTGAAGTGCCTGCCCCCCAAGTATGTGAAACTCACCAGATGATTGGGCGAGCCGGGGAGATCCATCTCCGGCGCCGCAACAAGGAGAAAACCCGTGAAACGCATTCGCATCATCGCGGTCATCGCCGCATTGTTCACCACCCTGGCGCTCTATCTGTATCTGGTGGATCTGAAAAAGCCGGAGACAGTACAGCGCAAGCCTGTTGTTGTGGCGGCTTCGGAGATCAAGGCCGGCCAGGCGATCACCGACGGCATGCTGGCGATCAAGCAGCTGCCGGAGGAGGCGGTCTTGCCCGGTGCTGCAACCGCCAAGGAGGACGTGGTGGGCTTGATCAGCAGCACCGACGTTTCCGCCGGCCAGCAGGTGCTCACGGCCACGGTGTTTAAAGCCGAGCTTTCCAAAAGCAGCCTGGCCTATACGGTGGAAAAGGGCATGCGCGCCATCACTGTGCCGGTGGATCAGGTGACCGGCGTGGCGGGCTTCATCAAGCCCAAGGACCGTGTGGATGTGATGGCGATCGTGGACATTGACTCCGTGCTGTCACCGGAGGAGTTCAGCAGGCAGCTGGACCGCAAAAACAGCACCGAGGAGCCGCAGCAGACTGCTTCCTCCGCACCCTCATCCGGCCAGAGCCAGGAGATGAAGCTTTCGTTTTCGATGATCCTGCTGCAGGATGTCGAGGTGCTCGCGACCGGCCAGAACATGAAGCGTGACGAGCTGATTGACATCGCGCCCACTGTAGTGGAAACCGTCACATTATCGGTCACGCCGGAGCAGGCGCTGCGGCTCAACCTGATCTTGGCCAAGGGGATTGTGCGCCTGATGCTGCGCACACCCGGTGACACGGACATGCCCGATCTGGAAGGCGTCTCCGTGGCCAATCTGGTAGACAGCGACGACATCCGGATCCTCACGCTGCTGGGTGAGCTGGCCCCCACGCCGGGCCCCACGGCCAGCCCCAAGGCGAGCCAGGAGGCGGGCGGCACGGCGCAGCCATCAGCCAGCCCCGCACCCGCACAAACCCCCACGCCTGCGGCAAGCCCTAAAAAGTGACGGGTTACCGCAAAATCAGCAGAGAAACACGCTGAAAAACGGGTATATACAAGATAACCGGCAGACAAGAGGTATTGTCTTGAAGATCAAGGTTTTGGTGATTGGAAGATCGGACGAAAGGCGCGCGGCGCTGCTGGCCATGCTGGCGGCGCCGGACATCGGCAGCGCCCAGCAGGTCAAAAGCGGCCCCACGGCGCTGGACCGTGTGGAGAGCATGGATCCGGATGTGGCCGTGATCCTGATGGGCGAGGGGGAAAGCGACGCCTTTGCCCTGTGCGAGCGCATCTATCTGAGCAAACCCCGCTGCGCCGTGCTGATGGTCGCCGAGTCGCTGGATGTGGACAGCCTGCAGAAGGCGCTGGCCGCCGGAGCCACCAACCTGGTGGGCTGGCCGGACAATGGCGCCGTGCTGCAGGATGCCGTGTTTGCCGCCCACACCCGCCGCAACATGCACCTGGGCGCTTTGAATGAAAAGCGCAAGGGCGGCCCGATCAACCGGGTGATCACCGTGTTTGGCACAAAAGGCGGCATCGGCAAATCCACGATCGCCGTAAACCTGGCTGTGAAGCTGGCCCAGATGAACCGGAAGGTTGCGTTGATTGACCTGGATTTGCAGTTCGGCGACGTGAGCGTTTTTCTGGACATTGAGGCAAAAGACACCATCGCCGAGCTTGTGCGCGACAATATCAACCTGGACATTGACACAATCCGCAACTACATGGTGCTTCACTCCTCCGGCGTGCATGTGCTCTGCGCCCCCAACAGCCCCGAGTATGCCGATGTGGTCACCGGCGGCCATGTGGAGCGCATCATCAACGCCGTGAAGGGCTATTACGACTATGTGATCATTGACACGCCGCCCATGCTCAATGAGTGCGTGCTCACCGCCATTGAAAGCTCCGCCCAGGTGCTGTTCATTCTGGGCCTTGATATCTCGATCCTCCGCAATGCCAAGATCTGCCTGAACCTGCTGGACTCTTTGCAGCAGACCGACAAGATCACGATGGTCATCAACCGCGAGGTGGATGGATCTGTGACATTGAAGGATGTGCAGCGCATTGTGAACCAGCCCATTGTGGCCCGGTTCCCCAGCGACTGGAAGCTTGCGGTGGCCGCGCTCAACAAAGGCGTGCCCTTCGTGGTGAGCGCCCCCAACTCAGGCCTGGCCCGGTCACTCACGCAGTTTGCGAAGGGGTTGGCCGCCGCGCCGAAGGTCGAGCCAAAGGTGCCGGAGAGAAAGAAGTAGTTGGAGGTTTCCATGGGTCTTCTGGAACGGCTGGAAAGGCAAAAAATCATTGTGCAGCGCGCCGAGGCAACCGCCGCGGCGGCAAAGCGCGTCAACCAGCCGGTGGAGGATTATCAGGACCTCAGGGCCAAGGTGCACACCGAAGTCATCGACATGATGAACAAGCGCCAGTCGTCGCTGAACCGAAACCAGAGCCAGGAGTTCAAGGACGAGCTGCTGCACATCATTGAGACGATTGTGGAGCGCGAGGCCAGCAACATCCCCAGGGCGGACAAGCTGCGCGTCAGCCGCGAGGTTTGCGATGAGGTGGCGGGGTTGGGCCCGCTGGAGCCATTGCTGAACAACCCCGAGGTGTCGGAAATCATGGTCAATGGCCCGGAGCGCGTTTATGTGGAAAAATCCGGGCGGCTGGAGCTTTCCGAGGCCCGGTTCCGCGACGCCACCCATGTGATGAACATCATTGACCGCATTGTGTCCACGGTGGGCCGGCGCATCGATGAATCCAGCCCCATGGTGGATGCCCGCCTGCCCGACGGCTCCCGCGTGAACGCCGTGATCCCGCCGCTTTCGCTGGTGGGTCCGGTCATCACGATCCGCAAGTTTTCCAGAAAACCATTCACCCCGCAGGATTTGATCCGGTTCGGGTCCTTGTCACAGAAAATGATGGCCTTTCTGGAGGCCGGCGTGAAGGGCCGTCTGAACATCATCGTGAGCGGCGGCACCGGCAGCGGCAAGACGACGCTGTTGAACGTCCTTTCTGGGTTTATCCCGGAAGACGAGCGCATCGTGACCATTGAAGACGCCGCAGAATTGCAGCTGAGGCAGATGCATGTGGTCACGCTGGAGAGCCGCCCGCCCAACATCGAGGGCAATGGCCAGATCACGATCCGCGATTTGGTGCGCAACGCGCTGCGCATGCGCCCGGACCGCATTGTGGTGGGCGAGGTGCGCAGCGGTGAAACGCTGGACATGCTCCAGGCCATGAACACCGGCCATGACGGATCCATCACCACGGCCCATGCCAACACCGCCCGCGACCTCATCTCACGCTTGGAGACGATGGTGCTGATGGCCGGTATGGATCTGCCCCTCCGGGCCATCCGCGAGCAGATTGCCTCGGCCATAGACTTGATCGTGCAGCAAACCCGCATGCGAGACGGCTCCCGCAAGATCACCGCGATCACCGAGATCGTGGGCATGGAGGGCGACGTGATCACATTGCAGGATCTGTTTGTCTATGACCAGCAGGGCATGGACAGCAACGGCAACTCCAAAGGCAGCTTCCGCGCCACCGGCATCCGCCCCCAGTTTCTTGAAAAGCTGAGGAACAACGGCGTCGGGGTGCGGGATGAGTGGTTTCAGAACTAGTAGTCAGTAGTCAGTAGTCAGTAGTTTCCGCCCCCAATCCAATGAGACTCCCCCTGTCACGTTGTGACATCCCCCTCAAGAGGAGGACAAGGCGTTCTCTCCCAGAGGGTAATCATTCTTAGATATCTCGAAAGGAGCCTTCCGATGCCTCTCGTGATTGCGATCCTGGCCGGTGTGCTGGTCTTCTGCCTGTTCGTGGCGATCCTCGCGGCAGTCAAGCGCGAGGAGCTTGCCGTGAGCGAGCGCGTGGGCCGGCTTGCCCGCAAGATCGAAAAAAAGCAGGAGGAGGCAAGGGGGTCGGCGCTGCCGGAGGGTGTGCGCCGCCGCTTCAAGGCCGGCAGCAAGATCGCCTCACAGCTGGAGTCAGCCGGCATCCTGCTGCGGGCAGAGGAGTTCATATTGGCCTGGGGTGCTGCCACGGTGGTGCCGTCGGGCCTGGTGCTTTTGTTTAACGGCAGCCCGGTCACCGCGTTCGCGCTGGCGGCCGGTGGCGCGATCACCCCGCCGCTCGTGGTGTCTTTTGCCCGCAAGCGCAGGCTGGCGCTGTTTGAAAAGCAGTTGACCGACGCGTTGGGCATCATCGGCAACAGCCTGAGGGCCGGCTTCACGTTTTCGCAGGCCATGGAAAGCATCAGCCGTGAAATGCCAGACCCCATCGCCAAGGAGTTCAACAAAACCGTCCGCGAGATGGCGCTGGGTGTGCCGATGGAGGACGCGATGACCGCCATGGTGCGCCGTATGGAGAACGAAGACCTGGGGATGCTCATCTCCGCGGTGCTGATCCAGCGGCAGGTGGGCGGCAACTTGGCTGATATCATTGATAATATTTCCATCACGATCCGCGACCGCCTGAAGATCAAGGGCGAGGTGAAGGTGATGTCGGCTTCGGGCCGCATCTCCGGCATGGTGATCGGGCTGCTGCCCGTTTTCCTGATCGCGGTGCTGATGATCCTCAACCCCAGCTATATCATGACCTTCATCAGCACGCCGGTGGGCCTTGGGTTGCTGGCGGTGGCCGCGTTTATGGAGTTCATCGGCTTTTTTATTGTGCAGAAGATCGTCAACATCAAATATTGAGGTGTGCTACCCATGCTGCAGCTTGCGATGCTCTCAACGCTCCTGTTGACTTATTGCCTGGTGATGCTGCTGCTTTGGCGCGGCGCCAGCCGGCAGGAGCATTTGCGCAGCCGCATCGAGGGCATTGCCCGGATGGGCCGGCCCGACGAGCAGGACACCAGCGAGTTGAGCCAGCCTTTCAGCGAGCGCTTCCTGAAGCCCCTGATGTTGGGGTTGATGAAGCGGCTGGAGGGGCTGATGCCCCAGACCGAAAACCCGCAGCTTGCGATCAACCTGAAGATGGCCGGCTATCGCTGCAGCACCGCCGAATACAATGTCTACCGCCTGATGGCGGTGCTGGCGTCGGCGGTGTTGGGCGGGCTGCTGGGCACGGCGATCGGCGGGGTGACGGGTTCGTTTTATGTGGCGCCCATCGGGGCCGCGGCGGCGTTGATTGTGCTTCGCTTCCTGCTGAAGTCCTCAATCAAAAACCGCAAGTTCGCCATCCAGAAGCAGCTACCGGAAGTGCTGGACCTGCTGAGCGTGAGCGTGGAGGCCGGTCTTGGGTTTGACGCGGCGCTGCAGCGCGTGGCCGAGCGGGCCAAGGGCCCGCTGATCACCGAGCTTAACGCCACCTATCGAGAGATCACGCTGGGCCGGCCCCGGGCCGAGGCGCTGCGCAACTTTGAGCAGCGCTGCGGGCTGGAGGAGATCAAGTCTTTCGTGGGTGCGATCATCCAGGCCGAACAGTTGGGCATATCATTGAAGAACGTTTTGAAGACCCAGGCACAGCAGATGCGGCTCCTGAAGCGGCAACGGGTGGAGGAAAAGGCGATGAAGGCGCCGGTCAAGATCATCTTCCCGCTGGTGGTTTTCGTGTTCCCGGTGCTGTTCATCATCCTGCTGGGCCCGGCGGTTCTGAGCATTATCAACATGCAGGGGATGTTTGGCTGATGATTACGATGCGATGCGGCAACCGGCTGATCGGCGGCTCCATCGGCCTGGCCGCCACGTTCTGGAAGCGTTTCGCGGGGCTGATGTTCCGCAGGCCGCTGGGGTGCGGCGAGGGGCTGCTGCTGATGCCATGCAGCAGCATCCATATGTGCTTTATGCGCATGGCGCTGGATGTGGTATATCTGGACGCGAATTTCCGCGTGATGGCCGTGGAACGGGCGCTGAAGCCCTGGCGGCCGGGAAAGGTGATCAAAGGCGTGCGGCAGGTGCTGGAGCTGCCTGTGGGCACGATTGACCGTTGCGGCATCGCGCCGGGCAGCACGCTGGCCGTGGAAGCGGCGCTGCTGCCGGAAACAGAAACGAGGGGGATCCATGGAGAGCAAACCGGAAACTGTGTTGAATCCTGAAGATGAGCTCAAGCGCCTGCGCGAGAAGACCGGCCAGCAGGAACTGACCGAATTGAAGCGCGGACTGATGGGCGGTTATAAGCAGAAGGATGTCGCGGCCTATGTGGAGCGGCTGAAAAACCAGCTCGCCACTGCCGAGCGCACCTATAAGGCCCGCATTTCGGAGCTCTCGCAGGAGAAGGATCAGCTTCGCTTTGAGCGCGACGGCCTGCAAAGCCGACTGAAGCAACTGGAGTCGGAACCGGCCAGCGACGAGCTGAAATCGGAGCTCCATCAGGCCCGGCAGGTGGCGGAGAGCTTCCTTGCCGACCGGGGCAGCCTGGAAGAAAAGCTCAAGTATATGACCAGGATGTCAGACGAAGCGGTGGCAGCCCTGCAACAGCGCGTGGAAGAACTGGAGGCCGGCCTCGCCCTTGCCGGTGAGCGCAACGAAGCGTTGGTTTATGAGGCCGATGCTGCCCGTGAGGAGCAGCGGGAGGCCTTTGAAAAAGAGCTGGCCGCCCTTGCCGCCGAGCGGGAGGGGCTTCAGGTGCAACTGGAAGCGCTGGCAGCCCGGGCAGAGCAGACGGAAGCCGGGCTACGCGGCGAGCTGCAGGAAATGATTGCCCAGCTGGAGGCTGCCCAGGCCCGCGCCGCCGATGCCGATATGAAAGTGGAGGAGGCCACTCATCAACTGGGCTTCCTGTCACAGGAAAACGCCGTGCTCACATCCCAGGTGGAGACGGCCCGGCAAAACATCTCCGCTCTTATGCAGGACAACCAGACCGTGGAGGCCGTCAACGACCGCATGCGGGCGGCGATCAACAGCCTTCTGGTCAAGGCCGAGGCTGTGGTGAAGGAAAACGGCGTTGTGGCCGCGCTGCTGGAGGCCGAGCGGGAGAAGGTGCGCCGCTACCAGCTGCAGAACAGCGGTCTTGCCGATATGGTGGCCCGTGTGCGCACGGCCGGCCAGCTCTTGGGTGAGCGTGTGGAAGAGCTGGACCGCACGCTTGCGGGGCAGGAGGGTCAGGCAACAGGGCCCGAGCCTGTTTCCGCCCGCGTGAAGGGAGACCCTTTGGATTTCACCCCGGCCCGCAACCCGCTCAAAGACATTGTGGCGGAGCTTGCGGTCATCCAGGCCGGCATGGCCCAATACCAGAAACCGCAACAGTCTATCGATCACCGGCCCGCGAAGCCCGCGGCAGCCCACCCGGAGGCTGCCGGAGCCAGCCTCTCGCCTGCCGCGGAGCAAAGCTCCCATGCCGGCGAGCCGCTCAGGGAAGACCCGATTGCCTCCGAGGGACCCGCATTGTGATAACCGGCGGCCCAGGGGATCCTCCTTATCCCTGCCCGCCCAAACCCCATTCCCACAAAGCCCGTTGGCATATCCGGGCATTGCGGGGGTGGGGTTTTCTGCTGTGCACCCGATGTAAAAGCAGTGTTTTTCAGGCATGAATCCACAATCCGTGGTATGATGGAATCATCTGTGATACAGCGGCCAGTAATTCATACTTTAAAAAACAAATATGATGAAGTAAAATATTCATATTAATGGAACAATCCGAAGAACAGGATCGTCATAATACATGCATTTCATACGTTAGGAAGGATGCAGCGTGGAACTATTAAGAATTGAAGGTCTCAAAAAGACAATCCGGAACAAGACGATTCTGGACGGCATCTCGCTCACAGTCAACTCCGGCGAGATTGTCGGCTTCCTCGGCCCCAACGGTGCCGGCAAGACCACCACGATCAAAATGATCATGGGCCTGTTTCGCATTTCGGAGGGCAAGATTACCATTTGCGGCCATGACGTGGTGACCGACTTTGAAGCGGCCATGCAAAACGTGGGCGGCATCGTGGAAAACCCTGACCTTTACAAAAGGCTCACCGGCCGGCAGAATCTGGAGTATTTCGCCAGCATGTATGACGGTGTGGATGAAAAGAACATCGACGACGTGGTCAAGCTCGTCAAGATGTCCGGCCGCATCAACGACCGCGTGAAGACCTATTCGCTGGGCATGTGCCAGCGCATCGGCATCGCCCAGGCGCTGCTGCACAACCCCAAGCTGCTGGTGCTGGACGAACCGACCAACGGTCTGGACCCGATCGGCATCAAGGAGCTGCGCGACCTGCTGAAGTTCCTTGCCAAGGAAGCCGGCGTGGGCGTGTTCATCTCCAGCCATCTGCTTTCAGAGATGGAGTTGATGTGTGACCGCATCGTGATCATCGACAATGGCGTGATGATTGGCGAAAAGACGATGAGCGAAGTCACCGAGCAGCCGGAAGACGAAGTATACAGCTATCACTTCATCACAAGTGACAACGACAGGGCGCTGGTCTATTTCAAGAGCCTCGGGGCTAACTGCGAGATGGACAACGGCGGTGTGGACCTGGTGATGACGCGCAGCGAAATCCCTGCGATCGTCAAGGCGCTGGTGGGCATGGGCGTGGATTTGTATGCCGTGAACCAGAAGCAGCGCACGCTGGAGCAGGACTTCCTTTCGATGACCACCGGCTCCAAAAACCAGATCCGATAGCATCGGGAAAGGAATAAGACGATGAAGTTTTTAAAACAGGTGAGATTTGAGATCACCAATATATTGCGCTCCAAATTCCTGCTGATCATTGGCATTATCGTGGTGGCGATGAGCGTGCTGATCCCCGTGGGCACGCTGATTGCCGAGGCGATCAACAAAGACAAGGGCGATATCATTGTCAGGCCCATGCCGGCGATCTACTACAGCAAGGACATCGGCGGTGACAGCGGCCAGCCGCCCATCGAAATTGACGGCGTCACCATCACCGGTGACAACCCCTACTACTGGAATCTGCAGGGCCTGCAGCAGGAAAAAACGATGCTGGAGACCGACACCGGCCGCTTTGTGCATCCGGAGACGTTGGACGTGGTGCAGTCGTTGATTGACGAGGAAATCGGCTACTACCTGCGGTTTGCCCGCAACATCACCACTTATAAGGATTATCGGACCGAGCTTGCGTGGAACGGTTCAGACAGCCTGTATGACAAGTTCCTGTTTGAGCGGGTGGGCACGGTCTCCGAAGAGGTGTTCCTGGAGGTTGCGGCTTACCGGAGGGGGCTTGACAACGAAGCGCTGCGAAAGAAGTATCTGGAGCCCACGGCTGCCCAGCGCCTGGAAGCCATTTCCAAAGCGGAGGACACGCTGGCCCAACTGTTCAATGTGGTGGAGAATAACGACTTCGACGCCTACATCACACTGCGCATTGACCAGTTCAACAAGCAGATCAAGGATTTTGAAGACAACATTGAGCTGCTGAATAAAAACATCACCGAAAATCCGGATCAGGAAGACATCCTGAACCAGCAGATTGAGGAGATCAAAAAGCAGATCACCAACATCAAGGAAAACAGCATCCCGATTCTGGAGTTCCGCCAGCGGAAGCGCATTGTGCCCGGTGAGGAAATCTGGCAGAACACCGCACTCAACGATGTGGAAAACTATCGCAACCAGCTCATGTATACCACGCCTGTGTCCGAGGAGGAGTTCAACCGCCAGCCCGGCTACAAGCAGCAATACGGCACCTACCAGCGCTATCTGGACAAGATCCAGAAGCAAAGGAACTCTTTTAACGACATCATCAAAATCGCCGAGAACTCTCTGGAAGCCGGCAAGCCTGACATGAAGTATGTGAACTCCGGCTCCCGCAACCGCACCACCGGGTTTCTGTATTACTCAACCTTCGTGACGCTGTTCGGCGTGCTGCTGGGCGGTTGGCTGATCGCCAGCGAGTTCCAGCAGGGCACGGTGCGCCTGCTGATGATCCGGCCCAAGACCCGCCTGAAGATTCTTGCCGCCAAATTCGTGGGTGCTCTGATCGTGCTGCTCATCATGTATCTGGCAGGCGTGGCACTGAACTTCATTGCCAACGGTCTGTGCTTCGGATTTGCCGATTATGGCTTCCCGAACTACTCAATCAACGGTGAGATCCCGTTCGTAGCGTATTATCTGCCACGGATGCTCGCCTGCCTGCTGCCGATCCTGTTCGGCTATACCGTGGCGTTTATGATGTCGGTGCTGGTGCGCAACACGGCTGTGTCCATCGCCGTGCCGATCATCCTGTTTGTGGGCTGCCTGATCGTGACCACGATGTTTGCGTTCAACATGAACATGGAGTGGCTGGCCTATACGCCGATCCCCTATGTGGACCTGTCTGCGTTCTTCACCGGCAGCTCCAGCATCCAATATGCCATACAGAACGGCGCTGTTTATAGTGTGCCGCTCGGGATTGGCTACCTGATCGGGTTATCCGCTGCGGCGATGGCTGCGGCAATGATTGTTTTCAAGAAGAGGGATATCACCAACTAGAGAGGAACAAGGTATGGACGGCAACAACAGCTTCCTGGAAAACTACAAGAAGAAGGCCGGTGGTGCGGAACAGCCGCCGG
>JAEYYW010000046.1 GCA_023428265.1 Bacillota bacterium | reverse complement strand
CCATTGTATCATGCCGCTGGAAGAAAAGGAAAACCCCGGCGCGGGTTTTCCGGCCGGGGTTGTTGCGCTTCGGGGGTTTCGCTCAAGCTTATTTCTGCGTCACCGTGATCACGAGGGTGCACTTGTCCGCGCCGGTGTCCAGCGACATCAGGATGGCAGACTCCACACCGTCTTTTTTATAGGTGCCGGTCACCGCGGCGTTTCCGCTGGCCTCGGCATAGGAGACGTCTGCATAACCGGAATCTTTCATTTTCTGCGAATAATCTTTCAGATCTGCCATCGTCACGCCCTTGTAGAGCAAGGAGATCACCGCGGTGCCGTTGTACTCCAGCTTGCCTGATTCATCCGGCAGATACTCACCGTATTCGAACCGGGGCACATAAGCCGGGATGTCTTCCTTCCACAGATCGGTGTGGCCGTCTTTCACATCCATGTCTGCTTCATACACGGTGTCATTGGGATCCACCGTGGTCAGCGGGTCTGTCACGATTTCAGGAGCCAGAGACGTCTTTTCGGGAGCTGTTTCCACCGGGGCAAGCGATGCGTCTGCCAAGGCGCTCTTCACGGCGTCATCGATTTTTTCTTTCACAATGTTGCAGGCGGAAAGAGAAAAGAGCAACAGAGCTGAAACAAGAAGGATGAATACTTTCTTCATGACAATCTCCTTTGTTCTTTTGTAATAATTTCTTATTATAGTATAATGCTGTGTTAACTCTTTATCAATCTTTTTGTTCCTTGATTGCATCAAATTCCGTGCCTTTCATCACAGCAGCAGCGGCAGCACCACAACCAGCGCCACACCGGGCACGCCCAGAAAACCGGCCATCAGCGCCGTGAACACATTGACGGTTACCTCATGCTGAAACAGCCCGCCCATCATGCTCAGCAGCACCAGCAGCACGCCCCCCGCCAGCGCGTTCAGCATGAGCCTGGAAAGAAACTTCATCGGCACCAGCAGCAGCCAGCCCACCAGGTAAAGCACCACCAGGCCCACCACATAGGCAATCACCAGCATGTATGGAAATTCCATTGCAATCCCCTCCGGTCAATCCTATGCCGGAGAGCGGGCCGCTATACCATGTTCATCCGTTGACAGCCCGCTGTTTCACATCTCCCGCGGCGAGGGCCTACGGGCCCGGCCATAACGCCCCTCCCAGGCGGCGTCGCCGGTTCGGAGCTTGCGCATCAAGTATTCATATTTACGCCTGGCCGCTTCCAGCTCATAGAGCGCGTACTCCACCAGATCCTGATCCTGGATGCTGTTGAAGTAGCATTCCGCGGCCTTCCACTCCTCCAGCGCCCGCAGCGCTTCCTCGGTGTAATCCTCTTCCGCCGAAACTTCGGAAATGCCGCGGCGCGGCCCGTCTTGGCGGAAGCGGAAGCCTGCCAGCACGGTGCGGAAGTAGTCTTCCGCCCGATCCATCCAGTCCTGTATGGCTTCAATGATCTGTCTCATGTGTCCGTTCTCCTCCCGGGGTTCTATGACAATTGTTGCCAACTGACCGGAAATGTATAACCGGGAATGTATCCGCGCATATGTGAGACTGCTGCTGAATAGATATGATCGTAGTCCTAGTAGGGCTTGTGGATTTGTTGGAAACCCGTTTGCGGCCTGACCACGCGGGCTCTTTTCCGATGCCTCCGGGTGTGGATGGTTGTGTATGAAACCGTCTTTTTGTGCCTGTGCCCCCGGCCAGGCGCATCGCCGGCATTTGTTTGCCGCCCGAACCGGCGGTTGTTACACCCAAACCGGCCAAAACCCAGCCGGTTGTGCACTGTTTTGCTCAAGTTGTTGATGCCTTGCGGTCACAACCGCGCCAACGTTTTTCAACAGCTCTGTGAGAAACGTGGCCCGGCCCATGGCCGATGGGCATTTTTGCTGTTGAAAGGCTGTGGATGGCGCGGTGAACCGGCCCAATTTGGCGAAAACCGCTGTTGATGCACCAGCTGCGCGCAGATTTTCCTCTCAAATTGATGGTGATTTTTCGCATGATGTGGTATAATAAACCATGTGATATAGAGCAATCATTCATTTTTTATCCTTTGCCGCTCCGCTTGCATTGCCATGCGATTTGCCACAAAGCAGCCATCATCCAATTCATGTTTCCGTGAAAGGTGGAGTTCGCATGATCGCAGTGACCGGAGCGACCGGGCACATTGGCAATGTGCTGGTCAGACAATTGTTGCAAAAATTCAATGGATCGGAAAGCATCCGCGTGCTGGTGCCGCCGGGAGAAACACTGGAGTCGCTCAAAGGCTCTCTGGTGGAGCTCGCCGTGTGCGATGTGACTGACTACGCCGCCGTGCTGCAAAGCCTGCGCGGCGCAAGGCTCGTCTTTCACCTGGCCGGTGTGATCTCCATTGTGCGCGGCAAGCGCGATCTGATGGAGCGCGTGAACGTGCAGGGAACCGCCAATGTGCTCCGCGCTGCCAAAGAAGCCGGCGTGCGCAGGGTTGTGCATGTGAGCTCGGTGCACGCCTTCATCGAGCCGGAAGGCGGCGGGGCCATTGACGAATCCACACCGGTGGATCCCGGCCGCGTGCTGGGAGACTATGCCCACACCAAGGCCAGCGCCACGCTGCTTGCCCGGCAGGCCGCGGCGGCGGGCCAGGATGTGGTGATCGTGCACCCCACCGGCGTGATCGGGCCCTATGAATTCCGCAACAGCCACACCGGCGCAATGCTCAAAGGGCTCATCGGCAGGAAATACCCGATGAAGTTTGGCGGCAAGTATGACTTTGTGGATGTGCGCGATGTGGCCGCCGGCATTCTGCTCGCGGCGGAGCGGGGCCGCGCCGGCGAAAGCTACATCCTGGGCGGCAGCTGCATCTCGATCGCGGAGTTGTTTGAGATCGTGTCCCGCCTTTGCGGATACCCCCCGCCCCGCCGAAACGCGCCGCTGTGGCTATTGAAGGCCGTGGCGCCTTTTGCGGAAGCCTGGGCCAAACTGCGCCGCACCACGCCCACGTTCACGCCCTACTCCTTGCAAACATTGCTTTCCAACTGCAACATCTCCTCAGCCAAGGCCCGCGCCGAACTGGGCTATGCGCCCCGGCCCATCGCAGCCACACTGGACGACTGCGTGCGGTGGATCAACAAAGAAGAGGTGGGGTGGGTGTGAAATCCCCCCTGGTTCAACCCTCACCCCCTGCCCCCTCTCCCATGGGATTGGGAGAGGGGGTAATCAATATCCTCGTCAGGGGTCTCATCGAGATGAAATAATCTGAGCATGGTGGTCAATGTAGGGGCCGGGCTCTGTACCGGCCCATTTATACAATGCCTGCGGGTACCCCCTGTCACTCACGTGACATCCCCCCTTGAATCATCGCTTCGCGATGACAAGGGAGGGTGGGGAGCGCTCCGAACTGATGACGCAAGCCTCCTCTCCCTCCCTACCCTCCCTTGTTTTTGCCGAAGGCAAAAATTCAAGGGGGGATGTCATCCGCAGATGACAGGGGGGATTTCTCCCCTTCCCTTTCCCCCTCAAATCCCTTATTATAGTAACTAACTTTGTCCTCAGGAGCATCCATGGCTTACCGCGCCCTTTACCGCAAATATCGCCCGCAGCGGTTTGCTGACATCGTCGGCCAGCCGGGCATTGTGCAGGCCCTTTCCGGCCAGGTGGCATCGGGCCGGATTTCGCACGCCTATCTGTTCAGCGGGCCCAGGGGCACCGGCAAGACCACGGCGGCCAAGGTGCTGGCGCGGGCCATCAACTGCGCCGATCCCCAGCAGGGCGACGCCTGCAGCCGCTGCAAGCCCTGTGTGGAGCTGATGGGCGAAGCCAATATGGACGTGATTGAGATTGACGCGGCCAGCAACAACAGCGTGGACAAAGTCCGCGAGATGCTGGACAACGTGAAATACATGCCCGCGGTGGGCCGCTTCCGGGTTTACATCGTGGACGAAGTGCATATGCTCTCGGTGAGCGCCTTCAACGCGCTGCTGAAAACGCTGGAGGAGCCGCCGGCCCATGTGGTATTCATCCTGGCCACCACCGAGCCCCACAAGCTGCCGCCCACCGTGCTCTCCCGCTGCCAGCAGTTTCAGTTCAGGCGCATCGGCGCAAAGGAAATGACCGGGCTGCTCAACGGCGTGTTGGAAAAAGAAGGGGCCACCGCCGACCGGGAGGCTGTGGAAGCCATCGCCCGGGCCAGCGACGGCGGCATGCGCGACGCACTGTCGCTGCTGGACCAGTGCCTGTCTTTGAACGGCAGCCATGTGGCCAAGGCCCAGGTGCTGGAAATGCTGGGCACCAGCGACAGCGGCTTTTTCTATGACACCGCCGGGTGCCTGCTTGCGGGCGACGCCGCCGGCGCTGTGGAGCAGCTGGGCCGGTTTCTGGACTCCGGCGGCGACATCAAGACCTTTGCCGTGGACCTGTGCCGCCACATGCGCGACCTGTTCATCGCAAGCTATGTGAAAGACGGCTCCGCCGCGCTGGAAATTTCCCAGGACGAGGCCGCCCGCCTGTCTGAGCAGGCAAGACGGCACGCGCCCGGCGACATTCTGAAGTGTCTGGGCTTTTTGAGCGAGCTGGAAGGCACGCTCCGTTATGCTGCCAACCCCCGCATTCTGGTGGAGCTGGCGCTGTTCCGGTGCTGCCGCGTGGAAAAAGAAGCAAGCTACGACGCGCTGCTGGCCCGTGTGGAGCGGCTGGAGGCCCGCGTGGAAAGCGGCGTTGCCCCGGCACCCCGCCCAAGGCAGGAAGCGCCGGCGGAGCAGCGGTCCGCCCGCGAGCCCGCGCCGCAACCGGCAGCGCAGCCCGAAGCCAGGCAGGCGCTCAAACCCGACAGCCTGCCGGAGATCCCCTGGTTTGAAACGGAGCCTGAGCCGCAGCCTGCTCCCAAGCCCGCACAGGCCAAACCGCAAGAATATTTCGCCAGCCCCTTTGATGAGGAGGATGGGTTCCCCGAGCCGCCGCCGGAAAACCTGCCGGGCCAGACGGACCTGTTTGGCGCGGTGGAGCCGGCGCCTGCCCGCAGCCGCACCGCCCCGGTGAGCAGCTCCCCGCCGTGGGACGAGCCTCCGGCGCAGCGCGAAGCCCCGGCAAGGGAAGAACCGGCCCCGGCCCCCTCCCCCATCGCGCCATCGGGCACGATGCCGCCGGCAAAGCTCTGGGCCGCCGTGCTCCGCGAGATGGAAAAGCAGCCGCAGCTGATGGGCTTTGTGAAAAAGGGCAAGGCCGTTTCCTTTGACGGTGAGGAGCTGGTGGTGCAGTTCACCGAAGACAGCAAGGCCGCCGCCACAATGCTTTCCGAAGAAAAGCGCATGGCCAAGCTCCGGGCGGCGGTGGAAGCCGTGGCCGGCTGCCCCGTGCGGGTCACCTTGCGGGTCAACCGCTGGTCTGATGCCCAGCAGCAGTTCATCGACCGGTCCATGGCCGTGATCCCCAAAGACGCGATTGTCACCTTTGAACAGGAAGACTAGGAGGAACCAATATGGCAAAAGGATTTTTCCCGCCGGCAGGCGGCAACATGCAGCAGCTTCTCCGCCAGGCCCAAAAGATGCAGCAGGACATGGCCCGCGTGCAGGCGGAGCTGGAGGAGAAGGAAATCACCGCGGCGTCCGGCGGCGGCATGGTCACCGTCACCGTGACCGGCAAGCGCAAGGTGAAGTCCATCGTGATCAAGCCTGAGGCGGTGGATCCCGACGATGTGGACATGCTGCAGGACCTGGTGCTGGCCGCCGTGAACGAGGCGATGGGCCAGGCTGAGGCCTATGCCGAGCAGGAAATGGCCAAGATCACCGGCGGCATGGGGATGCCGGGCATGTTCTGATGGCGGCGCCTCTCGAACCGCTGGCAAGGCTTTTGAACGCACTTTCCAAGCTGCCGGGCGTGGGCAAGCGCTCCGCCCTGCGGCTTGCTTATCACATCCTGGAGCAGCCCGAAGCAGAAGTCCGCGAGCTGGCCGAGGCCATCTGGCGGGCCCGCAAGGAGATCCACAACTGCGCTGTGTGCGGCAACTATGCCGCCACCGAAACCTGCAACATCTGTGAGGACCACCGCCGCGACCGCACGCTGGTGTGCGTGGTGCGCGACCCCCGCGATGTGGGCGCGATGGAGCGCAGCGGCAGCTTCCACGGCCTATACCATGTGCTGCACGGCACGATCTCGCCCAGTGAAAACCGCGGGCCGGACGACATCCGCATCAAGGAGCTGCTGCACCGCCTGAAGGACGGCACAATCCAGGAAGTGATCCTGGCCACCAACCCCGATCTCGAAGGAGAGGCCACGGCGATGTATATCGCCCGGCTCATCAAGCCATTGGGCGTAAAATGCACCCGCATCGCCCAGGGCGTGCAGGTGGGGGCGGACCTGGAGTATGCCGATGAGGTGACGCTGGCCCGGGCGCTGGATGGAAGGCGGGAAATGTAAGGATGTTCCTTTTGGCGGCCAAAAGGAACCAAAAGCCCCGGGGGCGGCAAGTTCCCAAGACCTGATCGCCCGGCTCGTTTTTTTTCGCAGCGGCGGTAACTCGGTGGCCTGGAACTGCGCCGCCTCAAACATCCCGCCCGCTGCCGCCAAGCTGCTTTCCGCCGGTCATCAGGCGGAACTTGCAAACCCCCGGACCCCCAAAGATACGACGAGAGCTTGATAATTGCGTGAGGGTTGCCATGAGAAGACTTCGTGATGTGTTCTATGTCAACGCCAACGTTGACGAAGGCTATTATGAGTATTACGGCATGGAATTCTCCGAATTCCTCCGCTACTGTCCCTTCCCCATCCCACGAATTCTGTTTCTTGACCCGCCGCTTTATTTTGAACCAATTAGTAAAGCCATGTTTATGACCACGCTGGACGAACAGGCCATTGCTGACCTGGCCCGGCAGGGAGCCTATGATCTGGGCAATTTTCACTGGATGAATTATGCCAGCCAAGAGGGTCTGGCACGCTGCACCGAGCAGGAAAAGGCGGAGATCCTCTACTTGAACCACTACGGCAAGCCGCTCCACACCGCATTTTTTGAGTCCGTCGGCAACCGGTTTGTCTATCAAGCCCACGACGATGGCTGGTATTGCCGGCTTTATTGCAAAGACATGGCGGTGTTTGGCGACATCATTGCCAACAAGATCATCGGGCACTTTGCCACGAACAAGCGCAGGAAAATGCACCCGATCAGCAGTGAAATCAAGGCCGCTCTATTGGATTGGGCCAAGGGTGGGCTGCTCATTGATTTCAGCTTAGCCTCCGTCTACAAAAACAGATGCCAGATTAACTTCTATGAGATCGGTAAATTCACCGACATGGATGACATGTATCACAACCTGGACCAAAAAAAGCGGGCCGCCATGCGTCACGGCTGGCTGGAGCAATCCAACAAGGTTTGGAAGATGGATTCATAACGTCTTTTTGATTGACAGTTCTTTGGTATCGTGTTAACTTTTTATTGCCATATTTCGCCATTATTCTTGCCCCATTGCGTAACCGGGGAGGACTTGCCATGCAATGCCCGAAGTGCGCCAATGATCTGATTGAGAACATGCGGTATTGCCCCTATTGCGGCCTTGATTTTGATGCAAAGCCAAACAAAGCTGCTGCCAGGCCTGTTTCTGCCCAATCGGGGTTAAAGGAATACTGGCCTGACCCGGCTGAAAGCCCTGCGAAAAACAACAACCAACCCGACAATGATTTTAAGCAACCAGGCTTCACCCTGTTCAGTGCCAAGGGTCGCTTGAGCCGCTTGAAGTATTTCTACTTCCTTGTGTGCTTCTCCATCGCAGCACGGTTGATGATCACCGGCGTTGACCATGTGCCCATACAGCCCGGCACCGCCTGGCTGTTTTTGCTCTACTTCCCAATCGCGCTGACGCTTATCACCGTAGAAATCATCACGGTGATCAAACGGTTCCACGACATCGGCAAGCCCGGTTATCATGTGCTCTTGTTGCTCATCCCTCTTTATAATATTTATGTAGGCCTCAAGTTGTTGTTCAAGGATTCGGTTTATGGCCGGGGCAACACTTATGGGCCCTATGAGCGCAACAGTTGGTATTGGCAAGTGCCGTTGACGCTCCTTTTGCTGCCAGTGATATACTTCGGACTGACTGCCGGAGGGATCGCTCAGAAACTTGCCGCGCAGAACGCGGAGCCGCTGCATTATTACAACCAGAGCCAGCAAATCAGCATGACCTTTCCAGAGGGCTGGAAGGAAGTAAGGATGGAGGGTTATCTGACAGCCGCCCGGGATTTCAGCGGCAGCAGCATGATCGCGCTGGAAACGATGGCTACCTCTGACCCGTCGTTTTCCGAATACACCGATGAAGAACTTCAGCTGATGATCAGCAATGTGGGCGACACCGAGCTTTTGGCAGACATGCTGGGTTATCAGTATTGGAACGTAGCCGGCTTGAACAGCTCGAAGAGGATAATCAACGGCATGGTGTTTCTTGTGGCTGACTTCACCCAGAAGCAGGACAGGGTCCTGTATCGCCAAGTGTATCTGTTTGGATGTGAAGACGGGAAATATATCACACTTCAATTGGTCCTTTCCAATCCTGACGAGGAGGGAATGGCTGAGTTACTTGCCTCGGCAGACACCCTCCGCATCGGTGACAGCGCCACCGCAGAACCGGCGAGGTGGGATTAAGGGGCAGGCCATGTTTTGCGCCGTAGCCGCCCTTTTGCGTTTGTTTGAATTTCGATGGGAGGACCTGCCATGCAATGCCCGAAGTGCGCCAACGTACTGCTGGACAATGTGCAGCATTGCCCCTATTGCGGCGCTGAGATCGAACCCCAGCCCCAAAAAGCGCCCGCCTGCCCGCCTGCCGGCAATCCGGCCCCTGTCCAGCCGGAAATCATCCGGCAGGACTCCCCGCAGCCGCAGCCTGGTGCCGGCCCGTCTCTTGTGGAAATCAGAAGCAAATTGCCCGATGGCGCGGCGGAGGTGCCGCATTCCTACAGTGCCGGCGACGGGCTGAAGAAACCGGGCTTCACCCTGTTCAGCGCCAAGGGCCGGGTGAAACGGCTCAAATACTTCTACTTTTATGTGTTCAGCTTCATTGCCCAGGTTTTGATGAGGGCCGGAATCAACTTTGCCCCCGCTGGCCCGGATGGCGCCTGGCTGCTCGTGTTTTATTATCTGATCATCTTCCTTCTGGGTGCGCTCCAGATCATCACGGTGATCAAACGGTTTCACGACATCGGCCAGCCCGGCCAATATGCCCTGACGCTGTTCGTTCCCTTCTACAACATCTATATCGCGTTCAAGCTGCTGTTTAAGGATTCGGAGTATGGCATCAACACCCATGGACCCTATGAACGCAACAGTTGGTATTGGCAAGTGCCGGTGACGCTCCTGCTGCTGCCGGTGGTTTATTTTGGCCTGACGGCCGGAGGTGTTGCCCAGACGCTTGCCGCCCAAAACGCGGAGCCGCTGCATTATTACAACCAGAGCCAGCAAATCAGCATGACCTTTCCTGCAGGGTGGAAGGAAGCCAAGTTGGAGGGTTATCTGACAGCCGCACAGGATTTCAACGGCAGCCGCCTGATTGCGCTGGAAATGGAGGAGACTACCGACCCTTCATTCTCCGAATACTCCGAGGATGCCATCCAGCAAATGGTGAGCAACGTGGGCAAAACCGAATTTCTGACTGACGCGCTGGGCTACCATTCGTGGGAAGTCTCAGGCTTGGCCAGCTCACGGCGCACAATCAACGGCATGGAGTTTATTTTGGTTGATTTTGTCCAGACGATGGACGGTGACCGGTATCGCCATATGTATCTGTTTGGATGCCAGGACGGCAAATATATCACGATCCAGCTGATTCGCTCCGGATCTGATGCCAAGGATATTGCCCTCATGCTTGCTTCGGTGGAAACGCTCCGTGTCGGAGATGAAGCCACCGCTGAGCCCACGAAGTGGGATTAAGGGGCAGGCCCTGTTTTGCGCCATTGTTGGACTTTATGCTGTTTGAATATCATCGATGTGAGGCCCTGCCATGCAATGCCCGAAGTGCGCCAACGTGCTGCCGGATGGAACCCGATACTGCCATTATTGCGGGGAGTTCATCGCGCCGCAGCCGGAACTGCGTGTGAATCGCAACATCACGCTTGAAGACATCCGCAACGCGCCGGCGCCGGTTAAGGAGCCCAAGCGGCAAAAACCGGAGCCAGTGCTGAAAAAGCCGGGTTACACTGTTTTCAGCCCCGGTGACCGGCTGAACCGGTTGAAGTATCTTTATTTTTGCCTGCTTGGCTATGCAGGGATCGTGGTGATGGTAATCAGCATGATACAGTTTTTGAACAACGGCACCAGCGGTTGGATGGCCTTGCCGGCCGCCGTGTTCGCCGTGGCTTTGTATGCCGTTCAGTTTGTCACGGCGGTCAAGCGGCTCCATGACATTGGCGAATCGGGCTACAACGTGTGGCTTTTGCTGGTGCCGTTCTATGGCATCTATGTGGCATTCAAACTGCTTTTTACGGATTCACAGGAGGGTGCAAGCGGCCCCATGGAGCGCAACAGCTGGTATTGGCAGGTGCCGCTCACGGTGCTGCCGCTGCCGGTGCTCATGATCCTATCTGTGTCTTAGCTTGCGGCAAAATCCTTAAAGAAGGGATATGGACAAATGGAAAGCACGGAAAACGCTGCCACACCACCGGAAAAGAGAATGTCTCTGGCGGAGATTCGTGAACGGGTCGTGGGTGAAAACCCGGAGGATTGCCAGATCCCCGAGCTGCCGCCGGCTCCGGTCAAAGGCAAGGGCTTCACGGTGTTCAGCCCTTTTGGGCGGCTGAAGCGACTGAAATATGTATACTATCTTCTATTGAATAGCATAGGGATGACGTTCGTGCAAGCCAGCCTCACTGTTTTTATCAATTCCGGTTCCACCGCGTTGGTTATTGCATCGGTTGCTGTGATCATTCTGCTTGCTGGTATCATGATTCTCACCACGATCAAGCGGTTCCATGACTTTGGGCATGAGTTGGTGAAGATTTTCTGGCTGATCGTTCCCATTGTGGATCTTTATTGGGGGTTCAAGCTGCTGTTTGAAGAATCTGACCAAGGTGACAACGGCTTTGATGCCATGGAGCGCAATAGCTGGTACTGGCAGGTGCCGCTGGTGGTGTTGGTGCCGCCTGGTTTGCTGGTGCTGGCGGTTATGCCTTTGCTGGGGTGAGCGAGAATGTTTGGTGCCATCGCGGGCGATGTGCGTGCTGCGCCTGTTTGAGCAGCGGTTTGGGGTTGGTTATTCCCTGATCCAGCCCTAACCCCTGTCAAATTCCCCCGTATTTGTGTTATAGTGTATGAAATCCAAACCGGGAGAACGACCATGAGGGCAAGAGCCAAAACGCTGACCATCGCCGCCATCGCCCTGCTGCTGGCCGCGCTGCTGGCCGGGTGTGTGCATGCCGACGCCCACCTCACAATCAATGCCGATGGCAGTGCCGATTATGCTGTGGACCTGGCGCTTTCCGACGAAGTGATCCAGCCGGCCAAGGCCCAGGGGCAGGACCCGTTTGCCTCATCGGCGGCGGAACTGAAGGACGACGGTTATGAGGTCACGGAAATCTCCGCCGACGGTTACACCGGCATCCATGTCTCCAAGCACTTCAAGGACGCCGCGCTGCTCGGCGCTGACGGCAGCCTGGACACGCTGAACACGCTTTTGGGCGGCGCCAACAAAAACTTTGCCGTAAAAAAGCAGGCGGGGCTTTTTAGCACCACCTACACCGTGCACGCCGACATGGACCCATCGGCGCTGCTGGGCTCGCAGCAGGGCTTGGGTGAGGCGGTCAAGGAGTTTCTCAATCAGGCCAGGGTCACGATGGCGGTCACGCTGCCGCAAAAGGCAGGCAGCCACAACGCCACCGAGGTGTCTGCCGACGGGCTCACCTACACCTGGCAGCTCCAGCTGGACAAGCCCGCTGCCATTGACCTTGCCGTGACGCTGACCAACTGGACCAATATCCTGCTGGTGGGCGGCGGGGCGCTGGTTGTAATCGTGCTGATTATCGTGATCGCCGCTGTGGCTAAGGGAAGGCGGAGAAGGCAGGCCGCGCCGAAGGTCAGGGCGAGGGGCAGGTAAATTGCCCATATCCTGATCAGAGAAACAGCATACCATTCTGTAGGGGCGGCTCATGAGCCGCCCGCTTTCTATAATGGGACAATGTCATTTTGCCTGAACATGCAAACTTGAGCTGGATTGCTGCCAGATATCCCCCCTGCCCTCTGCGGAGGGCATCCCACCCTTCCCCCCACACACCTGTGGGGGGGACAGCCATCGAAGATGGCAGGGGGGTAGAGCAAGGGGGGGTAGGGAGACCGCTCTCTCATTCTATTGATTTGCTCAATGAGTATAACAATCGGGCGGGGTTGAGTCCCCGCCCGAGTGCATGCAATTGTAGAAAGCTCAACTTGTCCCCCTCTTGAGGTCTATCCCCCTTTTCAAAGGGGGAATGTCGATCGGCACGATCGACAAGGGGGTTCAGGATGTCGCATAGCGACAGGGGGAGTATTCCGGGCGGCTCGTGAGCCGCCCCTACACAAGCTGTTGACAGTGGGCTGCTCTCAGAATAAACGCACCGATCAAAGTAATGAAACATTTGTCATATGTTTGGTTCCCCGTTGAAGATAAAAGAAAAGACAGCGCAATGTCTGTCTTTTCTAGTCTCAATTATGCCATGAGAAAGCTCAACTTGTCCCCCTCTTGAGGTCTATCCCCCTTTTCAAAGGGGGAATTTCGATCAGCTCGATCGACAAGGGGGTTCAGGATGTCGCGCAGCGACAGGGGGAGTTAGTTACTGCCCAAACGCCCGCACCGGCAACACCAGATAAGTAAACGCGTCGGACCCGGCGGGCCGCAGCACGCTGGAATTCACCGCTGTGGTGAAGTTCATCGTGAGCTCCTCGGCATCCAGCACCCGCAGCACTTCAGTCAAAAACCGCGAGTTGAAGGCGATTTCCAGGTCGCGCCCTTCGCGGGAAACGGCGATCTCCTCATAAATGTCGCCAGACTCGCTGTTGGAGGTGACCACCAGCAGGTCTTCGGTGATCTTGAGGCGCACCAGGTTGCTGCGGCCTTCGCGGGCCAACATGCTGGCACGGTCCAGCGCGGTGGAAAGAGCCTGACGGCTCACGTTCACGCGGGTGAGCCACTCGCTGGGGATGATCTGCTCATAGCGCAGGAACTCGCCCTCCAGCAGCCGCGTGATCACTTTGGTGCCCTTGAGCTCAATGCCCAGGTGGGTGGGGCCGGCTTCCATCGTCACATTGTCGTCATCGTCCAGCAGGCTTGCCACGCGGGTGAGCGTCACGGCGGGCACCACGGCCTTGATGCCGCTGGCCTCGCCGGTGTATTCCGCGTCGCTCACGGCCAGCCGGAAGCCATCCAGCGCCACCATGCGCACGCGGCCGGGGTGCAGCTCCAGCAGCACGCCGGTCAGGATCGGGCGGGATTCATCCACCGCGGCGGCAAACACCGTCTGGTGGATCAGCTTTTTCAGCGTGCAGGCCGGCAGCATGATGGAGGTGGCGTTTTCCACTTTGGGCAGCGCCGGAAACTCGGAGCCGTCCAGAACCTGCAGGCGGGCTCTGGTGCCCTTGGCGGTGATCGTGGCGGTGGTGTTGTCGGTGGAAATCTCCACCTCGCCGTCGGGCAGCTTGCGGGCCATCTCCGCAAACAGCTTGCCCGGCAGCACAACCTCACCCTCGCCGGCCACGGTGGCTTCCAGCACCGTCTCAATGCCCAGCCGCAAGTCGGTGCACGAAAGCTTCACGCCGTCGCTGCCTGCGCGAATGTGCACACCCTCCAGCACCGGCATTGTGGTGCGGGCCGCCATGGCCTTGGTGACAGTGGCCACCGCGGCGGAAAGCTGGGCGCTGTCGCATTGTATTTTCATCGGAAAACCTCCTTGTAGAGGGTTCATCTCCCTGTGGCATTGGGGTAAAAGAAGTATAGTAACTTAGTTAGGGTATTATACCATATGCGGGGTGGATTGGGAAACCCTCGCCCCTCTTGCACAATAAGCACTCACCCCCCC
The DNA here is from genome assembly GCA_023428265.1 of Bacillota bacterium. Classification (GTDB taxonomy): domain Bacteria; phylum Bacillota; class Clostridia; order Christensenellales; family UMGS416; genus JAEYRA01. The sequence continues at coordinate 7,276 of JAEYYW010000046.1, read as the reverse complement.
AGCCCCCTCCCCCATGCATGCGGGAGGGGGAGCTTCTTATCCCGCTTATCGGTTTCTGATCGCAAGGATGGGTTCTGCACTCTCCCCCTCTCGCACTGGTGGGAGAGGGGGTGGGGGGGTGAGTGCTCTACTGGGTAGGGGAGAGCAGTTGATGCGGTAGAATCCGGACTTGGCAAGTTCTTTAAACTTGGGTTCTCACTCCCCGTCCTTGCACTTCCTCCTGCGAGCCCCCCGCGTAAGCGCCACGCCGCCGAAGCCGGAGATCACGGCGATATAAAAGCCGAAGTCATACCACCAGCCGGTGTTGATCTGCTCATAGATGTGGATGTTGGGTTTGAACAGGCCGATGATCAGCGAAACAGGCGCGATCCAGCCGTGCCAGATGCCGGAGAGGAAGTTGGCGGGCTTGCCCTCGTAGCTGCCGTCACCGGGGATGCACCCGGTGAGCAGGATGGCGGCGCAGGCGACCAGCAGGATGACCGGGATTAATTTTTTGCTCATGATGATACTTCCTTTCAAACGGGATTGTTTGGAGTAATGATTGAGTCGGTGATGGAATCAGTATAGTTCATTTTTACAGGATATGTTTGGGGAATTGCTTGAGATGTCACTTTACGTGTCTAAAGTTTACTGAGTTGTTATATGCACTCCCTACTTTGACAGAAGATGAATGATTCTTCGTACATTTGATAATAAAGGCTCTGCATTACCCAATGGACCAAATGGCCCACTTCTATACTTATTGCTCTCATCGGCGAAAAACATCAACTCTGATTCTTGTCCAGTCAATGGGAATAAAGTGCGCCGGACATCTTTCGCGCTAATTATCGTTGTTGGTAATTGGATGAATCGTATCTCCTTACTCTTATCATAAAGAAATTCAATGGTTGTTTCCTGCTCTTTAAAATGTTGTATATTCATATCAGTAACTCTCAAAGGAGCAACATTCATACTAACGACAAGTCTAGCATTTACGGCCATATATATTGAATAATAATCTATTGAGTCTGGGGTTATGTAATGTTCGTTTCCTTCGTAATAAACAACAATTTGACTGGGTAATGGTAGCGACCCAAGCGGATATAGCTGGTTAAAAACAATGGCAGAAAGCAGTATTATGCATATAATAGACACTGCTTTGACAACTCGTTTCTTTTTTTTAGTGACGTTGCTACTATCAGTTGATTTATTCCCAGTCATGTACGCGAACCTCACAAAAAGTTCAGACTGTGCCCATTGGGTTTGTCAAATCGCAATCCACCAACACACTCCAAACTTATCGATAACAGTCGCACAGCATTTACTCCATGGAAGCTCATGAATTGGATGAATGACAACACCGCCGTTACTCAAAACAGCAAAGGCATTATGAACTGCTTCTTCGCTTCCCATCTCAAACACATTGAACGTCATGGTTTCCCATTTCATTTTGTGAACGATGGTGATGTCACAAGGATTTGCTGCCTCAGCCAATGCCAAAAAGCCTTCCCCATTTACAGAGAGTTCACAGTGTTCATAGGCAGTTTTGTCGTCGTTTTTTATTTCAAATATGATTTCTGCACCGAAAGCTTTACAATAGAGTTCTGCCGCTTCAAAACTGTTTTTCACATAAACCTGAGTGTAGTTTTTCATTTTACGCCTCCTAAATAGTTATGATCCGTAGTCAAAGTGGGGTTAGTGTCCAGTTCTTCGATTCAGAAGTTCGGGGGTGTGCTCATAATCTAAACCTTGAGACCGACGTTTATAAGGCTATCATGGAGGCTATTAATCAATCTTAATTGGTTCACATCGTCCATATTTTATTGAATTTACTAAATCATTAATATTTTCTATCTTGTCAATGAACTTTGTACCAGCCGTAAATAATTCGTTGATATTATGAGCATCACTACCCCCTGTGGAAGGTTTCTTATGAATTTGAGCTAAGATATCTGCCTTCTTACAACTATCGTCATCTGCAAGGCCATTATAAACTTCGATCGCATCAACCAACTTAAGTATCTCGTTAGCAGTTTCATCGTCGGTAGACTTACAAACTCCATAACCAGAATATGGATGAGCGGCTATTATCACCCCTCCACATCGGTGAATATAATTGATGAGTTTATGCATATCCTGTCGCAGCCCAACGCAATCCTCGGGGGCTCCGAATACAATAAAATCACCATAATTATTAAGTATCTCTATACCAGAAAAAAAAGAAATATTGCCAATCTTGCCACTCCTGTAGTACAAACAGTTGTGTTCGGTGATCGCAAATGAAATCTCTTTCTTTTGAGCATTTTGTAAGTAATCATCAAATGATAAACTTGTGTTTTTTGATAACTCACAGTGATTATGCAAATCAATTATCATTAGATACTTCCAATCCTTATTCATGATACTATTATTTTGCACTTTTCACGTATCTATTATTTAAAGGTCAATATAATAGAATCAGTCTAATTTGCATTATAGCCACCCCTTGCAGTTATCCAGCCATTACTCCATCCTTCAAAACCCATCCACCAACATCGCAATACAATAATACCACAATATCTTCATTCTACCACCAAAACCCCACCAACCAAACTGCGGCGAATACCATTGCTTTGCCTGACCATACTATCCTTGATTTCACATCGCACCCAATGATCAGGAAAGGGATTGACCGCAGTGGCGCAGGAAAAAAAGGAAACCACGATACGTCTTAGCAAATCGCTGGAGGCCAATGTGGCGCTGATCAAGCATGAGTTTGAAGGCGACGGCACGCTGGTGAACCGCAGCTTTGAAAACAGTTACAACCCCGGTGTGAGCTGCAGCATCTTTTATACCGACGGCATGGTGAACAGCCAGTTCATCAACGACAACATTGTCGCGCCCGTGACGGCATTTTCCTATCCGGCGATCACAAAAAGCATTGTGGATTTCCTGATGGAAAAGGTGCTGCAGGTGGACGATGCCAAGAAGACGCGGGATTTTGATGACATCGCGGAGGCCATCGTGTATGGCGACACGGTGCTGCTGGTGCAGGGCAGTGACGAGGCGCTGGTGCTCAACACCAAGGGCTGGCCTAAGCGCGGCATCAGCGAGCCGGAGGGCGAGAAGGTGCTGCACGGGCCCCGCGAGGGCTTCAGCGAAGGGCTGATGGGCAACCTGGCGATGGTGCGGCGCAAGCTCAAGACCAGGGACCTCAAGATCAAGTTTCGCAAATTCGGCAAGGAGACCCAAACCAAGGCCTGTGTGTGCTGGATCGGCCGGCTGGCAAAGAAGGAAGTGCTGGACGAGCTGGAGCGGCGGCTGGACCGCTTTGACATGGACGGCGCATTGGATGTGAACTATCTGACCGAATACATCAAGGACGCGCCCTACAGCGTCTTCAAGACCGTAGGCTCCACCGAAAGGCCCGACATCGTGGCCGCAAAGCTGCTGGAAGGCCGGGTTGCTGTGTTTCTGGACGGCACGCCGGAAGTGATCACCGTGCCCTACCTCTTCATTGAAAACTTTCAGAGCAATGAAGACTACTACATGAATTTCTGGTATTCGTCGTTCACCCGGTTTTTGCGCATCGTGGCGTTTGCGCTCACGATCACGATCCCGGCGTTTTATGTGGCGATTGTGACCACCCAGCAGGAGGAGCTGCCCACGCCGATGCTGCTGACCATCGCCGTGGCCCGGCAGGATGTGCCGTTCCCCACGATCCTGGAGGCGCTCGTGATGATATTTCTGTTTGAGATCCTCAAGGAAACAGGCATCCGCGTGAACTCCAGCATCGGGCAGGCCGTAAGCATCGTGGGTGCACTGGTGGTGGGCCAGGCCGCTGTGGAGGCAAGGATCGCCAGCTCGCCGATGATCATCGTGGTCGCAATGACCGGCATCACCGGCCTGCTGATCCCAAGGCTTTCCACAGCCGTGACACTGCTGCGTGCGCTGTATATCATCATCTGCGCGGTGCTGGGCGTGTTTGGCCTGGTGATGGGGCTGATAGGGCTGCTCATTTATCTGGTGGAGCTGAAAAGCTTCGGCCTGCCCTGCTTCCACAACCCCTCAAAGGACCCCCAGCGCCATGTTGACACATTTGTCCGCGCGCCATGGTGGCTGATGGAAACCAGGCCCACGGGGATGTCCAACGACCAGAAGCGCATGGGCAAGCGGGGGAGGCCCCGGCAATGAAGCGCAGGGTTGCGATGCTGCTGCTTGTGCTGTTTCTGGCGGCCTTCTCGCAAGGCTGCTGGAACTATCGCGAGCTGGACAAGCTCCGGATCGTGGCGGGGATCGCCATTGACCGGGGTGAAACGAAAAAGTATCGCGTAACGGTGGACTTGCTCACGACCTTTCGGGCCAGCAAGGACAAGCCCGTGGAGTCTGTTTATCTGGACTCCGAGGGCGACACGCTGTTTGACGCCATCCGCGGCTTTGCCAAGATGTCTTCCAACAAGCTCTACTTCCCCCATTGCCAGGTTGTGGTGATCAGCACCGAGGTGGCGCAGGACAGCATTCAGCCCATCATAGACTTCCTGATGCGCGACTCGGAGCCTCGCTACACGCTGCAGCTGCTGGTGGCCAACGGCTGCCAGGCAAAGGATGCCTTGCAGCAGCAGGTGGTCACGATGTCCATTTCTTCCTATGAAATAGACTCCATTGTGGAAAACAATTGGCGCTATGTGGGCACCTCCGAGTCGGTATATCTTTATGAGGCATACAACACGCTGGCCCGCACCGGCAAGTCGCTCGCGCTGCCGGCCGTTCGGCTGGTTGAGTCGGATGGCGAAAAAACGGCGCAAGTCCAAGGCATGGCCGTTTTTAAGTCTGACCGGCTGCTGGGGTTCCTCTCTGGGGAGGAGACGAAGGATTATCTTTTTATCACCAACGAGATCGACACCGGTTTATTCACCGTGCAGGGTCCCGTCGGTAATGACATTGCCGCGCTGGAAATCCTGAGCGCCAGGAGCAGGATCAGCCACAGGGAAAACGGCGGCGCGGTGGAATATCACGTGGACATCCAGATCGTCGCGGCGCTGAACGAACTGGATACCACGCAGGACTTTATCCAGGAATCCGGAGAAAAACTGCTGATCGGGATTGCCCAGAAGCAAATTTCCGACCGTTTGATCCACACGATCCGCGATGTGCAGCAGCGCTATGGTGTGGACATTTTCGGCTTCGGCACCAACCTGCACCGCACCGACGCGGCCGCCTGGCAGAAGGTGCACGATGTGTGGGATGACGTGTTCAAAACGATGAAGGTGGACGTTACCACCACGATCACAATCAAAAACTCCGGTGCGCTCAACTCTCCTGTGGAGGTGGGCAGATGACGGTGGTGGTGCTGATCGTCGCGATCGTGTGGGCGATGGCCTTTCTGGCCGATCTCAAGGCGTTTTATCCGAAAACCAGGCCGCTGGTGCGTTGGGTCTGCATCGGTGCGTTTGCGCTGAGCCTTGCGGTGCAATGCCTGTATGAGCTGGGCGTGCCCTTGCCGAGCGTGACGCAGGCGCTCACCGGTTTTGTCGCCGGCACGTTGAACCTGAAATGAAGGGGGAGGGCCCATGAACAAGCAAACCATATCGGGCCGGCAGATCGTTTCGATTGCGGCGCTGTTTATCATCGGCAGCTCACTGATTCTCAGCATCTCCAGCAACGCCAATGAGGATTCATGGATCGGCTTTTTGATTGCCTACGCGGCGTATCTGCCGGTGCTCTACCTCTATATGCGCCTGCTGGGCCATTATCCCGGCAAGGACATCTTTGAAATCTGCCTGGAGGTGTTTGGCCCCGTGGCGGGCCGGATCGCCATCGCGCTTCTGGTGTGGTATGCCGTGCATCTGGGCGCGCTGGTGCTGCAGAACTTTGCCAGCTTCATCCAGGTAACCACCTTTGACCAAATGCCGCAGGTGATCTCATTGATGAGCTTTGCGGCGCTGGCCATCTGGGCCAGCCGCAAAGGTGTGGAGACCGTGGCCCGCTGCTCGCTGGTGATGCTGCCGATCCTGGTGGTGATCGTGGCATTGACCTTTGTGTTTTTGGCCAAGGAGATGCACCCGGAGTATTTGCTGCCGGTGGGTGAAAACCTGAGCGAGGTGCCCAAAGACGCGTTGTCTGACTTCGCATACCCATTGGGCGAAACGGTTATGCTGCTGGGCATCGCCTCCAGCTTTGGCGGCAGGGCATGCGGCAGAAAATTTCTGATTGGCTCTGTCATCGGTGCCGTGACCATTTTGGTGGGCGGCTTTGTGCGCAACACAATGGTGCTGGGGTTCCCGCTGATGCGCGACAGCAACTTCCCCAGTTTCCACGCGGTGAGCATCGCCGTTGTGGGCGGCTTCCTTTCACGGATCGAGGCCGTGATCACCGCCAATCTTTTGATGGCCGGGTTTGTGAAAATCAGCGTGTGCATCCTGGCGGCCTCCCGCGGCATGGCCAAGCTTCTGAACGCAGACGATCAATCGCCCTTCGTCGCGCCGCTGGGCCTGCTGATGGTGGCGCTGGGCAGCATTGTGTATCAAAGCACCAGGGAGATCATTCAGTTTATTGATGTGTATAAATACTACGCGTTGCCTTTTCAGATTTTGATCCCGCTGCTGCTGCTGGGGGTTGCGGAGATCCGTATGGCGGTGCAAAGGCGTGCCGCGCGAAAGAAAGAGCCGGCCTGAGAGCCCGGCCTACTTTTCCACCTCATAGGGCCAGTCATTGATTCCGCCCAGGTCATAGATCTGCGTGTAGCCCAGCTTTATCAGATCCTCGGCGGCCAGGGCGCTCCTGCGGCCGCTGCGGCAATACACAAAGAGCACAGTGTCCTTCTCCGGCACCACAACCTCCGCCTTTGCGGCAATGTCGCCCAGCGGCAGCAGCACGCTGCCGGGGATGTGGCCCTGGGCATATTCGTCCGGCTCGCGCACATCCAGCAGCACAATGCCCTGCTCGCTGTCCAGCCTCCGCTTGGCCTCCTCCGGTGTGATGAGGCGCGCTTCTGCCGGCGCTGCCGTGGCATCGGGGGCGGGCAGCACGGCGGCAGCGGGAGCGCTTGCCGGAGCGGTGGTCTGCACCGGCGATGCCGCACAGGAAGCCAGCAGCAAGCCTGCCGCCAAGCTCAAAACAATCGGAACAAATTTCATTTCTGACACCTGCCTGTATCCATTGATAGGATCAGTATTCCATCCATAGGGCGGATTCACTGTAACCTTCGTCACGGTCGGCTTGGGCGGTCGTTGCAATCCGCCGGGGGGCGTGTTACTATTTTCCAGGTTAATGGATGGCGCGGCGCGCAGCCTTGCCGCTTGGGAGGTTTTCAATGCCA
>JAEYYW010000004.1 GCA_023428265.1 Bacillota bacterium | reverse complement strand
CCCCACGCGGCCGAGCAGCTGGACTGCGATCTGGCAGGCTTTGCGCCTGCCAGCCTGACCGGCAGGGTGCTCACGGCGGATCAAATGGACGCCCACAACACCTTTGACCGGGCCGACGCGGTGCAGCCCGTGGCCTTCACTGCGCTTCAGCGCACCGCGCAGGGCTTCTCCGCCACGATCCCGCCGATGTCGGTTGTTGCCATTGCGTTGAAGTGACAGCCAGGCTGCCCGGCCAACAGCATCATGACGTTCACCGGTAAGCCCTGACTTGCCGGCGAAATACAATCAATCCAATCATTGCACCATGAAAGGAAGGATTCCAATGAAACTGGTGATCGGCGACTATTCTCTGAACTTCCGTGATGGCGGAGTTGCGGTTCTGAAGGGCGGCAAGACTCTCTATTACAACAACAAGCCGATGTTTGCGACGGTGAAGACCGCTTCGACCGTTTGTGAGTTTTATGATGCGCCCTATGATGAGGTTTCCGCCTCCGGCAGCCTGGTCGTGGCCAAAGGCGTGCTCAAAACCCCGACCGGGTCGGAGTTTTCTTTTGAGGATGTGTATGAGGAAGCGGGCAAGGGCGTCAAGGTCAGCCGCGTTGTGCGCGTGCTGAAGGTCACCAGTGACGTGGGCTTCTCCACCAAGGTGTCCTTCACGATGACCGAGTCAGACAGCCCGAAGGATTACAACTGCTTCGCACCCGGCGTGTGGTATATGCAGAATGAGTTCGCGCCCCAATACGCGATTGGGAAAGACCTGGACTGCGAATATTTCTGGCGCAGTGAAACGGCCTATGCTCTGCCGCTGTTTGCAATGCAGAATATCGCTTCCGGCGAGACGGCCTCGCTCTCCCGCTGGGCGGCAGACATGCGCATGCGCGACAATGACATCCTGCCAAACGCGGAAAACAGCGTGAACCGGCTGTGCACCACCGGCACCATTGGCATGAGCAAGCCGGAGCCCAGGTCACTCAACTATATGTATTACGGCTACCCGGTGCGCAAGCCATTTGACTCAAAGGTGGACGGCCTGTCCATCGACTATGTCTACCCCTGCTGCGACGGGCAGATGCCCTCGGTCAACCGTTACGGCGGGCTGGACTATAAGAACAAGGTGAAAAGCTTCCAGCGCATCCACCACCCGATGGAAGTGGGTTTTGAGCAGCGTTATGCCGTTGGGATGAACTTCGGGCATTACGATGGGTTCCAGCCGATGATGCGTGACGTGTGGCGCACGGCCTATGACCGCCTGCGCGACAAGCTCTTTGATGTGGACAACGCCCGCAACTTCCACGACTGCATGAACATCTTCATCCGCTACACCAAGCAATACGGCGACGCCTGGGGCTTGCCCTTCGCCACCCAGCTGCCGGACATGGACCTTTCCAGCATGTCTTTCCAGTTTGGTTTTGTGGGCCAGCAGCCGGGCATCGGTTACCAGCTGCTTCGCTACGGCGACAAGGAGCACCACCCCGAGGCTTATGAGAAGGGCCTGAACATCATCGAGTTCTGGGTGCGCAGCGCGATGACCGAATCCGGCCTGCCGCACATGTGCTACAACCCCAACGCGAGGGAGTTCGAGCCCTATCCGCACTATGTCCGCATGCTGGCCGACGGCATTGAGGCCATACTGGACGCTTATGTCTATATGAAGAAAAAAGGTGAGGAAAAGCCCGCCTGGCTGGAGTTCTGCCGCAAGACTGCCGACTGGCTGGTGGCGGTGCAGAATGAGGACGGCAGCTATTACCGCGCCTATAACACCGACGGCTCCATCCGCATGGATTCCAAGTCCAACACACCCAGCGTGCTCCGCTTCCTGGTGCAGTTCTATCTGGTGAGCGGCGACGAGCGCTACAAGGCCGCCGCGCTCAAGGCCGGGCAGTGGTGTTATGACAACCCCCGCCGCACGCTGGAATATCGCGGCGGCACCTGCGACAACAACGACATCCAGGATAAGGAAGCCGGCATTTATGGCATCTTTGGTTTCATGGCCCTTTATGACCTCACCGGTGAGGCCAAGTGGCTGGAAGGCGCCATCGGCGCTGCGGACTACACGGAGACCTGGACATATGCCTGGTCCTTCCCGGTGCGCACGCCGTTCACCAGGCACCCATTCAACCAGTATTCCATCAGCGGCCAGAGCATCATCACCGTGGGCGGCGGGGCCGACGTCTATATGGCAGCCTGTGCCTATTCGTATTACCGGCTGTATGTGATCACCGGTGATGAGCACTATCTGGACTTCGCCGAGTTTATCCACAAGAACACCCGCCAGAGCACCGACGTGGACGGCAGCAGCGGCTACATCATGCCGGCGCTGGGCCATGAGGGCGGCAACTTCGTCAACCAGACGCTGCAAAGCCACTACCACTGGCTGCCCTGGGTCACCTTTGTGGAGGCCGATCCCGCATCCAGGCTTTATGACACGTTCGGCAGCTATGACATCGCCGGCGCCCAGCGCCTGAGCCCCGAGGAGCGCGCCACGCGCAACCGCATCTACGACACCTACGCGTAACAGAGGCTGGTTGTAGAACAACAATTTGTATGGAAAGAGGAGCCGGATGAAACTGTGTTGTGGTGATTACCTTCTGAGATTCCAGGACGGCGGAGTGGAGGTGCTGAAACACGGTAAAACCCTGTATACCAACCGCCGGCCAATGTTTGTCACCGTCAAAACTGCGTTGGCTGTCTGTGAGTTTTATGACGGAGCCTATGGCGAGGTGGCCGCCTCCGGCGGCACCGTCACCGCCCAAGGCGTGATCACCGTGCCGTCCGGCTCCTCCTTCTCTTTTTCCGACACCTACGAGCAAGCAGGCGGTGGCATCAAGGTGAGCCGCCGGGTTAAGGTGCTGCAAGCCGGGGATGACCTTGGCTTTTCCACCAAGATTTCCTTCACAATGACCGAGTCAGACAGCCCGAAAGACTACAACTGTTTTGCACCCGGTGTGTGGTACAAGCAGAACGAGTACGCCCCGGACTCCGTGATCGGCAAAGACCTGGACTGTGAATACTTCTGGCGCACGGAGACCAACTATGCCCTGCCGCTGTTTGCGATGCAGCACATCGCGTCCGGCGAATCGGCTTCACTTTCCCGCTGGGCTGCCGATGTGACGATGCGGGACACGGGCCTGCACAATGCCGAAAACTTCGTGGACCCAAAGTTCACCATCGGCGCCATCGGCATGAGCAAGCCCCAAAACAAGACGCTGAACTATATGTATTACGGGTTTGCCATGCGCAGGGAGTTTGACACAAAGGTGGACGGTCTGTCCATCGACTATGTGTATCCGGGCTGCGACGGGCAATTGCCGGGACATAACCATTACGGCGGTCTTGATTTCAAAGATAAGGTGAAAACCTTCCGCCGCGTCAACCACCCGGTGCAGGTGGGCTTTGAGCAAAACTATGCCGTGGCCGTCCATTTCGGTCATTATGACGGATTCCAGCCGATGATGCGCGATGTGTGGCGCGTGGCCTATGACCGCCTGCGCGACAAGCTCTTTGATGTGGACAATGAAACGCATTTCCACAACTGCATGAAGATCTTCATGAAGTACGCCCGCCAATACGATCAGGGCTTCGGCCTGCCGTTCGCCTGCCAGCTGCCCGACATGGATGTGTCGGTGG
>JAEYYW010000153.1 GCA_023428265.1 Bacillota bacterium | reverse complement strand
TCATTGTGATGTGGACGACAGCGTCCACAATCCCCGGGCCGTTTTACCAGGTTTATCTGCTGAAGGATCTTCGGATCAACTATTCCTTCCTGAGCGCCGTGAACCTGCTGAACATTCCCGTGCTGCTGATTGCCATGCCGATCTGGGGCCGGCTGATCAGCAGATATGGGGATGTGAAACTGTTTGCGCCGCTGGCGGCGATGATCTCACTGCATTATCTTTCCCTGGCGTTTGTCACAAAGGCCAACTATCAATGGCTGTATCCGATATCGGTCTTCTATTTCTTCTTGCTCGCCGCCGGGATCACACAAGTGGCATCCTTGATGCCGTATAAATTCATCCCGGAGACCAATCAAAGCAACTACCTGTCTTTCTACGGCGCGGTCAACACCGCCGCGGCGCTTCTCGGCACACTGATCGGCCAGCAGTTTATCCTCGCCACCGAAGAAGCAAGCTTGCCGCTTTACGGGTTCCTGATGGGCAACAAGCAGCTTGTCATGCTCGTGACCGCAGCGGCTGTGCTGGTGGGTGCATCGGTGATGTTTTTCATCAACCGCCGGTTGCAGCGGATCACAGGCTGAAAACCCACTATGCTTTATGTCATAATCCTGCCATGGGAGCGGCTGCCCCTGCGATGAGGCTGGCGCCGGCTTTCCATCTGGCTCTTCCGATAGGCAAGCAGCACCGCCGCCAAAAACGCGACCGCGCCAAATGCCAGGAAAACCCGTATTGCCAGATCGCTGTCTTTTGTGATGCGCATCCCCTTCGGCACAGACGCAGCTGCCTCCACCGAGTCCGACAACGGATCGGGCGCAGAGCTTTGCAGGCTGATCACAACAGCCGTGGGTCCGGCGGTTGGGGCAGGTGAAGCAGCGGGTCCGGCTGTGGGTTTGGGCTGATCGGGAATGTTTTCGAAGAAATCTCTTTTTCCGGTGTCTTCTCCCACGGCGGTATAGTATAAGCCAAAGCGCGAGTTGTCATAGTCTCCCGAATCCAGAATAGGCCTTTCGCGAAAGTGCTGCGACACATGCAGATCGTAACCGGCCTGTGCCATCTGAAGTGCCGTTTTGCCCCCGAACACCGGCAGCTCAACTTGCCAGTCCATCCTCACTGTGTTCTTGCCATACAGGTGAAGATAACACTTTTTTACCTGCCAGGCGGAATACTGCTGCGCCGAACTCGGATATTTCTCCTGCCTCCCGCTTGCCAATACGGCCTTCGTGACAGCAAGAGCCGTCAGCTTATGGGCTCCGTGCCCGTATTCTCCATTCAGGTCGTGGGTGACCACCACATCGGGCATAAACCGCCGGAACTGCTCCACCAGCAACCCGACGGTGTTGTCAAGCCCGTCCCATGCCAGTTCGGCGTCGTCCACGGTGCTGGTGTATTTATTGGCCAGCGGCAGGAAAACCGGATACTCCCGCACACCGACCTCCCAAAGACCATCCAGCGCTTCAAATTTCCGGATGATCGGGCTGCTGGTCATATAGACCACGACGGTGTGCTTCTTGCGCTGGCCGGCGTATGTGGGCAATGTGCCGCCGAAATAGATGTGTTCATCGTCCGGGTGGGCTGATACAACCATCAGGTCCGCTTTGTCGGGAGCCTTCTGCCACACCTGCACCTCCTGCGGAAGAGAGCCCTTGCTAAAGATGCTGATTTCCGCGATGGAGCATTTCCACCCGGATCCGGTTGTGATCCGAAGCCTTGCCAACCCGTCGTTCAGGGTCACAAAGCAATTGATAAAACCCATCCCTGCGCCCAGATCGACCTCCTGCCAGTCACCGTCTTCCGCCATGGCTTCCAGCGACCATTGGCCGGGCACCACATTCCACATCACATACAGGCCGGCAGCCGATAGGTCATCGGGCAGCACAAGCTCCACAGTCTGGTTTGAATCATTGTCGGCGGTCCATGCGGTGCTATGCTTGCCATCGGTTAAAAGCGTTTTGTCGCTGCCGTTGGAGGATACGCTGACGCCGCATTGCATTGTGATATCCCCGGCGGTCTTATCTCCGCCTTCAGCCAGCGCCTGCCCCTGTAAGTGCATGGCGCTTATGACAAGCAGAACGAACAAGCCGATGCTCCGACGTTTCATTTGTGCCTCCGCCAAAAACGGTAGAAGAATTATAGTATGTTCGCAATATGAATGTGGTCGAATCAGATGGGTTGTTTTCTATATTCCCAGATACAATTGTCGAATATGAAAAACACCGCCCGATGTGGCGGTGCTTTCTCTCTAGTCTTGCCAGCCCTTCAAGCGCAAAAGGCTCTTCAGCTTGTCCAGAGATGTGTTTGCAACAAGCTCCTCCGGAAACCCGATTTCCTCGATGAGCGCCAGCGAGTTGTCAAAACGCCCCACGGAAAAGGAGATGTGCGCGTCTGAAGAAACCACCACAGGCACGCCTTGTCTGCGGCAGTGCTTCAACATTTCCCGCAGGTTGGCAGGGGCGTTCTGGCGCGGTGCCAGGGCGGAGAGGGAGTGGTTATTGAGTTCCAGCAGCGTGTTGGTTTCCGCGGCCACGCGCACCAGCTCTTCATAGATCACCGGCATCCTGCCGTCGTCGGGGTGGCCGATCACATTGACCCTCGGGTTTTTCATTGCGCCTGTGCACGCGGCGGTATAGTATTCGGCACTTGGCCCCGCAATCGTGACGGTGTGGCAGCTGGCCACGATAAAATTCAAGCTCTTGATCATATCCGCGTCCGCATCCAGGGTTCCGGCGTCGTCAATGATGTTTGCCTCTATGCCTCTGAAGATTTCCACCCCAAACGCAACGCGGGGGAAGACCCTCATGTTTTCAAAGTACCAATTTGCGAGGTTTGCAGGCATGTTTGGGCCGTGATCAGTGATCGCCACGGCGTTCAACCCAGCCGCTGCCGCTGCCCGTATGACCTCCTCCGCCGTGGAATAAGCATGGCCGCTGGCCAGCGTGTGGCAATGGAGGTCCGCTGCGATTCTCAAAACAAGTACGACCTTTCCTGTTGATTTTACAAAACCATGCGGTATTATATCACATAACCGGAGATGGTGTCGGCATTTGACATTCATTTCAAGATGTGATTGACCTTTATGCGTGGTTTGCATATAATATCCACAAACCGATGATCGGGATGGAACGCGGTGGAAACCTGAAGCGAGCCGGGGAGGGTGCGAGCCCGGCGGGGGAATCCGCGCGATGGGCCCGTGAGGGTGCGCCGATAGCGACAGCCGTAGGCAAGACGGGGCCGCCCGTTACAGCGGAAGGCGGGGGCAACCCAGCCAATGAGTGGGCGCGAAGCGCCATGCAAGGTGGTACCGCAGGCAAAGCCTGTCCTTCTATAGGACGGGCTTTATTTTTTAAGAGGTGAAAACAATGAGCCAGACCAATGAAGTCCAGCAGAAGAAAAAAGTTATCTTCAGCGGCATCCAGCCATCCGGCAACCTGACCATCGGCAACTACATCGGCGCGATGAAGAACTTTGTGCAGCTGCAGGATGAGTATGACTGTTATTACTGCGTGGTGGACCTGCACGCCATTACAGTGCGGCAGGACCCAGCAGAGCTGCGGCGCAGGAGCATGGAGCTGGCGGCGCTCTATATTGCCGTGGGGCTGGACCCGGAGAAGGTGACGCTGTTCCTCCAGTCCCATGTCTCCGCCCACGCGGAGCTTGCATGGGTCTTGAATTGCTACACCTATATGGGCGAGATGTCTCGCATGACACAGTTCAAGGACAAGTCGAAGAAAAATGAGGAAAACATCAACGTGGGGCTCTTTGCCTACCCGGTGCTGATGGCTGCCGATATCCTGCTTTATCAGGCTGACCTCGTGCCGATCGGCGACGACCAGCGCCAGCACCTGGAAATCACCCGCGACGTTGCGCTCCGCTTCAACAACGCCTATTCGCCCACGTTCACAGTGCCGGAGGCTTATTACGGCAAGCTGGGTGCCCGTATCAAGAGCCTGCAGGACCCGCAGGCCAAGATGAGCAAGTCTGACAGCGATGAGAACGCCTTCGTGGCAATCCTGGACAAGCCGGACGCCGTGATGCGCAAGTTCAAACGCGCGGTGACCGACTCGGAAAGCGAAGTGCGGTTTGACCCGGACAGCAAACCCGGCGTCAGCAACCTGATGACAATTTATGCCTCGATGACCGGCATGGACATCCCGGCTGTTGAGCAGCGGTTCAAGGGCTGCGGCTATGGCGCATTCAAGGAAGAGGTCGGCCAATCGGTGGTTGATGGGCTGAAGCCTGTGCGCGACCGGTTTGACCAGATCATTGCCGATAAGGCCTATCTGGACAGTCTCCTGGCCGGCTCGGCGGATCGCGCTGAACGGGTAGCCCGTAAGACACTCGCCAAGGTTTATCGCAAGGTGGGGTTCCAGCCGAGAGGGGGCAGATGACGATGTGGGAGATGAGGGAGGCCAGTGAGGCAGACGTTCCCGCCATCAATCAACTCGTGAACTGGTACATTCGGGAAACCACGGTGAACTGGTCTTGGGAGGAGCGGCCACTGGAAGAAGCGTATGCCTGGTTTGCCAGCCATCGGCCGCCCTACCACCCGATTTATGTGATTGTTGAGAATGGAGAGCTGCTGGCATTCGGCTCGCTCTCCAGCTTTCGGGCCAAACCGGGCTACTGGCCCGTTGCCGAAAACTCGGTGTATGTGCGCCAGGACTGCAAGGGGCGCGGCTTTGGCAGAGCGCTGATGGAGAAGCTCATCGCACACGCCAGAAGTTCCGGCTTGCGAGCCATTACAGCCTGGATCAGTGACGATAACACCGGAAGCGTACTGTTTCATGAAAAGCTGGGCTTTTACCACACCGGCACAATGCCGGGCGTTGGTGAGAAGTTTGGACGCCGGCTGGGCGTCATCATCATGCAACTGGATCTGGATGGGGGAGTGGGAGATCGTGAACAAGGATTATGCGGATAAGCTGGTTGCACAGGCCCTTGAACTGGGGGCGGCGCACGCAGTGGCGTTTGAGATTGGTGATATCGTGTTTGACCGCCGCACCATTCTGAAATGCATGTTTGGCTGCGCCGACTGGGGCAGGGGTCACACCTGCCCGTCACGGCCCGGCAGCCTGACTTTGGAGCAATATGAGGAGACATTCCGGAAATACCGCTGGGGTGTCATGATCCATGCCCATGACAAGCGCACCACCCAGAGGGTCAGCTTTCAGCTGGAAAGCAACGCCTTCGTGGATGGCTTCTACTTCGCCTTCAGCCTGTGCGACTGCGCGCTCTGCAAAGAGTGCGCCGGCTTTACGGGTGAGCCCTGCCGCAATGTGAAGATGGCGAGGCCGGCTTTCCACAGCGTAGGCATCGATGTGTTTGCCACAGCCAGGAAGTTCGGCCTGCCGATCTACACATTGAAGGATGATACCCAGGAGCAGAACTGGTACTCGGCGGTGTTTGTGGAGTAGTCAGTAGTCAGTGAGATTGTAATTGATAATTGTTCCTTGCCAATTGTCAATGGAATAACTCGTCCGGGCAGTTGGAAATGAGCGCATTCACACCATAGGCCGCAAGCTTTTCGGCCTCCGCAGGGGTGTCCACCGTCCACGGCCGCAGCTTGAGGCCCGTGCGACGGCATTCCTGCGCCAGTGCCTCATTCACAGTTTTCCGCATTGGGTGCAGGCCGTCGGCACGGCACAGTCTCGCATAGGCGGCCGGATCATGCAGCACACCGTCATAGAGCAGCGCGGTCTCCACCCGGGGCTCGAGAGTCTTGACATGCGCCATTGATGCATGGTTAAACGATGAAAAGATGATCCTGTCCAGCATGCCAAAGCGGCCAATTTCGCCAAGCACTGCCTGCTCCAGGCCCGGATAACGCTCAATGCTGTTTTTCAGCTCAATGTTGAGCACCATCCCGGTGGGCTTCAGCAACTCGAGCAGCTGCCAGAGCTCGGGGATCCGCTCGCTTGCAAAGCAGTCGTCATACCAACCGCCGGCATCCAGCTCATGGAGCTCCGACAATGTCATCCGCGCGACCGCACCGCTTTGGCCGGTGGTCCGCAACGTGTTTTCATCATGGATCAGCACGATCTTTCCGTCTTTGGTCAGGTGCGCGTCGGTCTCTATGCCGTCAGTTCCGGCTTTGACGGCCAGCTTGAACGCCGCCATTGTGTTTTCCGGGGCCTGTGAGGAAAGCCCCCTGTGGGCAATCAGCATCGGTCTTGCCATTTCCGCAACCTCATTCGTTTTTCATTATTCTACCACATCTGCACGCATTTCCCATTTCCAACTTGATGGATATTGCGGTTTGGTGATAAAATCAATCCATCGCGCTCACAGGAGGATAAACTATGCCGCTGATCGACATGCCATTGGAGCAGCTGAAGACCTATATGGGCATCAACCCCTGCCCGCAAGACATTGACCAGTATTGGGACAGTGCCATTGCCGAAATGAAAGCGGTGGACCCGCAGGTTGAGTTGATCCCGGCAGATTTCCAGGCGCCGTTTGCCGAGTGCTTTGACATGTATTTCACCGGCGTGCGCGGCGCGCGGGTGCACGCGAAGCTGCTCCGGCCGAAACAGGCCGACAAGCCCCACCCGGCAGTGCTGATGTTTCACGGTTACTCCGGAAGCGCCGGCGACTGGTACGACAAGCTGGGCTATGTGGCCGCAGGCTTCACGGTGGCCGCGATGGATGCCCGCGGCCAGGGCGGAAGGTCTGAAGACGTGGGCGGGGTCCATGGCAACACGCTGCACGGGCATATCATCCGGGGTTTGGATGACACGCCGGACAAGCTGCTGTTTCGCGACATTTTCCTGGACACCGCGGAGCTTGCCCGCATTGTGATGGCGATGCCCGATGTGGATGCCGCCAGAGTGGGAGCCATCGGCGGGTCTCAGGGCGGAGCGCTCACGATCGCGTGCGCATGCCTGGAACCGGGCATCAAACGTGCCGCGCCGGTTTTTCCTTTCCTGTGCGACTACCGCCGCGTTTGGGAAATGGATCTGGCGAAGGACGCATACTTGGAGCTGCGTGAGTACTTCCGCAAGTTTGACCCGCTGCACAAGCGCGAGGAGGAAATCTTCCTCAAGCTGGGCTACATTGACCTGCAGCACTTGGTCAAGCGCATCGGCGGCGAAGTGCTGATGCTGACAGGGCTCATGGACACCATCTGCCCGCCATCCACGCAGTTTGCGGCATACAACAAGATCACAAGCCCCAAGAAAATGGTGCTCTATCCCGATTTCGGCCATGAAAACCTGCCCGGATCCGACGACATCATTTTCGACTATATGATGGGGCTCTAGCAGCAGGTTTTTTCCGCAACAGTGAATAAATCCCTCCCATTCCGAAAGACTAAAAGTCAGGAAACAATGGGAGGGATTTCTTATATGGTTAAGAAACTGACTGCACTCCTTCTGACTCTTTTGCTTGCCCTGGCACCCGCCGGAGTGGCATTGGCGGATGCCGGATCCTCCGGTTCATCCGACGCGGCGCAGGAGGCGTCGGCACCGCCTGCCGCCGATCCGTTCAAGTTCGCCTGCAAGGCAGCGCTTCTGATTGACGCCGACACCGGAAAGGTCCTATATGAAAAGAATGCTGATGATCCGCTGCCGGTTGCCAGTGTGACGAAGATCATGACGCTTCTGCTCACATTTGAGGCACTGGATCAAGGCAAAATCAGCCTGGATGAGGATATCACCGTGAGCAAACAGGCTGCCGGCATGGGCGGGTCGCAGGCATTGCTGGACGCCAACGGGAAATACAAGGTGAATGAGCTGATCAAATCCATCATTGTGGCTTCCGCAAACGATTCCAGTGTGGCGCTTGCCGAAACACTGGCCGGGTCGGAAGATCTGTTTGTAGAGATGATGAACAGCCGGGCGGAGCAGCTGGGCATGAAGAATTCCCACTTTGAAAACTGCACCGGCTTGCCGGCAGCGGGTGCGCACACCACCGCAAGAGATGTCTCCATTATGTCGCAGACATTGCTGAAGCACCCGGTGTTTTTTCAATACAGCAAAGTCTGGATGTTTGACATGCAGCACAGCGGCGGCAGGATCACGCAGCTGAGCAATACCAACAAGCTCACGAGATTCTACGACGGCTGCGACGGCATCAAAACCGGCAGCACCGATGAAGCGGGCTATTGCCTTTCCGCCACAGCCAAGCGCGGCGACAGCCGCTTCATTGCCGTGATCCTGGGAGCCAACACCAGCGCGGAACGTAATGACGCGGTGGGGAAAATGCTGGATTACGCCTTTGCCACCTATAAAAACGTGGCGTTGTACAACGAAGGGGATATCGTGCAGAACGGCATCACTGTGTGGGGCGGCCAGTTAAAATCATTGAATGCCGTTTCTCCGCAGAAAATCTCCGTGTTGGTCAAGAAGGGCGAGGAAAACAAAGTCAGCAAGCAGATCAACATCTATGAGCCGCTGAAAGCCCCGGTGGAACGGGGCGCCCAGATCGGCACGGTGAAGGTCACCCTGGATGGCCAGGCGATTGCCGAATACCCGATCATTGCCGACAGAGATGTGCTGGAGGCCGGGTTCTGGACCAACTTCGTGAAGATCCTTGGGTCTTTCAAATAGAGACCTGAAAGCCGGGACCCCATCTTCAATGGCGAGGATGGGGTTCCGGTTATATTCACCCCTCTATACTCATATGCATTACCAGCGATGCAGTATCAACATCAAGGGGTGATGGTTTTGAAGCCCAGAAACAAGCTGAATACGTTTTCAGAAAACATGTCCAACAGTTATGGCATGGCGTGGGATGTGGCGCTGGGCACAGGCGGCGCGCTGCTGGCGGCGGTTATTTATGTGGCGGTGTTCGCGCTGTGTGTGAAGCTTTTTCATATCAGCGAAAACGCGTTACCAATCGTCAACCAGGTTTCAAAGGTGCTCTGCATCCTGTTTGGCGCTTGGCTGTCGGTGCGCAGGCACCCGGTCAAGGGCTGGCTCAGGGGCGGGCTTGCCGGCCTGTTGTATGTTCTGCTGGCCTTCGTGGTGTTTTCGGCCATCACCGGAGATTGGGCGATGGGCTGGCCATTCCTCACCGACGCACTGATGGGGGCGGCAGTGGGCGCCATCGGCGGCATGCTGTTTGTGAACCTCAGAAAAAACAAATAGGGTTTGCCAGCCGGCAAACCCCAGATCAGTTGGTGCACTAAAACACCTGGGCAATCACACATTTCAAATAGTCTGTTTCTGGCGCGGCCATCAGGTGAGGGTGATCCTTCGCCTGGCCGCGCGTTTCAATCACACGGATCACCTTGCCCGCATCCAGCGCCGCGGAGTTCATCATCTCCAGAAACAGCGGCAGCGTCATGTGGTGCGAGCAGGAGCATGTGACCAGAAAACCGCCGGGCTTCAGCAGCTTCATTGCGCGCAGGTTGATGTCTTTGTAACCCCTCGCGGCGCTTTTGACAGCGTCTCTGTTTTTGGCAAAGGCAGGGGGGTCCAGGATGATTGTGTCATACTGCTCCTTTTCCGCCTGGAGCGCCCGCAGGTGGTCAAAGGCGTTGGCAGCCACAAAGCGGCAGCGGCCCTCAAACCCATTGAGTTTTGCCAGGATTGCAGCCCGGCTCACCGCTTCCTCGGAAATATCCACCCCGGTCACATCCATCGCACCATATCGCGCGGCATGTAAAGAAAACGAACCGATGTGGCAGAAGCAATCCAACACCTTGGCGCCCTTCACAAAGGGAGCGATGGCGGCCCTGTTTTCACGCTGATCCAAAAAGTAGCCTGTCTTCTGGCCGTTGTGAATGTCCACAGCGAGCTTGATTCCGTTTTCCTCAATCACAACCTGCGTCTCAAAGCTGCCGCGCAGCACGCCTTTATATTGCTCCAGACCTTCCAGATCCCTCACCGGCACATCGTTGCGCTCATAGATGCCCTTCACGCCGGGAAGCTCCATCAATGCGTCTGCGATGAGAGGCTTCAGCTTTTCCATGCCAAGGGAAAGCGTTTGCATCACCAGCACATCATGGAATTTGTCCACGATGAGCGCCGGCAGGAAATCGCTCTCGGCGTTGATGAGGCGGCAGGCGTGCAGCACGCCGAGCCTTGCCCGCAAATCCACCGCCTGCCTGACACGCGTCCGGATAAATGAGCCGTCAATCGGCTCATCGCTTCGGGTGAGCATCCGCAAGGAGATCTGCGACTTCGGGTTATAGTAGCCTCTTCCCAGAAAGCGGCTACCCTCGGCATACACATCCACAATGTCTCCGGGTTCAATCTCCTGGTCTGCATTCACAATGTCAGACGCGAACACCCAAGGGTGCCCGCCCTCAACCCGCCGCCTGCCTTTGGTGTTGATTAACAGCTTGCCCATAGAAACCTCATTCAGCCCAATATCGGCTTATTATACCATCAATCATCCAGGAAAACGCCCTGGTCTTTCAGGGTTTTGCGCAGTGTTTGCGCATCCAGCTCACGGGGTTGGATCCCTTGCCTGGCGCACAGTGCCGCGGCAGTGCCCACCGCCTGGCCCTGCGCCATGCAAGACACGGTGTTGCGGGTGGACATGTGGGCGTCCCAGGTGCTGGTGATCAAGCGGCCAGCCACCAAAAGGCCCTCAACGCCATTGGGCAGGAAGGCGCGATAAGGGATCCCATACCAACCGCCGTTTTTGATCATGATGCGGGGTGCGCAATCGTGGAAGCCGTAAAGCATCACCTCATCCTCAAAGCGCGCGCAGTTCACAATCTCATCCAGCGACATGTCATGGCCGCATTCAATCACCCTTGTGTAGCGAACCCCTGCGTTGACGGGAGTCCAGTCCAGATAGGCCTGTTCAAAGCCGGGGATGTGCTTTTTCAGCATGCCGGCCATTGTGTGCACCTGTTTGCGCAGCTGCATGGTGGCCCGGGAAAGCTCTTCTGTGTTTGTCGCGTCCACATTGGGGAGAGACGCGGAGTTGATGTAGTTATAGTTGCCCTCATGCAACGACGCGCCGAGCGGGCCCCACATGCCGGTCTTGTCCATAAACTGTTTGAACAGCTCTATCTTCTTGAGATTGAAGCCAAGGCGTATCACATCGTCGGTGCTGCCGCCCTTGTCGCTGTGGATGATCTGCGTGACCATGTCGTTATTCTCCAGAAACTCCACCAGCCTGGGCATGTCCACCCCGGCCATGCCAAAGGGCATCCCCACGGCGGTGGTGGCGTGCTGGTTGATAAACCTGGCGCCGCCCCTGGCAGCCACGTCGCCGTCGCCCGTGGTGTCTATCACCGTGTGGGCCAGGATGGCTTCGCGGCCCGATTTGCCCTCGATCACAATGCCCTTGAGCCTGTTTGCCTCACCGACTGTGCCCACCACCACCGCGTTGAGCAGCACGCGCACACCGGCTTCCTCCATCATTTCAAAGGCCAAGCCCTTAAAGATTTCCCAGTCAATCAGTGTGATCACCGAATCATAGCTTTCACCTTTCTCAGCCTCCAGATGGCCCGGTGAGCCGCCGCAGGCCACAAGCCTGTCCACGATCTCGCTGGCGATGCCCCTGACCACCTGCACCTTTTCGACACCCGGAAATGCTTTATACAGGTTGAAAAAGCTGTGCAATGGGCCGGCACCGTTGATCATCGTGCCGCCAAGAAACCCATACCGATCCACAAGGATGGTTTTCGCACCATTTCTTGCGGCTGCAAGAGCAGCTACAATGCCTGTCGTGCCGCCGCCGGCGACTACGACATCGCACTCATAGTTGACCGGTGTGCTCAGGGTTTCGGTGATGAATCGATTGCTCATGAATGGTGTCCGCCTTTCTCTCTGATGGTCATAACCACATCAAGTATATTTCATCTCCACCTCCCGGCACAAGGTTTACACGGCCTGCACATCCAAATGTGTACTATCCATCCATCGGCACACATATGTATTGACAGGGTGATTTCGAAATGCCTGATTCTTTCACACGCCAGGATTGGCGAGAAGACATCGCCGGGGTGTTGCCTGCACGGGTGGCCAAAGCCGTCGGCGGTATGGATCCGGCGCTTGCCGGCAGGACCATCGAGCTCAGGGTCGGAGAGAGCAGGCCGATGCTGGCATTGGATCATAAGCGTGATTACTACATCTCGCCGGATGGCAGTGTGGCGCTTTCGCCGGCCGGCGCGCTGCTGCTGAAACCGGAAGAATGCCGCGACTTCATGGACTACATCACCAAGTATTCCGCCTATGCGTATGCCGACGAGCTGAAGAATGGGTTTTTAACGCTGAAGGGCGGTTACCGGGTGGGCATTGCGGGCAGGACGGTGCTCAGCGGTGGGTTGATCTCCGGCTTTGGGTGCAGCACTTCCTTCTGCATTCGTATTCCAAGGGAGGTGCGCGGCTCTTCAGCCAATCTGTGCCATCGCATACGCAACGGGGGGGCTTTTCTGAACACATTGATTGTGTCTCCTCCGGGCATTGGCAAGACCACACTGCTGCGCGACCTAGCCAGGCAGCTTGGCACAGACACCCCCGGCCTGCCGGGGATGCGGTTTGCCATTGTTGACGAGCGGAGCGAAATCTCCGGAGGCCTGGGGGCGGCTCGCTTTGATGTGGGGGCAAAAACGGACGTGCTGGATGGTTGCCCGAAGTCGCAGGGGATCACCCTCGCGCTGAGGAGCCTGAACCCGCAGGTGATCATGACCGACGAGGTCGGCCGCCTGGAAGACGCATCGGCGCTTGAGGATGCGATGAACTGCGGGGTGGGGATTGTTGCTACGGCGCACGGAGCCGGCATGGATGACATCCTCCGAAGGCCGGTGCTTCGCTCCATGGTGGAAAGCGGTTTGTTTCGCCTTTACGTGGTGATGGACGGTTCGAAAGGCATTGGCGGCATCACAGCGATTCATGACTGGCTGGATGGCCGGCGCAGCGCATCTGCCGCCGGAAAGGCGGATCCATGAGTTATCTGCGAATCCTGTTTGGGTTGGTGCTCATGGCCCTGAGCGTGATGCTCGCGCGAATGAAGGTGCAGAAGCTGGAGTTGCGCACAAAAGCCCTGGGCGACTTTTTGGGGATGGCTCGCCAGTTGGAAGGATTGATCCGGGTGAACGGCAGGCCCATCCCCGACGCGCTGATGGATTGCTCGCTCCGGAATTCCGGCAGCTGGGTCGGCGCCTATGCGGAAGCCTTGTCCGAACTGTATCAGGAGAAAAACAGGTCCGGCAGCATATGGAGCGCAGCGATGGAGAAAACGGCGAAACAGTGGGAAGAGGCGGCTGCGCTGACGCCGGATGACCGGCAGGTGATCTCCATGTTCGGCGACCAGTTGGCAGCCTCCGACATCAAATCCATCGGGGAAAACTACGCGTTTCTTTACAGCCGCATCGGCGAGAGCCTGCAGGCGTCTGACAAAGACAGGGCTGTGAAGGGCAAGCTGTATAAAACCGTGGGCATGCTGGCCGGGCTTGCCGCGGCAATTATCGTGATATGACGGAGGGATGCAAATGAGCATTGACATTGTTTTTAAGATTGCGGCCGTTGGGATTCTGGTGACAATCCTTAACCAGGTGCTTGCGCGGTCCGGCCGGGAGGAAATGGCGATGATGACCACGCTGGCAGGGCTTGTCATCGTGCTGTTCATGGTTGTCGGCATGATATCCGACCTGTTCCAGAATGTGCGGAACGTGTTTCAATTCCAATGAGGAAAGGGGAGGGCAATGGATATCCTGCGCATAGGCGCATTGGGCATTGTCGCGGCAGTGCTCTCGCTGGTAATCCGTCAATACCGGCCGGAACTGGCGATGCAAATTGCGCTGGCTCTCGGCGTGGTTGTGTTTCTTTTTTTATCGGCCCAGTTGAGTGGCATATCCTCGGTGGTGCAGACCCTGTTTGCCAAGGCAAACATCCAGAGCGAATACTATCTGACGATCCTCAAGGCCACCGGCATCGCCTTCATCACCGAGTTTGCCTCCGCGGCATGCAAAGACGCCGGAGAAAACTCCATCGCGCAAAAGGTGGATATCGGGGGAAAGGTGCTGATCGTCTTTCTTGCCTTGCCGCTACTGATGACGCTGCTCAACCAGCTTCTGCAGCTCATGTAATTTGCACAGCGGTCGTGATCGCCTTTCTGGCATTCCTTGTGTGCGGCGGCCACGCGTTGGCGCTGAATCCCCCCTCCGGAGATGATCTGCAGCAGCAAATCGACAAAACACTCCAGTCCATCATTGATGACCTGGATCTGAGCGGCCTTCAGAGCGTGCTGGATGGGTTGGACCAAGCGCCGCAGGATATGAGCCGGGTCAAAGAGCTCGTGCAGAAGATCTCCGCGGGCCAGTTCAAATATATGGGTGCGGATATCCTGGCCTTTTTGGGAGACAGCATCAAGCGCCCTGTCGCCAACGGTGCGTTTCTGTTTTCGGAGTTGTTGCTGCTGCTGATCATTTCCGGGCTCCTGGCGCAGTTGATGAAGTCATTTGCCTCGGAAGGCGCGGCCAAAATTGCCAACCTGATTGTTTATTGCGCCGCTGCAATCCTGATCATAGGCGCTCTTGCCGCAGCTATCAAGACCACTGCCGCAGCAATCAACAGTCTTTTGGGTGTGGCGCAGAGTGTTTTCCCGGTGCTTTCGATGATGCTGGCATCCACGGGCGGGTTCGCTTCCACAGCGGTGCTGCAGCCGGCATGGTCCATCGTGCTGGAGACCTCTTCCTGGCTCACCAGGGAGGTGCTGATCCCTGCGGCTCTTTATGGCGGCGTGCTGGTTGTGGTGGGGAACCTCACGGAAAAGAACCTGCTTTCAGAACTGGGCGGCTTGATCCGCAGCGGCAGTGTGTGGATCGCCGGGGCGGTAATGACTGTGTTTGTGGCGATTGCGTCGATCCAGGGCAACGCGGCCGTCTCCTACGACGGGATCTCTTTCCGGGCAGCCAAATATGCCGTAGACAGCATGGTGCCCTATCTGGGCGGCATGTTTTCCGACATGGCAGACACGTTTGTGGGATGCTCCCTTCTGGTGCGCAATGCCGTGGGGATGGCCGCGCTTCTGGTTCTGGTGATTGTGATGCTGGAGCCGGTGCTCTCCGCGCTGGCCGTCTATTTTGCCTTCAAGCTTGCCGCCGCACTGGCCGGCTCTCTGGAAAGCAAGCAGATGGCCACGGTGATGGGGGAATCCAGCAAAGTCGTGATGCTGTTGCTGGTCATCATGCTGATGAGCTTCGCAATGTTGTTTTTCATGGTAACGATGACGATCAACGCCGGGAACTCCATCCTGGCCATGAGGTAACAGAATGGCAGCGTTGATTACCTCTCTGTGCAGCGCCCTGGTAATACTGGCTTTCTGCCAGATCATCATTGAGACGATCCTTCCGGAGGGCGGCACCAAGCGTTATGTGCTGTTCATCGCGGGGTTGGTGGCTGTGATGGTGATCGTATCCGCATTCACAATGACGGGCCCGCAAGTGCTCAGGACGGTCTATGCCAAGACCGCTGAGATGAACCAGATCTCGGAGCGCAACCAAAACACCGGAACGGCTGCCGCACAGGCCAACCCATATCAGGAATATCTCCAGAGGCTCATCGAGACATACAGATGATCCTTCAATGTATTTTACGGCAGCAGTATACTGCGGCTTTTCGCATCATATGTTTGTATGCAAGGTCGGATCACATCATAACAGGTATATCGAGATGCCGGCCAGGCATATGTTTATATTAAGTAAGCACTCAGCCAGCGAGGAGAATCATGGAAGGCAACCTGTTATCAAAGTTTCAGAAATTCCTGAAGAAGGACAACAACCTCCAACTGGCCATTGTGGCGGTGGCAGTGGTGGCGCTGGTCGTTTTCCTGGTAACCACAACGCTGGATTCCGGAGGCAATGCGAATGCCAATGATGCCACCGGCACTTCAGCATCAGCAAACAGTGGTGAGGAAAGCCTGGAGACGCGCCTTGAAAGAATTCTATCCAGTGTGGATGGCGCCGGCGCGGTAAAAGTGCTTGTGACATATGAGACCGGCCCGGAAATTGTGCCGGCGTTGAAATCAGACACGCAGAACAACACTTCCGACAGCTCCGGCACCGGCCAGCGCACCACCTCGACCACTGAAAACAACGAGCCGGTGGTGGTGCAGGGGAAAAACGGCACCGAGCCCCTGGTTCTGGTGAAAAAGGAGCCGGTGATTCTGGGAGTTTTGGTCGTCGCGGAAGGAGCCTCCGATCTGGATGTGCGCATAAGACTGTCGGGAGCCGTACAGGTCGCCTTGCAGATAGCGCCCGACCGCATCGAGGTGCTTCCGATGAACATAACCAATCTTGAGGAGGGAAAGTAAATGTCCACAGCCAAGCAGAGGATCATTGTGCTGGCAGGATTGGTTGTCCTGCTGATCGCGGCCCCCATACTCAACTATGCCATCAACAACTCAAAGAGCAAGGCACCGGGCACATCGGCAAAGCCCGGCACCACGGCGACCGCAGGCCAGAATGGCTCCGGCTCGGTCACAACGGGGAATTTCTTCGTGGACTATAAAACGGAGCGGGACAAGAGCAGAAGCGATGAAATCAAGTATCTTGATTCCATCATTACTGATGATAAGACCGATGCGGATACCAAGAAAACCGCGCAGAAACAAAAAACAGACATCGCCGCCTCCATGGAAAAAGAGATGACGATGGAAAACCTGCTGAAGGCAAAAGGGTTTGAGAAAGTGGCCGCAGTCTACCACACCGGCTCGGTAAACATCATCATCGGAAAGAGCGAGCTGACCGACGCCGAGGTTGCGCAGATCCTGGATATCGCCAGGACAGAGACAGGGGAGAAGGCTGAAAATATCAAGATCATCCCAGTGAAATAGGTGTTTGCCATATGAACTGTCATTTGCTATAATTGATGGGCACAGGGGGTGTTGAGGTGGCTGAGATTAAGAGCACTGAGGCGCAGCAAAATGAAGTTGGAAATGTCTCATTTGCCAACGACGTTTTGGCAATCATAGCAGGGTTGGCCGCCACTGAAATAGAGGGCGTGGCCGGGATGTCCGGCGGTTTGGCCGGCGGCATCGCTGAAATGCTTGGCCGTAAAAACCTGGCCAAGGGGATCAAGATCTCCATCAGCGATAAAGTGATCACCGTTGATATCAACATGATCGTGACATACGGATACAAACTGCATGAAGTCTCCAGGAAGGTTCAGGCCAACGTGGTCAAGGCCATCGAAACGATGACCGGTCTGGCTGTGGACAAGGTCAACATCAACGTGCTTGGCATCCAGTTTGTAAAGGAGCCTTCCGCGGGCGACGCTACTCAGGAATGAATTATGACGGCAGGGCTGACGCCAGCCCTGCCGACTATCTTTTACAAGCGAGGAACGACATATGCGGATGAAATTATTTGATAAGTTCCTGTTGGCGCTGATGCTTCTGCTGCTGCTTGCGCTGTCACTGTTTATTGGGTGCGTGGCGCTTTCTGTCATGCCGCTTTCCGCCGTAACGGAATATCTGGATGGTTTGCTCGGCTGGTGGGGTGTGAACGCCTACATTTTGGGCGGAATCGCATTGCTGCTGTTTGTCATCACCATCAGGCTCTTTGTGGCAAGCTATAGCAGCGGCAAAGACTCCAACTACACCCGTCTGGTCATCACAGACACGGGCGAAATCGCCATCTCCATCCCCACGATCAAGCAAATCACCGCGGCATATATTTCCACCAAGCCGGAAGTGGTTGCCTCGGCCTCCGACATCTTTCCTGTGAAGGATGGTTTGTTGGTTCGCTTGCGCATTTGCATGAAAGAGGGGGTCGCTCTTCCCGATTTCTCCAAATCAGTCCAGAGCGAGCTGAAGGCTCATCTGGAAACCGTGACTGGCTTGGTCGTCAAGGAAATCCGCGTAAACATTGATAACAACAGAAGCAACTATTCGGGGAAGGGCCGTTAAATGCTGGAGCAACTGAAGGCATTCCTGCGGAAATATGCGGGCCGCCTGACCGGCGCTGGTGTCGGCCTGGTGATTGCCATCCTCTTTCTGACCCTTGGCTTTTTCAGGACGCTGCTGATCGCCATCTGCGTGGGCGTGGGCTTCTTCCTGGGTATGTTCCGGGATTCAAGGGAGGAATTTCTTGAGTTTGTGGAAAGAATATTGCCAAAAGGGCTAAAATGAGGGCAACATATGAGCAGGAAAAAGGCCCGTGAAGCAGCGGTTCTGCTGCTGTATCACTGGGATATGATGCAATACAGCACCGATCACATTGAGACTACTTTGGGCGAAACCATCAGCGGCGAGGAGCCGGACAATCAGCTGAACATGGACTTGAACCATGATGACAACACCTACATTTCCAACTTGATGGAGCTTGTGCGCACAAACCAGTGCGAAATCGATTCAGCCATTGCGTCGGAAGCTGTCGGCTGGAAGCTGGACCGCCTGCCCAAAGTGGACCTGGCAATTCTGAGGCTTGGCGTGTGCGAGCTGAAGTATATGCAGGACATCCCACCGGCTGTTTCCATCAACGAGTGTGTGGATCTTGCCAAGCATTATTCCACAGAGAATTCCGGCACCTTCATCAACGGCGTGCTTTCAACGATTCTGAAGAAGCTCGGTGAACCCCAATGCCGGTGCTCGGAGTAGACACCAGCAACTACACCACCTCGCTGGCGTTGGTGGATGGTTTGTCGGTCCTTGAGGACAGGCGGATTGTCCTCAGCGTGCCGGAAGGCGGGCGGGGGCTTCAGCAATCCAGCGCATTGTTTCAGCATGTACAAAACCTGCCTGTCCTGATGGAAACGATCGGCACCGCCGGTCATGCCATCGAGGCTGTGGCGGCAAGCGCCCGCCCCAGGCCGGCGGAAGGCTCCTATATGCCCGTGTTTATGGCGGGAACATCCGCCGGGCGGATGCTGGCATCGGCGTTGTCGGTGCCTTTTTTTGAAACCAGCCACCAGGAAGGCCACATCATGGCCGGTTGTTTCTCCATCGGCTGGGCTCCGGAAACGCCGTTTCTGGCGTTTCATATTTCCGGAGGCACTACCGAACTGCTGGTGGCGACGCCTGCTTCACAAGGCTTCCAACTCGCTCTGGTCGGGCAAACCACAGACTTGCACGCCGGCCAGGTGGTAGACAGAATCGGTGTGGCGCTGGGGCTGAAATTCCCGGCGGGGCCATCTCTGGAGCAGCTGGCGCTTGGCCATGACGGCAGCCCGACCGGGCTGTCTCTGAAGGCTCATGTATCCGGTTCCAACTGCAGCCTGTCCGGCCTGGAATCTGCCGCACAGCGGCAAATTGCCGCCGGGGCAGGCGGCAGCGCCCTTGCATATGAAGTGCAGCGCCTCCTTGCGGAAACCTTTTGCGCCATGGCGAAGCATGCGGCAGCAGAGACGGGGATCCGTGAAATACTGGTCATTGGCGGCGTCGCTTCCAACCAGTATATCCGGGGCCAAATGCTCGGCGTGCTTGGCAAGAGCGGCATTGCCATGCGGTTTGCCGCCAATCCATTTTCTTCTGACAACGCCGTGGGCGTTGCTGCAATCGGTCAACAATTTTTCAGATAGAGGTGTCAGGCATGAGTGCAATTTTATTGGACGGCAAGGAATCGGCAAAGGAAATCCGCAGAAAGATCAAAGCGGAAGCAGCCAAACTCATGGAAGAACGGGGCATCAAGCCCGGTCTGGCTGTGATCCTGGTGGGTGGCGACCCGGCCTCCCAGATTTATGTGAACAGCAAGGAAAAGGATTGCTCGTTGGTGGGCTTTCATTCGGAGGTCTACCGCCTGCCGGAGGAAACCTCCAACGAGGAGCTTCTCGGGCTCATCACCAAGCTGAACGCCGATCAGAAAATACATGGCATCCTGGTGCAGCATCCGCTGCCGGCCCACTTGAATGAGAATGCCGCTTTTGAGGCAATTGACCCCAAAAAGGATGTGGACGGCTTCCATCTGATCAATGTGGGCCTGCTCGCGACCGGCGGCAAGTCCTTTGTGCCCTGCACACCTCGGGCGGTCATTTGGTTTTTGAAAAACGCCGGCATCAACATCAGCGGCAAGCATGCCGTGGTGGTTGGCAGAAGCAATATTGTTGGCAAACCGGCTGCCAGCCTGCTCCTCCGGGAGAACGCCACAGTGACGGTTTGCCACTCCCGAACGGCTGATCTGGCAGCAATTACGCGCCAGGCGGACATCCTTGTTGCAGCGATTGGAAAGCCGGAATACATCACCGGAGACATGATCAAGCCGGGCGCTGCCGTGATCGATGTGGGGATCAACCGCACGGAGCATGGCATGGTGGGGGATGTGGAGTTCTCCTCCGCTGTGGAAGTGGCCGGATGGATCACCCCGGTGCCTGGCGGCGTCGGGCCGATGACAAGGGCGATGCTGCTGCAAAACACACTGGAGGCCGCGATTCAGAATGGCTGAATGGGTCTTTACGGTTTCTGAAGCCGGAGACTTCGTCAAAAGGAGTCTGGAGGCAGAGCCCATCTTTCAGGGCATCAGCATCCGGGGAGAAATATCAGACCTGCGGCGGTCTGCCGCGGGCCATCTCTATTTCTCGCTGAAAGATGATAGGGCGCTGTTGAAATGCGTGTGGTTCAAGCAGGATCAGCGCTTGGCAGGCAGCATCTCAGAAGGAATGCGCGTCATCACCCGCGGAAGGCTGTCATATTATTCTGAGCAAGGGCAGTTGAACTACTACATCAAGGAGGCCAAAAACGACGGCGTCGGGAGTCTGTTCCTGCTGTTTGAGCAGCGCCGGGAGCGCTTCCGGGCAAAGGGCTACTTCGATGATGAGCGGAAGCAAAGGATCCCGGCGTTTCCAGGCATTATCGGTGTTGTGACCTCGCCAACCGGCGCGGTAATCCGCGATATCATCCGCGTTGCATGGCGAAGAAACCCCGGCGTGCGCATTATGCTATATCCGGTCAAGGTGCAGGGCGATGGGGCGGCGGCGGAAATTGCCAGGGGCATCGCTGCTTTCAACCGGCTTGGCCGAGCCGATGTGCTCATAGTGGGCCGGGGCGGCGGCTCCTTTGAGGATCTTTGGGAGTTTAACGATGAAGCTGTTGTGTCCGCTATAACCCGCAGCAAAATCCCAGTGATCACGGCAATCGGTCATGAAACCGATTTCTCGCTGGCAGATTTCGCAGCCGACGTGCGCGCAGCCACACCATCGGAAGCCGCGGAGCTGGCAGTGCCCAACGTGATGAACCTGGCCGGCACCATCGACGGATTCTCTCATAGGATGTCGCGCTTGATGATGGAAGTGATCTCAAAAAGGGAGCACAACGTCAACTTTCTTCGCCAGACGCTGGACCTGCATGGCCCCAGAGAGTTGCTGACCAGAGGCGAACTGCGGCTTGACAACTTCACCGAAAGGATGCAAACTGCATGTGGTGCCAGCCTTGCCCGGTCAGAGGCTGCGGTCACAGCATTGGAATGGCGCCTGACCGGACTTAACCCCAGAGCTGTGCTGGAACGCGGTTACGCCGCGGTGTTTAGCGAGGGCAGAAAGGCGTATGTGAGCCACTCCACAGAGCTTGCCGTCGGTGAGGATGTGAAGCTGGTGTTTGCTGACGGAGCCCGGGCTGCCCGTATCAGTGAGGATTGAGGGAGGAAAGCGATGGCAAAAAAGGCGCAAGCCACTTTTGAAGAGAGCCTTGCACGGCTAGAAGAGATCGTGAAGCAGATGGAGAGCGGGAAGCTGACGCTGGATGAGTCCATGTCCCTGTATGAGGAGGGCGTCAAGCTAGCCGCCGCCTGTAAAGGCCGGTTGAACCTGGCCCGCAACAAGGTCATGATGCTGGTGGATGATCAAAATGAAATAAAGGAAGTGGAGTTCGATGATTCGGATGAATAACCTGAAGGATTGCGAAGCCTACATTGAGAAAAAAGCCAAGGTTATCAACGCTGAGCTGCAGCGCTACATGGACAATCTGAATGAAGTCCCTTCTGTGATGAAATCCGCAATGAGCTACAGCCTGCTGTCTGGCGGAAAAAGGATTCGCCCGGTGCTGCTGCTTGCAGCCAATGAGATGCTTGGCGGCATTGAAAAGCGTGCGCTTCCTTTCGCTTGCGCCATCGAAATGATCCACACCTACTCCTTGATCCACGACGACCTTCCTGCGATGGACAATGATACGCTTCGCAGAGGAAAACCCACAAACCATGTGGTGTATGGCGAGGCGACGGCCATTCTGGCCGGCGATGGGCTGCTGAACCTCGCCTATGAAGTGATGATTGAAGAGTGCATCGCGCAGGGCCATGGCGCACTGTTCACTGCCCAATACATCTCGGAAGCTTCCGGTTGCGCGGGCATGATCGGCGGGCAGGCTCTTGACATTGCCGCAACCGGGCAGTTCGCCGGTGAGGACGCCCTCCAGGAAATGCATATGAAGAAGACGGGGGCGCTGCTGAAGGCCGCTGTGCTTTCCGGCATTGCGCTGAACAACCCCAACGATAACGTGGTGGCAACCATGCGCACCTATGGCTACCACCTGGGTATGCTCTTTCAAATTACGGACGACATCCTGGATTCTGTCGGCAGCACAGAGGAAATGGGCAAGACCGCCGGTAAGGATGAAGCGGAGCACAAGACCACCTATGTCACACTCCATGGGCTCGAGAAAGCCAGGACGCTGGCCCAAAAGCATGCCACCCTGGCCGTAGAGGCATTGAGCAACCTGGATGGCGCCGACTTCTTTCACCTGTTGGTTCAATACATTCTGGAAAGAAAGAAGTAGCAGAAATCCTTCATGCGTTATTTATCTGAACTCCTCCACAACCCAATACTGGCCCCAGCCCTGACCAGTTGGCTTGCTGCGCAGCTGATCAAGCTTGTGCTCACATTGATTTTCCAAAAGAAGCTGGATCTTGTGAGGCTGGTCGGCTCCGGGGGGATGCCAAGCTCCCATTCGGCAACGGTAACTTCCACAGCGGTTACCGCCGGGCTGGTGGCGGGTTTTGACTCGGTGCTCTTCGGCGTGGCGGCAATGATTGCGCTTGTTGTGATGTATGACGCGGCTGGCGTTCGCCGGGCCGCAGGCAAGCAGGCGAAGCTTCTCAACGAGCTGATTGAGAATTTCTATGCTGAGCACTATATAAACCAGGCCAAGCTGAAAGAGCTTCTAGGGCACACACCCATTGAGGTGCTGGCCGGTGCGCTGTTGGGCATCATCGTATCACTCGCGTATTTTTATTGAAATAAAGGAGACCAAAATGGAACAAATGAAGTTCGTCGTTGAAGTATCTGCCAGGCATGTGCACCTGTGCAAGGAGGATGTGGAGAAGCTCTTCGGAGCCGGCGCCAAATTGACTTATAAGCGTGACCTGTCTCAGCCTGGTCAGTTTTTGAGCGAAGAGCGTGTGGATGTTGTGGGCCCGAAGAACACGTTCAAAAATGTCGCGATCCTGGGCCCGGAGCGCCCAAGCTCCCAGGTGGAGATTTCGCTGACCGACAGCTTTGCCCTGGGTGTCACACCGCCAGTGCGTGAGTCCGGAGACACTGCCGGCACACCGGGTCTGATTCTTCGCGGCCCCAATGGTGAGATCGCCCTGAAAGACGGTGTGATTGTGGCCAAGCGGCACATCCACATGACGCCGGAAGACGCTGAAAGGCTTGGCGTTGCAGACAAGCAAATCGTGGAAGTGCGCACGGTCACGGATCGTCCGCTCACTTTCGGAGACGTTGTGGTGCGCGTGAACCCCAGCTTCAAGCTGGCCATGCATGTGGACACAGACGAGGCAAACGCGGCGTTGATCTGCAGGGATGGCTGCGACGGCTATATCGTGAAGTAAAGCGAAAAAGGGCGGGGAAGCAAGCTCCCCGCCTTTTTTTCATACCTCAAAGGTCTAGTGTTCCTTTGCTGCCATTTGCGCCAGAAGCAAATCGACCATGCGTCCATAGCTGTTCACACCATCAGCCTGCTTATTGGACTTCAGATACGCGTTGTTCATCCTGGTAGAGGTCTCCGCGACCGGCCCCTCAAATTGCTTCCAATACCGATTGTAGGCGTTCAAATCCCGCTTCACGCCATCGCTGTAGGTTTCATAAATGCCCCAATATGCGTCTGCATCATAGCCATAAAGCGCATTCATAGACGTGGTCAGCGCCAGCAACAGCCCGGAATATTCCATCTCCCCATTCCCGGAAGCCATGCAGGCCAGATAACCTACAAAATTGGCCTCATCCTCACGGGCAAACCCATACTGGTGAGCCACCTCATGGGCAGCTGTGGAGGCCAGGAATGCATCCGGGATCTCCACGTTGACATTGGGCTCGATCGTAAATGGGATAAATATCCCCTGGGTTTCGGTATAGGACATCCTGTGGGATTGCCACACCGGCTTCGGCGGGCCGTATTTGGCGCCAAACAGCGGATATTGCTCCGATAGTTTTTCATATGCCGAGGGAATGCTCTTCAGCATGGCACGCTTGCCTTCCCTCAGCGCCACAACACCATGCTCATCCTCAGCGAGCCCGGTGCGCACTTCGTTTGTGGCATCTGCAAGGGCAACACACAGTTTGTTCAGTTCCGCCACCGAGCGTGGAGCGACCTTGTATGCCAGCGTGGTTGCCAGTGGCTGCCTGTAGTAGTTGAGCCCCCAGAAGCAGATAAAAACAAAATAGCCGATGCTGATGATCATAGCCAAATGCGTGAGGAGCTTGAACAGGCGCAGAATCCGCTCCTTTTTCAGCGCAAGCAGTATGAGTTGGGTGATGATATAGGCTGCAATGCCGATAACACTAAAATAGAGCAAAAACTCCGCAGCAGAAAAGGGCATCCATCCAAACAGGAAGTTAATCGCCTGTGAAATCACAGGGTAAATGCCCATCGAATAATACTCTTCTACAAACGGGCTGTTTGCGGCAGCCAATTCCTTCATCAAGAGGGCGAGCGGGAACAGCAGAAGCCAGAGCAGCTTCAGTAGTTGCCTGCGCCAATGCTCGGGCGGAGGTGTCTTGATCCGATAGACAAGCCTGTTGAAAAATGCTTTCATACGTCCCCCGTCCAGAGATTGATGGGGCGATGGGATGATATCAAGCCATTGATAAATTCATTCCATAAAAGAAAACCCTGTCAGTCCATCCTGCAAAATATGCCAGGATCAGACAGGATCATCCTTCATCACACTTTGATTATATCGCTTATACTGATCAAATCAAGTGTATAACTATGGAATACTTCCCATCTTTTCCGGGATCCTGCTATTGGCTGTCTTCCGGTCTGAATTGATCCAGAAGTTGATCCACCCACAACCGCTGCGGCCCCTCCGTGAGAGCAAACGGCTGATTGCTATCACCGGCTGCGATTGGAAAGAGCAGCACGGTTGGCCCGTTTCTCGTCTGGTTCTCCCATACGCTCACATGGAAAATCGCGCAGTCCACATATCCCTGCTGATAAACCAGCAGTGTGATCTCTCCCCATGGCTTCCTGAGAATATCCTTATACTCACTGTCTTCCACAATCGGGACGCGGATCGTGTTTGTCTTGCCATTTTCATCCGTGCGAAATACCGATCCGGTTTCCGGGATTGTGACACAGGCATTCTTCAGAGGTTTTTTCGTGTTGCCGTCCTCAACAAACACAATGATGGACCCAGTTGGAGCGATGCTGCCGCTCAAAGTTTCCAGCACATTTTTGGGCAGCGAAAAAGCCACAATTGCGAACAACAACAGCAATGTGGGGATCAGCAACAGCACCTTTTCCGTGGATGGCTTCACATCATTCACCCCATATAATGTTTATTTCCCAAATTCTTGGAATAGTCGAAACTCTCATACTTTCCCAGCCAGGCATAATACGGTATAATTATTAAGATTTTTGATGGGAGCGATCACGATGAAGCATTGGCAGAAAGACAGCTGGAAGCAAAGCATGAAGCTGCGTTATGACTTTAACAACATGATGGATGAGTTTGTTGACCCGGCTGCGCAGGCGGAGAAATTCCAGAAGCGTGTTGGGGCGATCTCGGAAAGCGACATCAATGCAGTGCTGCCGCAGGTGGAAAAGGCACGGCAATCACTTGCCAGGAAGCGGGGCAAGCCATCGAAGATGCTGGCATGGACGAAGCTGCCCTATAATCAGAAAACCGTGGTGGAAGATATTCTAGCGACAGCCAGGCGTGTCCGTGATAATTTTGACACCTTCGTGGTGCTGGGGATCGGCGGCTCGGCTTTAGGCCCCATCGCGTTGCACCAGGCCATCAAGCACCTGCATTATAACGACCTTCCTGCCGATAAGAGGGGAGGGCCCCGCTTTTTTGTGGAAGACAACGTGGACCCTGAGCGTATGGCCGCCCTGTTCGACGTGATCGAACTGGAAAAGACCTGCTTCAATGTGATCACAAAGTCCGGCAGCACATCGGAGACAATGTCACAGCTGATGATTCTGTTTGACGCTCTGAAGCAAAAGCTTGGTGAGGACCGCTTGTCCAAGCACGTGATTGCCACCACCGATCGCAGCAAGGGCTATCTTGTGAAGATTGCGAAGCAATACAGGCTCAAGACATTTGTGATCCCCGATGGTGTGGGGGGCCGGTTCTCCGAAATGTGCCCGGTGGGGCTGCTGCCGGCGGCGGTTTGCGGCATCGACATTGAGCAGTTCCTGGCAGGCGCCGCATTTATGGACGAGCTTTGCATGGCCGAAGACCTCTGGAAGAACCCCGGTTGGATGGCCGGTGTGCTGGCATATCTGGCCATGGAGAAGAAGGGTAAGAACATCCAGATCATCATGCCTTATGCCGACTCGCTGAAATATATGGCCGATTGGTACGCCCAGTTGTGGGGCGAGA
The DNA here is from genome assembly GCA_023428265.1 of Bacillota bacterium. Classification (GTDB taxonomy): domain Bacteria; phylum Bacillota; class Clostridia; order Christensenellales; family UMGS416; genus JAEYRA01. The sequence continues at coordinate 8,748 of JAEYYW010000153.1, read as the reverse complement.
GCTTGGGCAAGAAGTTTACACAGCGCGGCAAAGTGGTGCATGTGGGCCAGACGCCGGTGAAAGCGCTTGGCGTGACCGACCAGCACTCGCAGGTGCAGCTCTACACCGAGGGCCCCTTCGACAAAACGCTCACCTTCCTGGGAGTGGACAGTTACCGCGCGGAGGTCACGATCCCTCACGGGTTTGAGGATATCCCCGCTGTGAGCTTCCTGGGCGGCCACACGATGAACGAGCTCATCCAGAGCGAGCGCGTCGCAACCGAATACGCTTTGGTAAAATCCGGCAAGCTGAATCAAACAATCCTGCTGCCGGAGGTCAATGAGTTCACACTGGGCCAGTTGCTCTATTTCTTCCAGGTGCAGACGGCTGTGGTCGGTGAGCTGCTTGGCATTGACGCGTTTGACCAGCCCGGTGTGGAGGAGGGCAAGAACGCCACCTACGCACTGCTGGGCCGGCCCGGATATGATGAGAAAAGGGCCGAGCTTTTGGCCCGGCCCCGCAAGAAGGACAAGTTCATCCTGTAACAGGTGATTTCATGTGCCTTGTGATTGCCGACTGAAGCCCCGGCAGGTTGGCGACCACAAGGCATATTGCCAGCTCCGGCAGCATGAAGCTGTTGTAAACCAGTGAGTAGATCCAAACCGGCTGCCCTTCTGCATACTCCGAAAAGAAGATCACACCGGAAACCACGTGAAGCATGTAGCGCAGCGCAACCACCACGATGATGCCAAAGGTCAGGCGCTTTTTGAAAAGACCTGCCAGGCCAAGGATGCCAAACGCCAGGAAATAGTCAAACACAGGCTCCATCAGGCCATAGGAGAAGTTGGCGCCGTCCTGGATGAACTGCAGCGCGCCATACACCAAGCCCACCGCAAGGCCGGGCACCGGTCCGAACTGCCAGGCAAACAGGATGATGGGCAGCATGCTTGCTGCCGTAACGCTTCCGCCTTGCGGCATGCGGTAGAACCGGATGTATGAAAGCAAAAATGAAATTGTGATGCACATTGCGGCGACCACAAGCGTGCGGGTATCCAGCTTGAGTTTGCGCAACGCGATAAGTGCGATGATGAGCAGGGCAAGGCCAATCAGGATCAGGACGGTTGTAAGGGTGATCGGGTCGGCAAACGGGTTCTGGAATCCTTCGAGGAATTTCTGCCACATGGCTGGTTCCCTTTCCTCCGCAGCGGAAGAACCGTCAAGCCAACTCCAATCCATAAGGAAATCCCGCGTGCAATCATGCACGCGGGAAGCAAAGCCCAATCCAGGCCGCTTCCCTACGCGAGTGTTAACTCCCAGGTTCCAAGGGTCGCGCATCAGCGCCTCTCAGCATCCGGATGGATGCCCCCCCAGCGGATCAATATTTGATTGGGATGAATCGTAACAGAGATAATGATAGTTGTCAATATAGGAGATTTAAAATGAGCCATTTTTTTGCATATCTGGGCAGGATGAAGCACATCATCCGTTGGGGCCTGATGCGCAACACCCAGCCGGAAAACATCCAGGAGCACAGCCTGCAGGTGGCCATGATCGGCCACGGCCTGGCAACGATCCGCAACCGCCATTTCGGTGGCAATGTGAACGCTGACCGCGTGGCCACGCTGGCTGTGTTTCACGAGGCAAGCGAGGTAATCACCGGCGATCTTGCCACGCCGATCAAATATTTCAATCCCCATATCAAGCAAGCTTATAAGCACATTGAGCAGGTGGCCAACGAGAAGCTTTACAGCATGCTTCCCGAGGAACTGCAGGCGGATTATCAACCGCTGCTGTTTCAACAGGAGTCTGAGGAACACAGACTGATGAAGGCTGCCGATAAAATATGCGCATATCTGAAGTGCCTGGATGAGTTGAAGGCAGGCAACCGGGAGTTTGAGAAAGCCACTGTGTCCATTCGTAAAGAGCTCGACGATCTGGCATTGCCCGAGGTGAACTATTTCCTGAAGCACTTCGCCCCCAGCTTCAGCCTAACGCTGGATGAGTTGAACTAACCCCATGAGCCCGCACGCTCCTGTGCTTCCTGATGCTTCAGCATGCTTGTGATGGGTTGCACCCAACATGCTGAGGCTTTATAATATTTGCCATACAAGGAGTTGAGCACCACAGGATGACCCGCGAACAGAATGAAAACCCGGCAACGCTTGCCGACCAGGCCAAACATGCCGCGGCAGAGATGCTGCTGAGTGGCAAGCGTTATCATATCATCACCTACGGCTGCCAGATGAATGCCCATGATTCGGAAAAGATTGCAGGCATCCTGCAGGGCCTTGGCATGCAAGCGGCAGCCGATCAGGGCGATGCGGACCTGATCCTGATCAATACCTGCTGCGTGCGAGAGCATGCGGAAAACAGGGTTTATGGCAATGTGGGCGCACTGATGAACCTGAAGCGTCAAAAGCCAGGCTTGCTCATTGGCGTGTGCGGCTGCATGATGCAGCAGGAAAAGGCCGCCGCCAAACTCGTGTCAAAAATGCGCCATGTGGATCTGGTTTTCGGCACGCACAACCTGCACGAGCTGCCGGAGCTACTGGTCAACGCCATTGAATCGGACAAGTCCTACGTGCGTGTCTCTCAGGAAGAAGGCCGCATTGTGGAGGGTCTGCCGGCTGTCCGCGCAGAGTCGGTCACTGCCTTTGTCACGATCATGTATGGCTGCGACAACTTCTGCTCCTACTGCATCGTGCCCCATGTGCGTGGCCGGGAGCGCAGCCGGGAGCCGCAGCATATTGTGGAGGAAATCCGGGGATTGGTGGAGCATGGTGTCCGCGAGATCACGCTGCTGGGGCAGAACGTGAATTCTTATCGGGCAAGCAGCGGCGAAGGGTTTCCGGAGCTGTTGGAACGGATAGAGCGAGAGGTGCCTGGTCTTGCGCGCCTGCGCTTTATGACTTCGCACCCTAAGGATTTATCCGACCGCTTGATCGAGGTTATGGCCCGGTCTTCCGTTGTGTGCAATCAAATCCACCTGCCGGTGCAGTCCGGCAGCGACCGGATCCTGCAGCAGATGAACCGCCGCTATACAGCGGAGCAGTATCTTGATCTGGTGAAGAAGCTTCGGGTAGCCATGCCGGATATCGGTCTGTCCTCAGATTTCATCGTGGGGTTCCCTGGGGAGACGGAAGAAGACTTTGCCGAAACGCTAAGGCTGGTGGAGTCCGTCCGTTTCAATTCTTCCTTCACATTCAAGTACTCCCGACGGACAGGGACCCCCGCGGCGAAGATGGCCGATCAGGTGCCGGAAGATGTGAAAAAAGAGCGTCTGGCCCGCTTGAACGCATTGCAAGCCTCCATCACCACGGAGCTTGATGGGTCGGCGGTGGGCCGCGTGGAGCGCGTGCTGGTGGAATCGCTGAGCAAGCGAAGGAAGAACCATGTGAGCGGCCGCACAGAGAGCGGCAGGATGGTGAATCTGGAGGGGGACGCCGGCATGATCGGCCAAATAGTCACGGTGCGGATCACAAAACCGATGGCCAACACATTGTTTGGCGAGATCATTGCGTAGTTGTGCTTGACCGCCATAGACACAGCAGGGGAGAAGAATGGCCAAGCTATCACCGATGATGGGGCAATATATGCGCCTGAAAGAGCAGCACAAGGATTCACTGCTCTTCTTCCGCTTGGGTGATTTTTATGAAATGTTCTTTGATGACGCAGTGTTGGCGTCTCGGGAGCTGGAGCTCACGCTGACCGGCCGTGATTGCGGCCTTGCAGAGCGGGCCCCGATGTGCGGTGTGCCCTTCCACGCGGTGGAGACCTATGTGAACCGCCTGCTGGAGAAGGGCTACAAGGTGGCCATCTGCGAGCAGATGACCGACCCCGCAGAATCAGATGGGCTGGTGGAGCGCGATGTGGTGCGCATCATCACACCGGGCACCGTGATCGAATCATCGATGCTGGATGAGAAATCAAACAACTACATCGCGTCGGTGTTCAAAAATGCAGATATTATCGGTTTGGCCTTTGTGGATGTGTCCACCGGCCACGGCAGCATGACAGAGTTTGCATATCAGGGCTCTGCACTGCTGGATGAACTGCTGCGCCTGCAGCCAAGCGAGATCCTGGCAAACACCGAGATGCACCTGGACGCGCAGCTGAGCGACGCTTACCGGAAGCTGCTGCCCTGGCCGCAGGCTCCATATGACGAAAACGCTTATGCGGACCTGGAAGTATCGGAAACACTGGTCAAGCGCTTCGGGCCGGATGCGCTGCTCAACATCGGCTCAAACGCGCTTTGTGCCGCAGGGGCCCTGATGCGCTATCTGGAATCCACGCAGAAAAACGGCCTGGCTCATATCAACTCGATGGAGAAGTATGAGCTGCAGCAGTATATGCTGATTGATCCGGCAGCCCGCCGCAATCTGGAGCTCACGCAGACGATGCGGGGCCAATCGCGCAAAGGCTCGCTGCTGTGGCTGATTGACAACACAGCCACGGCGATGGGCGCGCGGCTTCTAAAGACATGGCTGGAGCAGCCGCTGCAATCAATCACCATGATCAACAGACGCCTGGACGGTGTGGCCGAACTGAAAGAAAACCTGATCCTGTGCGATTCCATTGACGATCTGCTCCTGAAGATCAAGGACATCGAGCGTATCCTCGCAAAAATCTCCTATGGCTCCATCAATGCCCGCGACTGCCAGGCACTGCAGCAATCTCTTGCCGTGCTGCCGGAGCTCAAGCAAACGCTGGAAGGCTGCCACGCGCCAATCCTGCTGGAGCTCAATGAGCAGATGGACCCCTTGGAAGACGTTTGCTCGTTGCTGGGCAACGCCATCGCCGACAACCCGCCACCGGGCATCCGCGACGGTGGCATCATCCGTGACGGCTACAACCCGGAGCTGGATACGCTGCGCAATGCATTCACCAAAGGCAGGGAACTCATCGCCGCGATGGAGGCATCGGAGCGGGAGGCCACCGGCATCAAAAACCTGCGGGTGGGCTTTAATAAGGTGTTTGGATATTACATCGAGGTGACCAACTCCAACCTCGCCGCTGTGCCATACCGCTACATCCGCAAGCAAACGCTGGCCAATGGCGAGAGATTCATCACACCGGAACTGAAGGAACTGGAAGACACGGTGCTGCACGCCGAAGAACGCAGCGTCAAGCTGGAGCAAAGTCTGTTTGCCGAGATCCGCGAGGCATTGGAGCGGCAGATCCCCCGAATGCAGGCCACTGCAGCGGCGCTGTCGGCGCTGGATGTGCTGCATTCCTTCGCCAGGCTTTCATTAAAACACAATTACGTGCGGCCAGAGATCAACACCGATGGCATCATCCATATTGCCGATGGCCGCCACCCCGTGGTGGAGCGCTCCATTGGTTCGCAGCAATTCGTGCCCAACAACACGGTGCTGGATATGGGCCAGAACCGCTTCCTGATCATCACCGGGCCCAACATGGCCGGTAAAAGCACCTACCTGCGCCAGGTGGCGATCATTACAATTCTGGCGCACATGGGCTGCTTTGTGCCTGCCAAAAAGGCCAACATCGCCATCACCGACCGCGTGTTCACCCGCGTGGGCGCGTCTGATGATTTGTTCCTAGGGCAGAGCACGTTCATGGTGGAAATGGCCGAAGTTGCGTCCATCCTGGCAAAAGCCACCCGCAACAGCCTGATCATCCTGGATGAAATTGGCCGGGGCACCAGCACGTTTGACGGTCTCAGCATCGCCTGGGCCGTGGTGGAGCACATTTGCAATAACGAAACATTGGGCGCCAAGGCGCTGTTTGCCACCCATTATCATGAGCTCACAGAGCTGGAAGACAAGGTGCCCGGCGTGAAGAACTATTGCATTTCCGTCAAGGAGCAGGGAGAAGAGGTGATCTTCCTGAGGCGGATCGTGCGTGGTGGCGCCGACAAGAGCTTCGGTATCCATGTGGCCGGCTTGGCCGGGCTGCCGCAGGGAGTGATTCTGCGGGCCAGAGAAATACTTGGCAAGCTTGAGGAAGCAGATATCAACAAATCCCGGGTGCTGGAAAACGCCCGAAAGACGGCGGACAATCTGAAGGCCAGCACCGTTCAAATGAGCTTTATGGATGTGATCCCCTATGCAGAGCTGCTGGACGAGATCCGGAGCCTGGACATCACAACCACAACGCCCATTGACGCGCTGTATCTGCTAAACCGCCTGAAACAACGCATGGAAAGAAAGGCAGATTGATGCCTCAGATTCATCTGCTCGATGAGAGCATCGCACAGAAAATCGCCGCCGGAGAGGTGGTGGAAAAGCCCGCCTCTGTGGTCAAGGAGTTGCTGGAAAACTCCCTGGATGCCGGCAGCACCTTTGTGACCGTGGAAATCAAAGAAGGCGGCGTGCAGCACATCCGCGTCACCGACAACGGTGCCGGCATCGCGGCGCCGGAAGTGGAGCTGGCGTTTCTGCGCCACGCCACCAGCAAGATCCAAACGCTGGATGACTTGTACAACATCACGCAGATGGGCTTTCGCGGTGAGGCGCTCTATAGCATTGCCGCCGTTTCCCGCCTGGAGTTGACAACCAAACCCGCCGCACAGCCGGCAGGCGTGCGGCTGACAATCCACGGCGGCAACAAAGTCTCCATGAGCGAGTTCGGCTGCCCCGATGGTACGTCGATCATCGCCACAGATTTGTTTTACAACACCCCGGCGCGTTTGAAATTTCTAAACAAGCCGGCCATCGAAGCGTCTTATGTCAGCTCCATCGTGACGCGGCACATTTTAGCCCGGCCCGACGTATCGATCAAGTTCATCAACAATGGCAAGGTGTTCTACCACAGTGCCGGCGACGGCAGCTTAAAAAACGCCGTCTACAGCATTTTTGGCCGCGATGTTGCCCAGGGGCTGCTGCCGGTGGAGCAATCCGCCGGGGGCGTTTCCGTATCCGGCTATCTGTTTTCCGCCGCCGATGCCCACGGCAACCGGGGCCGCCAGATGCTGATCGTCAATGGCCGCCCGGTTAACAATGCCGCCATCAGCGCCATTGTGGAGCGTGTCTTTGCAGGCATGACCGACAGCCGGAAATTCCCGGGGTTCGTGCTGCATCTGGCTGTGCCGCCGGCCGATGTGGATGTCAACGTCCATCCCAACAAACTGCAGGTGCGGTTTGTCAATGAATACAGCGTCAAGAACCTGGTTGAGATCGCCGTATCCAAAGCAGTGGAGCGGATCAAGAGCCAACCGTTGGTCTGGTCGTTTCCAGTCGGATCATCCTCGGAAGCGCCAGCGCCCCAGGAGCGGGAGCAGAGCGGGGGAGAAGAGGCTAACGCAACCCCCTCAGCCAATCGCGCGGATTCCATCGGGGGAGACCCAATGCGTGAGTTTGCCCCGATATACGCCCAACGCACCGTAACTATGGCCCCCACGCTGGATGGGGTAAAACCCACGGAAACGGTGGCCGAATCGGTGGATCGCCTGAAGGAAAGCCTGCGGACGGCCATTGGCGGCGCAGTGCTGCCCGGAACCAGGTTCTCGCAGGAGCAGCTCACCCTGATGCAGAGGCCCAGCATCCCCAATGTGGCCGCACAGCCGCAGCAAGCCGCCGCAGAAGCATCAGAGGCTGCCGCAGCCCGGCAGCCTGCGGCATTACCACCGGCGGTGCGGGTGATCGGGCAGGTGTTTGACACCTATGCCTTGATGGAGTTTGAGGACAAGCTGCTGATCGCGGACCAGCACGCCGCCCATGAGCGGCTGTTGTATGAGCATTTTGTGGAAAGGCTTCGCAGCGCTGAGCCCTGCAGTCAAAAGCTGTTGATCCCCCAAGTCGTCAATCTGACCCACGAGCAAAAGGCTTCGCTGGATGAGAACCTGGCGGTGTTGGAAAGCATGGGTTTTGAGCTGGAGGAGTATGGCAAGCTGAGCTACCAGGTGCGCTCGGTGCCCTTCATACTTGGGCAGCCGCAGGTGCAGGACTTTCTGTATGAACTTCTGGATATCCTGAGTGAGGACAGAACGTTGCGCACCGAGGAGCTGAAGCAGGAGCGCCTGATGTCAATGGCGTGCAAGAAAGCTGTAAAGGGCGGCGACAGGTTGAGCGCATCCGAGCTGTCGGCTCTGGCTGCGATCATCGCCAGCGAGGAAATGCCCTTGACCTGCCCCCATGGCCGGCCGTTTGTGATCGTGTTGGATCGTAAGAGCATGGAAAAGCAATTCAAACGGGTCAAATAGTATGAAACAGAAGCTCATCGTGATCTGCGGGCCCACGGCCAGCGGCAAAACCGCGCTGGCTGTCTCTTTGGCACAGCGATTAGGAGGCGAGATTGTCTCCGCTGATTCCATGCAGGTGTATCGCGGCATGGACATCGGCACTGCAAAGCCTGCCGAGCAGGAGAGGGGAGGGATCCCTCACCATTTGCTCGATTGCGCAGACCCCGGTGAAGAGTTTGGCGCCGCAAAGTTCCAGGAAATGGCCCGCGCTGCGATTGAGGGCACCGCTGGCCGGGGGAAGCTCCCCATCCTTTGCGGAGGCACCGGGCTATACATCAGCGCCACCGTGTACCCGCTCACCTTTGACGATGCCCAGCCGGATGAAGACTTGCGTAAGGAACTGTGGCAGTATGCCGGGCAGTATGGCAATGAAGCGCTTCACCGGCGCCTGATGGAAGCTGACCCAAAGGCCGCGGAGGCAATCCACCCCAACAACGTGCGGCGTGTCATCCGCGCGCTGGAACGGGCAGCGGGCAATCCGCATGAGGCACAGCAAAACCAGCTGTTTGGCGGCGATTCGCTGTATGATCTGGCCTGGGTGGGGCTGACCATGGATCGGGCTCTGC
>JAEYYW010000122.1 GCA_023428265.1 Bacillota bacterium | reverse complement strand
CGGGAAGTCCCTGTGGAGGGAGGACAAGGGTACCACCTCCTGACTTTTGGGGAAACAAGGAGTGGTATTATAGCATGGGAGGGGAGGGGAGGGCAAGGGGGGAGGGTAAAGAATATTGTTGAATGTTTGGCGCATATTATGTATTATTAACATATGGAAGAAAACGATAAAGGGAAACATAATATACCTAGAGTTAACTGCCAGTTCGCTTGTATCGTTTCTGATGAATGTGATTTTGAGTTAATTGCAGCGGTTCTACTTATGCTTGCAAAGAATAACACATATTGCCCAGTGTTTAGAATGCCGAAAGTCAAACATAAACGAAATTCCGAATCAACACTACATGATGATGATTATTTAACAAATGTCATTGCCCATGTTAAGGGAACACATATCAATAACGCCATGGCAAGAGTACATACAGAGACCATAGTCTGTGTTGGACTAGATGATTTTCAATTATCATACTTTAATCTAGATAAATATTATAATGTTAAAAAGGTATATATTAATAATTCAATAGATTTCATTAATGAGTTTGGTGCAAATAGATTCATTGAACTCCCAAGAAATGAGAGTATTGTAGCCCTGAGTCTTTACAAATCCCTTAAGAAGGTTGTTCAAGTAAATTCTGCAGCTTCGGTATTAATTATAGCCGAAAGAAGTAACGATATGTCTGAGCTAGTTATATCGAATTATGCTGCATCAATAGGGGCAGATTTGAAATTTATTAGTTCTGTATCAAGAGAAGAGGTTAATTCGTTTTATGATGATCTACTAAAATGGAAACTAGAGAAAACTTATGGAGCTTATCTCCGGTGTACTCATTGTATTCACACATTAATTGGAGATATTGATTTAGAGTCCTACAAATATGTAACTTTTTTTACGAGGGGAATCCCGTACGGAGTATTTTGTCAAGACATTACTATATGCACACATGTAATAATACCACTAAACGAAGATGTCTTCATTTTTAACAATCTAGTTTACGAAATGGAAGGAAATAAGTACGATTCAGCTGTTGTTTTTTCACCAGAACCAGTAGATCTTGGCTATGTGACCATAAATGAAGCAAATGAAGTAGACGATAGTCTCCAAAAAAAGCAATTCTATGTTAAAAAATTGTATAGAAAACATGCAACAGTAAAATCTTTTGATCAATATGTTGGTTATTATCCATTCGACATCTTGCACATTGTGAGTCATGGGGGGGAGGTGTCTGGTTACTATGTAAATACCAGTTTCACTGATAGGATGGGGATATCACATAATGTTGAGTTTGAAGAAATTGTTGGCTTTGCTTTCGATAATACGGATTATGTGAATGTTTCTAGCAAAAGGATTTTTAGATATTTTGATGGATATAAATGGATGAGCCCTGAATTGAAGTCTGCCGGATATCCTGAGTATGTTTATAATGATATGATGAAATCAATGGCCGATGAAGATGCTATTGCTAAGTGTCGCGTTAAAGTCGATTATCTGATTGAAAAATCATGCCATGTACAATGTTATGATGGAATTCATCAAGGACAATTCCATTCAATAGCATCAAATGGAAACCCGATAGTGTTTAATAACTCCTGTACATCATGGAGAGATTTTTCTGCAACATTAATCGCTTCTGGTTGTAGAGGTTACATTGGAACACTATGGAATATTGAGAATTCGATTGCCTTACATTCCGCAACCGTCTTTTATCAGAATGTCTTTTGTCAACCAATATCAGATACTGTTAATCTTATTTTAAGATCTATTACCAAAGAAGAATACGAAGGCGTATACATTTATTGCGGACTTCATTTTAGCACCATAAAAGGTTCGTCAGAAAAAAAGGGTCGCTTGGTACTAAGGGAGCTAATGAGCTCTCTGGAAAGGTGGGTAGGATTTCTCTTGAAAACACGGCAGAGTTTTCAAGTAAGTAGCGCCTTGAACACGATCAAGTTCTTATGCGCAGAGTTGTCTCTCTTTTATAGGGCTGATAGAGTGGTTGAAGTAATTGCGAAATCATTAAGACTGTGCTCTATGATCGAGAAACGTGAAGATCAGAGAAATCAGAAAGAGACCTTATGACTATGCAGATAGCGTTTCTAATAAACAGATCGAATTGGTATCGTTCCTTCAGTACCAGAACCATCCGCCACCATTGCCCCCTGTTTCATTGATCTTTAGTTCCGCTTAGCTTATTTTGAATTCCTTAATACAGTGATATAATTGATTAATCGACAACTAAGGAAAGATACGCAGGAGGATGATAAACATGTCAGAGAGGTGTCTCTTTTGTGATAACTATGCTATATATACGTATTTGGGAAGACTTGAACAAGAGGTAAAAGTCGAATGCCCGAATTGTGGCTGCTATAATGTTTCAGACATTTTTAAGGATCAAGATAAAGATGTTGAAAGATTATATTTTCCGTATAGACACTTAATTTCTGGTTTAATTAGAGAAAAGAATGACTTAGGGCTAGACTTGGAAATGATAAAAAATGATAATATTGAAAGTCTTTTAAATGATCCTAATATTCCAAAAACCATATCGCAAAAACTAGATAAAATACTTTTGTATTATTATAGAGGATCTGATGAGTTTGGATCAGTGTTTAGAGTAGATAAATCTACTCCTTATTCTATTGGATTCGCACATAATTATGATGAGTTTAAAAATATGGTTCTAGCACTTATAGATATAGGATTATTCACCAAGCATGCTCAGTCATTTGAGAGCATCTATTTCACAGTTTCCCTTGAGGGCCTAATCAGGGCAGAAGAGATTTCAACAACAAATAAACATTCGAACAAGGTCTTTGTTGCCATGGGTTTTAAAGATGATCTACTTGATGCATATAAACATGCAATTCAACCAGCATGCAGAGCTTGCGGTTTTAATGCATTCATAATAATGGAAAAAGAGCATAACGGAGACATAACGGATAGGATAATTTCTGAGATTAAGACTAGTAAATTCGTTGTGACTGATTTTACATATAACAATCAAGGGGCTTATTTTGAAGCTGGTTATGCACAAGGAAGAGGTCTTGAAGTAATCAGGACATGCAAAAAAGAATGGTTTGATGGGACGGATGATAAAGGAGTTAAAAACTATTTGCATTTTGACATAAACCACTATAACTTCATTTTGTGGAATAATTATGAGGATTTACATGAAAAACTTATAAACAGAATTAGAGCAACAATATTGTAGTTCCTCCCCACCCTTATGATCCCAAAGACCTTGTGGCTACATACATCAATCTGCCCCCCTATGTACCCCGCGGGCCCCAGGCCCGCGTTTTCCTCTTCCGTACCCACTGCCCCCTAACGCAGCAACCTTTACCTTCCGTACTCCAGATCTCTCAGCAGTCTTCTTCCTCCGGCGGCGGGCTCAGCGGGTCCTCAATCAGCGTGGCAAACTGGAACTCATGCCGGTGGCCGTCGGCCTCCGTTGTCATGCCCTTCACAAAGTGCACATGCTTGCCGTTGCCCACGGGCCGCTGCAGGCCGGTGAACCTGATCACGAAGTGGAAATGGTTGTCAAAGAAGTCCGTGCGGGTGAACACCTTGTGGATATGGCCGCCGGGCACCTCGATGACTTCGCCCGTCACGCCGGCGAAGCGGTGGTTGTGGGGGTCTTCCTGGAGCTCTGCCAGCTTGGTGCTGCCCTCAAACTCGTGGGTGTGGGTCAGCTCCTCCGGGGGCCACTCCTGCTCCCTGTCCGGCCGGCGGCTGCCTTCGTCTTTGCGGGCGCTTTCCCGCTCCTTGCGGCCGTCTTCCGGATAGTACCTGTCATATTTCATATGATTACCTCCTTTCCATGGATGGTATATCCTATGAGATATCGGTGGTGTTGGTGAACGGTGGCAAAATGTGGTGAAGCATGGTTATGTAATCGTATGTATCAGCGGGCTTTCGCCCGCGTTTCCTTTGTGTACCCCCTGCTTCCTCAGAAGCAGCAGCTTGTGTTCGCCCCCAACTCCCTGAGTACTTCCCTGCACGCGATCCGGCTGGCCGCGCAGCAGCGCGCGCACAGCACCGCCCGGCAACGCTCCGGCAAGTCCCGCTCGTCGAGGAATGCGTCCACAAACGCGGCGCAGAAATCGGCGCTGAAGCACTCGCAGAAGTTCACCACATTGGCGCGCGCGGCGAAGACCTCCTGGCAGATGTCGGGCGTGATGCGCAGGCACGCAACGCAGCATTCGCGGTTGCTGTTGTTGTTGCCGCCCAGGTTGAAGAAGCCGCAGCGCCTGCGGTTTTGCGAGCAGAACAGCCTGCAGAACCTGCGGGTAAACAGGGCGCAGAACTCTCCGGCGGTGATGCCGAGCTCGTTGGCGGACTCGCCGTTCCACGCCGCCTGCCAGCGGGCGCCGCCCGTCCAGGTGCTGATGTCAATATATTGCATGGTATCACCTCCCGTATAGTATATGAGATATGGCAACCGGGGGTGTGGGATATCGGCGCGGGGAAGGGGATATACGACCGGTGCGGTTCTCTGGTATACTAAGATGAGGCCGGCAGGTTCACAGCCCTGCCGCACGCCTTCGCGGGAGGTTGGGATGAAGAAGAATCTCTTTGGAATCATCGGCATCGTGATCGCGGCAGTGAGCCTGATTGTCTTCTTCTTTGCGCCATTCGGCGGCCTGAACGCCTATCTGGACTATGAAACGATGAAAAACCTCCCTGACCAGGATGGCGGCTTCAAGACTGTCTATACCAGCTCGAAGTCCGCCAACTACGTGCATTACGGCGGCATGGTGATCGCTTTTATTTGCCTGCTGCTGATGGCGTTTTTCATCCGCAAGGCATTTGACGGCGAGGCAAAGCCGCTGCGTGGTGTGGTGATTTGCGCGGTGTGCTTCACGTTGATCCCCTGGATCTGGTAATCCATAAAACTGGAAGGCTTGTGATGATCACGACCGACACCACGCTGCACAGCTGCCCGCCGTGCCCGCAGGGCCGGCAGGACCGTGAGATGCGCACCTATGCGCTGCTGGATGCGTTGGGCATCCCCTACCTCCGGCTGGACCATGAGGCCACGCCCTCCATTGAGGCCTGCCACGAGGTGGACAAGCTGCTGGGTATTGAAATCTGCAAGAACCTGTTTTTGTGCACGGCCAGCCACACCGGCCACTGCCTGCTCATGATGCCGGGCAACAAGCCCTTCCGCACCAAGGACCTGAGCCGGCAGATCGGCTCGTCACGGCTTTCCTTCGCAACCCCGGAGGAAATGGAAGCGCTGCTGGATCTCACGCCCGGGTCGGTGAGCGTGCTGGGCCTGATGAACGACCGGGAGCACAAGGTGAGGCTGCTGATGGACAGAGACCTCCTCAGTCAGGAGTATGTGGGTTGCCACCCCTGTATAAACACCGCAAGCCTCAGGATCCGGCTGGACGACCTGCTCGGCAAGTTTTTGCCGCACACGGGGCATGAGCCCACGTTTGTGGAGTTGTGACTCCCTCCGGCGGCTGCGCCGCCACCCCAACGAACAAGGTGGACTTGTCTCCCTCTTTGAGGGGGGATGCCGCCATGTTGCACCACAGTATGCGACGTGGTGACAGGGGGAGTTGATAAAGACATTCCAATCGTAGGAGATATATTGGAGGTACCGCATGAAAGTTCTGATGATCAACGGCAGCCCCCACGAAAAAGGCTGCACCTACACGGCGCTCCGCGAAGTAGCCGCCGAGCTGGAAAAGGAAGACATTGAGGTAGAAATCCTGCACCTGGGCAACAAGCCCATCCGCGGCTGCACGGCCTGCCACGCCTGCTTCAAACCCGAAGCCACCGGCTGCGCCTTTGACGACGGCTATGTGAACCTGGCGCTGGAAAAGGCCAAGACAGCCGACGGCTTTGTGTTTGGCTCGCCGGTGCACTATGCCGCTGCATCAGGCACGATCACCAGCTTCCTGCACCGGTTCTTCTATGCCGGCGAAGGCTTCCGGGGCAAGCCGGGCGCAGCGGTGGTGAGCTGCCGCAGGGCCGGCTCCACGGCGGCGCTGGACCAGCTGAACAAATATTTCGGCATCAACGGCATGCCGGTGGTGCCCTCGCAGTATTGGAATATGGTGCATGGCAGCACGCCCGAAGAGGTGCAGCAGGACCGCGAGGGCATGCAGGTGATGCGCACCCTTGGCCGCAACATGGCCTGGATGCTCAAGTGCTTTGAGTTGGGCCGCCTTGCTGGCATCCAGCCGCCGGAGCTGGAAGAGCGGGAAGTGACCAATTTCATCAGGTGAATTTGTAACAAAAAGGATGTAGGGGCGGCTCACGAGCCGCCCGCTGCGTTATACTGAACTGTCTGACGCAAACAAAGCAGCCAGAGTATGGCGGTCGATGTAGGGGCGAGGTGTTATCCCGGCAATTGCGTAGCACATTTGTGCAGTGAATGTGCGGGCAATTGCCGATAGTGGTTCGCAAAGCGAAGGGCTCTGTACCCGCCCCGACTGAATTCTGAAAGAGTCATTGATAGCTAGCTGGGCTCTCGGTTGCATAGGCGAGCAGCCAGGTTGCAAAGTCGAGATACTCATTTAGGCAACGCAAACCCCGCCTCTGCCAAGACCGATCTAGAGTGCCTAATTCAAGCTCTACTTGTCCCCCTCCTGAGGGGGATGCCCGAAGGGCAGGGGGAGTTTTGGCTTAGGATATCACTCCACCACAATCTTCCCATCCTTCAGCGTGATCTGCCCGACCACATAGGGGCCTGTTTCCTGCCCATCCTTCAGCTCTTCCTTCAGCAGCAGCACGCCGCAGGAGCACATCGTGCCCAGGCTGTAGCGGTGGTTATTTGCGGTGCTCTCAATCGTGTGGGCATGCACTTCGCCGTTTTTCACGATGAAAAGCTGATAGACATGCAGGCCTGAGCCGTTGTCGCAGAGCAACACAAGCTCGATGGCTCCGTCACCGTCCATGTCCTCCAGGCGGGCTTCCAGGATTGTGAGGCAATAAAGCCGGGAGACGTTGCCGCCGTGCAGCGTGAAAAGATAGCTGCCGAGGGAATAGATGCGGGTGTCGGTGAGCTCCTCAAGGTGCTCGAGGCCGAGGTCGGTTTGCTGAAGGCCGGAGAGGCTGTCCAGGTTGAAACCGGGCACTTCGCGCTTCAGCCAGTCCGCAATCAGATCGCGGGCTTCGTCCAGCGAGCCGGGCGTTGCCGATGGCGCGGCGGTTGCGGGTGCCGGCATCGGTGTGGCAGAAGGCGCCGCAGAGCCAACCGGTTGCGCTGCGCTGCAGCCAGCCAGTGCCGCTGCAAGCAGAAGAGTTATGATGATGTTCAAAAATCTATTCGGCATTTTCACTCCCATTGGTTTGCTCGTCAACTTCTCGTTGACCCAGCATATCGAGACTTGCGTATGGATGTCAAGGGCTGCGCATCAAGCATAAACGGACAAACCGCATGCAAAAAGGATGCAGGTTTTGCTTTGCGTACGAGAAAGAAAAACGTCCGGCTGAAAAACAAGGAAAGCCGGACGAGTATCGCGAAGAGCGAATGATCTGGTGAAAAGTGGTTTGATCGCTTGTTTGTTGAACCACTAAACCGCACTTTTGGACTCTGAAGCCGCTTTCAATTCGTTCAGGTTCTTATCGATTCCTTTTCGGAGGTTCTCTTGGAAATTCTTCTTGAGCAGTGTCGGCAAAAAACCCTGAAGGCTTTCCTCAACATGGACGATGACAACATTATCTTGCTCAGTGAATTGCCAGTTATGGATTGCAAAAGCGCCTATGGTTTTTCCTGTCCATCCAAACATAGCTTTCGGCTTCATTGCGTGGATCTTTGACTTGAAAACGAGACCGTCAGCTTTCCATGTGAATTCAGTGCCTTCCTGGACTGGCTCTTGCACGTTCACTTCTGTAACGGAGGATTGCCAACTGGGCCATTGCTTCAAATCTGTCAAGGTTTTCCAGACGTTGTCGATTGTGGACTCAATTGTTATTTGGGAGGACATATAAACAGGAGCTCCCTTATCAACAGAAATGTTCATGCGTGTGCTCCTTTCGAATCATGATTCTTTTTGAGTATAAAATATCACTGCAATGAAATATCAGTCAATAGTCATTTTAGCCGCAAAGCTTCTCCCAAATCATAGCCTCCTCACCCAACCGCCGGGTTGGTCAGCAGCACTGCCGCCAGCAGCAGCACCAGCGCCGCGCTGAGCACCGCCGCAAAAAGGGTCACTCTGTGGTAGCTCACCACGGCCAGGATGCGCCGCTTCACCGCGCTTGCGCCGAAGGCCGCCGAGAGCAACGGCTCAGGCTTGGCTGCAAGGCCCGCCAGGGCCAGTGCGTATTGCTTCCTTCCGTCACGGTCCAGCCGTTTCAGCACGGCGGCGTCACAGGCAAGCTCCATGTCCGCTCCGGAAATGAGCCAAAGCAGCCAGAGGAACGGATTGTACCAGTGCATGCACACCAGCAGAAACAGCAGCGGCCGAAAGGTGTCCCCCCGGCGGATGTGGGCAAGCTCGTGCAGCAGCACCGGCTCCAGCGCTTCCCGGCTTTCCAAAAGCCCCGGCGGGATCACGATGATGGGCCGCAGCATGCCAAACGCCGCCGGGGAGCTGACATCGGGAGATTCCAACAGGCGCACCCTGCGCTTCAGCCCCACCCGCGCGGCGCATTGCGCCAGCATGCCGCAGGCTTCCACGGGCCGGGCCTGCCGGAGCTTCCGCGCCGTGAGGGCATAGAGCGCCGCGGCGGTCAGCGCCGTCAGGGCGGCGCCAACCAGCCACACCGTGCCCAGTGTGTCAAAGGCTGACTGCGCCGCTTCGGTCTTGAAGCGGATGGCCTGGGGGCCGTTGGGCTCCGCCGCGCCGACGAAGTTGGTCATCGTGGCAGGGAGGCTCTTCGCTTGGCGCACCGCGTTGGCCATCGTGAGCCCGCCCACCGGCCAGGAGGCGATGGGCGTTACAAACCGGGTCACCGGGTTCAGGGCGCTCAGCTCGCTGGGCAGTGCGAAAGGCAGCAGCAGCCGCAGCAGCACCAGCGCCCACAGCCCGTAACGCGCCAGCGCCAGCAGCCGCTTGCCCAGCACTAGCCGCAGCAGCAGCACCACCAAGCCGATGGCCGACGCCGTGATGCCCATGTTCAGCACGAAATAGAACGCTGCGCCCATGCGATCCCTCAGCTTTCGCCGCCAAAGCCCCTGTCGATGATGTCGCGGAGCTCTTTGCGCTCCCGCTCGCTCAGCTTCTCCTTCTGGAGGAAGGACGTCAGAAATGCCGCCGGAGAGCCGTCATAGAGCTTGTCGATCAGCCTGCGGGTCTCAGTCTCGGCCACCTCGTCGCGGCTCACCAGCGGCTGGCACAAAAAGTCTGGCTCGACGCGCTTCAACGCACCCTTCTGCACCAGCTTTGTGAGCACGGTGTAGGTGGTGTTTTTGTTCCAGCCGATTTCCCGCGTGGCGATCAGGCTCACCTCTTTGGCTGTGAGCGGGCCTTTTTCCCAGAGGATCTCCATCAATTTGAGTTCGGAGTCAAACAGCTTGACCGGTTCCATGGCTCCCCCAGACTACTCTATTAGTATAGGAACAAAATAGCACAGGCCGCCGGGGATGTCAAGGGAAGTGAGGGCGGGGTATTGCCCCGCGTTATGGCATAGCGCTCCATTTCTCCGTTCAAGCAGTAGGGGCCGGTCTCTGTACCGGCCCGCATCCTTGGCTCCGTCCCGGCCCGAATTTTGGTTCTGGGGAGGTCGTTCTTTTCGGGTAATAACATGGGCCTGTATATTTCCCACGTGATCAAAAAACCCCCTCCCCCAATCTCATGGGGTAGGGGGTGAGGGTTGCGGCTTCACAGCGCCCGGATATTATCCACCTTCCATTTGCCCGCGTCCGACTCCTCCTCCACCACCTTGATGGCCACCGGCCGTGCGCCGAACACCTCTCCGGCTTCCTTGCGCACCAGTGCCAGCGCCACCTCGCCCTCGCCGTGGATCGGCGCATACCGGGCTGTGTCGATGCTGTCAAACTGGCCCAGAAACCCGCCGATTTCATCGGCGGAAAGGCCGCTGCGCAGCTCGGAGGAGAGGAACCCCAGCGCTTCGTCCTGCAACCCCATCGCCCAGGCTTCCAGGAAGGCCTTTGCCGTGTCTTCCTGACTGCCCGGCTGGCGGGGCTCGCCGTCCATCCACAC